>NZ_JBQFQF010000004.1:0-388205 GCF_056536745.1 Ruegeria sp. CJ2
GTCGGCGACCAGTCGGTCTTCGTCTGCGCGACCTTGTGGGACCCGCCGCTGCGTGGACCGGTGTTGCCCCAGCACGCGACAGGCGCGTCTCTCGGAAACGTTCAGCTGGTTGCGTACATGGTTAATACAAGCACGGCGACGAGCGGGGCTCAGTAGTTTCCCTTGGCCGCCTCCGCGAGGATCAGTTTGTCCAACGTCAGATCTGAAACCGCGCGTCTCAACCGCTCGTTTTCTTTCTGAAGCCGCTTCAGTTCTTTCAACTGATCTACACCCATTCCGCCGTACTTCTTTCGCCAGCGGTAATAGGTTTGTTCAACAACGCCGATCTGTCTGATCGCATCAAGACGGGACATGCCTTGCCCCATCAGAATTTCAACCTGCCGTAACTTCAAGACAATCTCTTCGGGCTTCGGTCTCTTGTCTGCCATTCTTAGTCCTCCGTTTCCTGAACATAACGGTGGACCCGTTCAGTTGGGGAGGCTCAGGCTGGAGCGTATGGGCGTCCCAATCTCAGAAGATTCCAAAATGCGCAAATAGCGCCATTCCAAACTGGACTTCCGACGCGCCAAGAGCGTCACTGTTGCCACGCCTGGCAGGATCATCCCGGGCGCATCTCGGTACCAGGGCCAGCATAACGCTGGCCCGGAGAACCGAGGAGCAAACATGTCCACATCCAAATCGACACCCCCGCGCGAGACCAAGTCCGCAATCCTGCGCAAACTGCTGAGCCGCAAGGCCGGCGCGGATCTGACCACTCTGCAATCCGCCACCGGCTGGCAGCCGCATTCCGTCCGGGCTGCGATGAGCGGGCTTAGGAAGGCCGGATACACGATCAACCGCGCGGACCCCGCCAAACCCGGCGCTGGCGCCGTCTACCGCATCACCAGCGGCCCGGAGAGCGCGACATGAAGCTCTCCCTCGCCGAGATCGAGACCATGGACCGGGCGGCGCTGAGCGCCGCCTGGGACGCGGTCTTTGGCACACCGGTCCCGAAGCGCCTCAGCAGCCCGTTCCTGCGCCGGTATCTGGCCTTCGAGGTGCAGGTAAATGAACGCGGCGGATTGCCCAAGGGCTTTGTCGGCAAGCTGCAGAAAGCGGTCCGCGACGACCGGGGTACCAGCAGCCCCGCCCTGAAGCCAGGAGGGCGCCTGATCCGGGAATGGAATGGCGTGACCCATGTGGTCGATGTCATCGACGGTGGCTTCGTCTGGAATGGTCAGCGTTATGCGTCGCTGTCGCCGATCGCCCGGGCCATCACCGGGGCCCGGTGGTCCGGGCCGCGCTTCTTCGGCCTGAGGAAGGTGCCCTGACCATGAACAAACCGCGGATCCGCTGTGCCATTTACACGCGCAAATCCTCCGACGAGGGGCTCGACCAGGACTTCAATTCGCTGGACGCACAAGCCGAAGCCTGTGCCGCCTATATCGCCAGCCAACGGCACGAGGGCTGGGTTGCGGGCAAGACACGCTACGATGACGGCGGCATATCCGGCGGAACGCTTGATCGGCCTGCCCTCCAGCGCCTGCTGGCCGACATCGAGGCGGGGCTCGTTCAGATGGTGGTGGTCTACAAGATCGACCGTCTCACCCGTTCCCTTGCCGACTTCGCCAAATTGGTCGAGCGCTTCGATGCGGCCGGTTGTTCCTTCGTCTCAGTCACCCAAGCCTTCAACACGGCCTCATCCATGGGTCGACTGACCCTGAACGTGCTTTTGTCCTTTGCCCAGTTCGAGCGCGAGGTTACGGCCGAACGGATCCGGGACAAGATCGCGGCCTCCAAGAAGAAGGGGCTTTGGATGGGTGGCGTGCCGCCGCTCGGGTACAATCCGCATCCAGATCCTAAGACCCGCGGTCTCATCATCAACGCGGATGAGGCAGAAACCGTCCGGACGATCTTTGCCCTCTACGACGAGCTCGGCTGCCTGAACGCCGTCATGCGCCGAGCCAATAAGTTGGGCCTGCGATCTAAGCTTCACCGTTTCAAATCCGGGCGGATCCAAGGCGGCAATCCGTTGTCGCGTGGCCAGATCTATGCGCTCCTGCGCAACCCGATCTACATCGGCAAGATCCGCCACAAGGCCCGGGTTTGGGATGGGCAGCATGAGCTGATCGTGGACGAGGCCCTATGGGACCGGGTCCAGTCGAAGCTGAAGGCCGCCAGTGCACGACCGCGGGGCCAAAGAGGCACCGGGGATCATTCCGGCGCGACCCGCGTCGCTCCGCTGGCGGGCAAGCTGCGCGACGACACCGGCGACAGGCTGACCCCGACACATACCCGGCGTCATGGCCGGCAGATCCGGTACTATGTCTCGAACCGGTTAATCTCCGGCGGCCCAGATCCCGCTGGATGGCGGCTGCCCGCAGCCGCGCTGGAGCAGGCGGTGGCGGAAACCGTTGCCAACCACCTCGTCGCTCTCGCCCGCGACCACCGGATCTGTGCAGAAGAGGACCTACAGCGGGGCAACGCCGTCAGGGACAGGGTGCGCCACCTCGCCGATCGACTCACAAGCGGCACGCCTAGTCTCCTCGCCGCGCTTTTGGCCGAGGGTTGCGTCGGGAAGAACCGCATCGTCCTAAGGCTGCAGGCCAAGGCGCTCGCCGAAGCACTCGATCTCTATCGGAAGGCGATAAATCCGTCAGGCCTCTCGATTGAGGCCCCCTTCGCCCTTCGGCGTCGGGGCGTGGAAGGCAAGATCGTCGTCGGGGAGCGTGCGCGACAGCCCGATCGCACGCTGCTGCGCGCCCTCTCCCAGGCCCATGCCTGGGTGGCCGATCTGCGCGGAGGCAAGCCCCTCGGCGAGATCGCCGCCGCAACACGGCATTCCGAATCCTACATCCGCACCCGGGCGCAACTGGCGTTCCTGGCGCCTGCCATCCAAGGCGCTGTCCTCGAGGGGCGCCAGCCTGCCGACCTGACGCTCGAACGGATCATCCGCAAACCCGTGCCGCTGGACTGGGACGCGCAGGTCAGGTTGTACGGGTTCGAGCCCAACGCAGGGTATCCCTGATCTGCGGGCCGCGGTCCCTGTTCCCGCGGAAAACTTCCCTGATAATGGCGAAAAAGTTCCCTGTTAATTTGCTTAGGGAATTCTTGCGTAACTCATTGATAAATTGAGAGGATTTAGTGGGAAGAATTGCTCACAAGGCTGAAACTTGAAGAATTTCCCTGTAAATTCCCTGTTAGCAGGGAAATTTGGCGCTAACCGAAGCGCGTGTTGGTGCCTCCGGAGACGTTGAGAGGAAATCGCTCCAGCTCAAGGGATTACGATCGTCTCTCTGGCAGATGGCATAACCCAAGCGCCCGGAAAAACGGGAGAAAACCGGGAAAGAAAGACTGTCCTGACAGAGATAGGGGTGGGTGGCGGAGACGAAGGGATTCGAACCCTCGAGACGGTTTCCCGCCTACTCCCTTAGCAGGGGAGCGCCTTCGACCACTCGGCCACGTCTCCGCTGGCGGGTATATCCTCGCCTGCGCACCAGATACAAGGCGATTTTCCTGCGCGTCGCTAATTTTCTGAAAACAGGCACTCATTTGATATTTGAAGCTGGGTCACACACGATAACCCGGCAGAGCTTTGCTTGCCCGATATGCGCACAAGTTAATGAAAAACCTGCAAAAAGTCAGAATACTTGCCAAAAGCACGATGTTTAAGGCATATTTGGTCAGACATATTTTAAGCGATATCAATAAAAAGACTGATTTTTCAGAGGTTCAAACCGGGCAGTGAGCACATCGCTCGCGACATAATCTATTTGGGGGAATAGACGCTTGGCCTGGTTCAGAGTTGTTTACGTTATTCTTTGTGTGTCTCTTATGCCTGTCCAGGCGATTGCAAATATCGGGACGGTTATCGGAGTTAAGCAAGGCGCCAAGATCACACGCGCCGGAAATTCACAGCCATTGACATCGGGAATGGAAGTCGTCTCGGGCGACGCAATATCCACGGATGGCAATGGTTTGGTCCAGTTGGTTTTTGTCGATGAGACGAAGATCGCGATCGGCCCGAATGCCAGCATGGTTCTGGACGTGACGATGTTGCGCGGCAACCGCAAGGCCAAATCATTTGCGGTACAGGCACTCGGCGGCAGCTTTCGGTTCATCTCGGGCAAGAGCAAGAAACGGGCCTATTCGATCCGAACACCAACAGCGACGATGGCCGTTCGCGGAACCACGTTTGATATGTGGGTTGTCCCCGGCAGCCAGAGCGCCATGCTGGTGCTGGAAGGCAATGTTGAAATGTGCAGCCTGACCGGAAGCTGTCGCGCGACGGGGCGGCAGTGCAGCTTGTTCGCCACAAGCGAACGCGGAAATGTCGGTCGTCCTGTGGATCAAGAACAGTATGAGCTGGCTTTGAACAATGGGTTTCCCTTCATTCAGTCTCAGGAAAACCTGCTCAGCCCGTTGCAGATCGACATTGGCGGTTGCGCCGGAGAGCTTGCGCCGGTCCCGGTCCTGAAATCTGATGCTCAGTTTCGAACACCTGTAAGGCAGCGTAGGGCAGCATTCCGTGAAACGCGCCGCAATGACCCCCCTGCCCCTGAACCCCGGTCGCCTGAGCCGCCTGCGTCAGAACCGCCAGCATCTGAACCACCTGCGCCAGAACCACCGGCACCCGAGCCGCCCGCACCCGAGCCGCCTGCGCCGGAACCTCCGGCACCTGAACCCGAAACCAAGACAAATCGGTCCGGCCATGGGGATGGCAGCAATCCCGGAGGGCAAACCAGAAATTCACGCGGCTTTGGCAATCCCGGAAAGGGCAAAGGCCCGGGGAACGGAAAGGGCAAAGGTAAAGGCAATCAAGCAGCGCGTTAACATGGGCATAGCCCACTGACTTCGGAGGTTAACGTGACCGTGAAGCCCAAGGAAAAGGTTATCCGCCGACGCGGTTTTCGGCTGGTGGGTTTGGGCCTGATCCTGATCGGCTGTTTCATCAGGGTCATGGATCCTTATCCCGTGCGGATGACGCGGCTGATCTATTTTGACCTTCTTCAACGCGCCATGCCCAGAGAGTACAACCCGGATCTGCCCGTTCGGGTTTTGGACATCGACGAAAAATCGCTGGCGAATTGGGGTCAATGGCCATGGCCCCGGACCTTATTGGCTCAGATGGTTGAAAACCTGGGGGAATACGGCGCCGCGGCCATTGCGTTCGATATGCTCTTTGCTGAACCGGACAGGTACTCTCCGGTTCGGTTGTTGCACGATCCGGCGCTCGCCGGTGTGGTGACGGTCGAAGATCGCGCGCAAAAGTTGGATTATGACGTGCTGTTCGGATTGGAAGTTGCCAATTGGCCCGTGGTCATGGGGACGGCAGCGCGACTGTCTGACGAAGGCAATCAGGTTACCCCGGCGGCAGGCATCATTGAAATTGGAGAAAACCCAACCGCTGGTTTGATCTCGGTCCCCTATTGGACACCGATCGCCGCCCCGCTTGATCGCAGCGCGGCCGGGATCGGCGGCGTCAACGTCTCACCCTTGGGGGGTACGGGAATCGTGCGGCGGGTTCCAGTTTTATGGGGCGGTCCAAGCGGGCCAATGCCCGGTCTGGGGATCGAAGCCTTAAGGGTCGCCATCGGCGCGCCCTTTATCCTTGCCGAAGGCGCATCCGACGAAGAAGGCATCATGCTTGCGGTCGAACTGGGGGATTTTCAGCTGCCAACCACCGAGAACGGCGAAGTTTGGATCAGATACAGACACGACCAGCCAGAGCTGTACCTGTCCGCCGACACAGTGATGCAGAACCCGGATGATCCCGAACTGAGGGCTCAAATCGAAGGCCGGATTATTCTGATCGGGACATCTGCGGCTGGTCTGTTCGATATGCACCAGACGTCATTGGGGGAATCCGTTCCCGGCGTGTCGATCCATGCCCAGATGCTGGAACAGATCATCACGGGGGAAATGCTCAGCCGGTCTGACGTGACCGCCGCGCTCGAGCTTTTGTCCTTTGTCCTGCTTGGCCTGATTGTGATCGCGGTCATGTCCAGCTTTGGCGCGGTCGCCTCATTCGTCGCCGGTGGCGCGGCGGCAGGTGTGGTCTTGGGCACCAGTTGGCTGGCCTTTCAGAACCAGCTTGTCCTGTTCGATGTGACATTCCCCTTGATGGGCGGCATGGCCAATTTTGGCATGCTTGCCGGTTACCTGTTCGTTTCGACCGAGCGGGAAAAACGGGAAATCCGACAGGTCTTTTCGCACTATGTCGCCCCCGAGATTCTGGATGAGATGGAAGTGTCGGGTCACAGGCTGCAACTGGGCGGTGAAACGCAGGAAATCACCGTCATGTTCTCGGACATCCGGGGGTTCACGCCTTTGTCGGAATCCGTGTCAGCCACCGATCTGGTCGCGTTGTTGAACGAGCTGTTCTCGCAGGTGGGCGATCAGATCCTGAAGGAAAGAGGGACAATTGACAAATTCATCGGTGACGCAGTGATGGCGTTCTGGAACGCACCCCTGCCCGTTGAAGATCACCCCTGCCGGGCAGCCCGTGCCGCCCTGTTGATGCGGAAAGCTCTGACAGATTTCAACGACTCGGACGTAATGCGGGGCAGACCACCGATCGCATTGGCGACGGGCTGCGCCACGGGTCAGGCCTGTGTGGGCAATATCGGATCGCGCAGCCGGTTCAACTATACCGTCATAGGAGACGTCGTGAACGTCGCGGCGCGGATCGAACAAAGTTGCCGACATGTCGAATACGATATTCTGGTCTCAAGCTCGGTGCACCGCCTTGCCCGGCAGGATCTGGCGATGCTTGAGGCTGGTTTCGTCGACCTCAAGGGTAAATCCGATCTCGAAGCGGTCTACGCACTGGTTGGCGACAAGACAGTGCTCGACAGTCCCGAATTTGAAAAACTGTCAATGGCACACGGTGATCTGGTTGCTGCCATGCGAGACCGCCAATCCCATGTGCGGATCGAAAAGATGTGCCATCGCTGCGCGGCGATGGCCGTGGACATCGAACCCGGCCTTCAACGCTTTTATCTTTCGCTGCCGGGACGGGCGGCGGACTTCCGGTCGGACGTCCAATCAAACCAAGTGGTATTCAGCCATCATGGTCGGGAAAGGCAGCCATCCGCATAGCGTGCGGTCTGTTACCCGTTCCTCAAATCTACATTCGACCCGTTTGTGGTCTACTCAACCTGAACCAACGTGTTTTCGATAAGGAAATGCGCTGCGGGCTCCAGTTGTTCCGTCGACAAAATCGAACGAAGCTCGGGGTTCAATATGTCCGTGTCCCAGGATTTCGCAGCAAGGGCAATCCACACGGCAAGCGATGAATTCTGCTGCAACTCGCGTTTGAATGTTTCCAATATCTGCGCCTGAAACTCTGACCGGGCTGTACCGGACTCCGTCAGCGCTCGGATCAGGTCGCGTTTCATGTCCTGGGTCAGGCTCTGCTGTTTCAGGGATGCCCCAATAGCCTCGATCGCGGCAGCACCATCAACTTCTATCCCCGCAAGCGCCCAGTCATAAAGGTTCAGGTCACCAGCCGCCAACGCCCGCTGGTAGCGTGTTCTGACGGCGGCTTTGGCCGCCGGGTCTGACTGAAGACCCAACAACCGGATCACAGCAGGCGCGTAGGCCAGCCGGTTCACAGACTGCAATTCCTGCAGCAACGCGGCAGTAGACCCTCGATCGCGTAATTGCCGGACCGTTGAATAGGGCGCGCGATGAATTTCGATCAACGCCGCGTTTCGAAGCAACGCATCCTCATGCCCAAGATACGCCCCGAAAAAGGCGACGCGCGTGGGATCATCGGTCTTTCCAAAGGTCCAGGACGCGCCTTGATGACGTATCGCCGCCACGAACTCTGCGCGCGCGGCCGTCATCAGGAAGCCTTTGCTCCAGCCGGTGGACAGGCTGCGCCCGGCCTTGTCCGGATACCCCGCACCATAAATCATCAGCACCCGTCTGCCCGGATCGGCGCGAAACGCGGATCTGGTCACGCTGTCGACCAGAAAGGGTATATCCGGCAGGTCGGAAAGCTGTTCGGCCGTGCCCCTCAGAACTGAAACGGGGGAATACCTGAACGGGTTGTCCAACGTCGGTGCAGCCAGAACGACAATACGGGCCGATAATATGCGATCGGCCAGTGAATATTCCGGCAGTGTTGTGCAAACCGGGCACGCCGCCACTGGGCGCGGCCCAGCCAGACTGCCGACCAGAAACACCAAAGCCAATATTGCAACCAGCACCGAGCGCACCAATACCCCTTTCATTCCGAAGGTATTCAGAGGCCAGACTACCTGAACGCCACGCGTATTGCGAATGACCTCAGCTCGGCAGAGGGAAATTCCCGCGCCCTAGACCCTCACATCAGGTCATTCTCGACATCTTCAGCCGAGATACCCAACGCATCCAGACCATTCTCAAGGTGGTCCGACAGGTGCGGCGTTCCGATCAGATAGTCCGCACACGGAGTGGACGATTCGGCCTTGGCGGTTGCGATGGCTTCGGCCAGATCTTCGGCAAAAAAGCTCTCGCGCCCGATCCACATGACGGCAACCAGTTCGGCCTGTTCATCCTCGCTCATCCGGTCGATGAAAGCGCGCAATTCGCCCTCGGCCCGGTCCAATTCGCGCCCCATCATGGCAACCTGAGCGACTTTTCTTGCCGAGATTTCCAACATGACCCAACTCCTTCGTGTTCGCGGTTTCAAATCTACCACAAACACGCGACCGGACCTGAGTCTTTGATCTTACGCAAACAACCCAGGCTTATGGCTCACGGACGCGCGAGACTGCATGATCAGGGACAGGAGCGGAACGAAACGGGCGAAACCGGGCCTTTTTCAGTTTCAATTTCAACGCCTGCCACAGGATCAGGGCAAACGCACGCCGCGCGCCAAACGGTCTGCGTATCAGCGACCAAAGGATCGTCCGGTCCGTCAGCGCAGCACGCGGGCCGGTAAGCGTGGCAATCAGCCCGCCATTCTCGCGCCCGTAATCTATCCAGACGCCAACCCTGTCCGCACGGAAGTCAAATCGGAATGTATACGTCCCTTCGATCTTCTGGAACGGTGACACATGCATCAGCTTGTCCGCCACGATCCGGTCCGACGGTTGAATCGGCGCAAAGTTTGGATTGTGGCACAGATAGCTGTGGCGCGTGCCGTAGGTATTGGTCACCTCGGCCACAACAGCATAAAGTACGTCTTCCCCGTCAAAGCAAAACCAGAAGCTGACCGGGTTGAACACGTGGCCGAAAACGCGCGGTTGGGTCAATAGCATGATCCGGTTCGGCTGCGTAACACCGAGGTCATGAAACTGCTCGCGCAGCCAAGCGGCACCGCGCCCTTTGCCGGGCTCACCGCCGTGATCACGATCCCGCCAATTCGTCACGTTTACACCGTTGACGGTAAACAACGCGGGCGTGGGACCGGTATTTTCCGGGTCCAGCAGGATGTAGTCGACCGAATAGCGAAAGGCGTTTTCTATCGCCCCTTTCCGCCCGTGATACGTATGCCCTGCAATGTGATCGACCCGGTTCATGCGGCCTTTTCCAATCTTTCTGTAAACCGTTCAAACGGCGGCCTTTTCCCTAGACCTTATACAGGTATTCTACGAAGCGAATGCCCATATGGATTATTATTTGCCGCAGAAAGTGATCCGCCTTGGGCAGGCCCGCGTAATGTGGTTATGTTTACCGAGATCGATACCGCGAGCTTGGATGAACCGGTGGCCGACGGGCCCCTAGCAAAAACCTGGCACGCGAAGGAACGTATCAGGGGCAGGCCGGTGAACGAAGCAAACGGCAGTTGCAATACCAGGACCGAGTGGGTTGAACACGTGACCCGCATTCGGGATGCGCAGGATCAGGCGGCCTTTGCCGAACTGTTCCAGTACTTTGCGCCACGCATCAAGGCGTTCCTGATCAAATCGGGGTCGGATGCGGCGATGGCCGAGGAATGCGCGCAAGAGGTGATGGCGACCTTGTGGCACAAGGCGCATCTGTTCGACCCCTCGCGCGCGACCGTGGCCACTTGGGTCTTCACGATCGCACGGAACAAACGCATTGACGTTTTGCGCAAGCAACGGCGACCAGAACCCGAAGATCTGGGTTGGGGTCCCGAGGCGGAACCGGAACAGCATGACGTCCTTGCGTTACAACAGGAAACCGCGCAATTGCGCGACGCATTATCGGCGTTGCCAGAGGCGCAGAGAGAACTGATCGAAAAGGCGTATTTCGGCGACCTGAGTCACCGAGAGATTGCGTCTCAGACCGGGTTGCCCCTGGGAACGATCAAATCACGTATACGGCTGGCGCTGGACCGCTTGCGCCACGCGATGAACTGAGATGATGACGATGAGCAACAAGATCAAACATCACCTGACAGATGACCTGCTGATGGCCTATGCCGCAGGCGGTCTGCCAGAAGCATTCGACCTGATGGTCGCAACGCATCTGTCGTTGTGCGACCACTGCCGCGCGCGCGCCGAAAGTTTTGAGGCCGTTGGCGGGTGTGTCTTGCAGGATCAGGATGACAGCGCGGCGCTCAGCGACGGGTCGCTGGCCGCGACCATGGCGCTGATCGCCAAGGGTGCGCCGGTGGCCAAGGCTGCGCGTCCCGGCTGTTCCGTGCTTCCCGCTCCGCTGCAGGATTATGTGGGTGGAGACGTAAATGACATCCAGTGGCGCGCGATTGGAATGGGGGTCAAACAGGCGATCCTGCCCACAACACGCGAAGCCACAGCCAGATTGCTGTTTATCCCGGCAGGGGCCGCCGTGCCTGATCACAGTCACAATGGCATGGAATTGACGATGGTCCTGCAAGGGGCTTTCTCGGATGAAGTCGACCACTTTGCGCGCGGCGATGTCGAAATTGCGGATGAAGACCTGCACCACACGCCAACGGCCGATATCTCTGAGGATTGCATATGCCTGGCCGTGACGGATGCACCGTTGAAGTTCAGCAAGCTGATGCCACGCCTGTTCCAGCCCTTTCTTCGCATCTGACCTGAGCAGCGGTTTTGTGCTATACTGAGACTTCGACCCTACAATCGGAGGATGTAGTCATGAAAGCACTTGCCCTGACGCTTGCCTGTATCGGGTTCGCCACATCTGCCAATGCACAGAGCGTTGCCGACGTGAAGTTCGAGACGGGCAACTATGGCACGATGGTCAACGGAACCGTTACGGGCAACGAGTATTTCGACTACCGATTGGGTGCAAAAGCCGGGCAGGAACTGTTCGCCGAACTTCAGGTCAGCGACACCAACGGGTATGGTGTAATCTACTTTAACGTCCTGCCGCCGGGCAGTGACGGCGCAGCAATCTATAACGGGTCCATCAACGGAAATACCGCGCGGGTTGAGCTGCCAGAGGACGGGGATTACACGATCCGCGTCTACCTCATGGGCAATGACCGGGATACCGACAAGACGGTTGGATACAATCTGGATCTTTCGATCCAGTAGCGCTTAAGCCTCACTTTTCCCAAGCGGCACCACGTTGGCGTGATCGTCCGGCGCGAGTTCCTCGAAATCGAAATTGTCCAGGCGCTGCGCGCGACGCCCGGCTTTTTCGGCGCTGATCTTGATGTCCGAGATATCCTTGGCCGCCTGTCCAAAGTGACGGTCCAGATTGGCCACGCGGTCGCCCAGCCGTTCAACATCCTTGTGCAGCATCCCCAATTCCTTGCGGATGGCCCCCGCCTGTTCCCGCATCCGCGCGTCTTTTAGGATCGCGCGCATGGTGTTCAGCGTCGCCATGCAGGTGGTGGGCGAAACGATCCAAACGCGCGCAGCAAATCCGTCGCGGACCACATCGGGCAGACGCGCATGCAACTCGGCATAGATCGCCTCGGATGGAACGAACATCAGCGCGCCATCGGCGGTTTCGCCATCCAGAATGTATTTTTCCGAAATCGCCTTGATGTGGACCTTCACAGCGGCGCCAAACGCTTTCAGGCACCGTTCGACATCGGCTTTGGTCTGAGCCGCCGCCAGCGCCTCGAAATCCTCCAACGGAAATTTCGCGTCAATGACAATGGGTCCGGGCGGGTTGGGCAGATGAATCAGGCAATCCGCGCGCTTGCCGTTCGACAAGGTGGCTTGCAGCGAATAGCTGTCGGCGGGCAGCGCCTTGGACACGATATCGTTCAACTGAATCTCACCGAACATCCCGCGTCGTTGCTTGTTCGACAGGATATCCTGCAACGACAGCACATCGCCCGACAGTTTGGTGATATTGTCCTGCGCCTTGTCTATGGCCGCCAGCCGTTCCTGCAATTGCGTCAGCGAGGTCGCGGTCTGTTTCGACGACCCATGCAATGTTTCCTTCATCCGCTCCTGCATCTCGGCCAGCGCACGGGCGGATTTCATCGCATTGTCCGCCAGCCGGTCATTCATCTGCTGCTGGACCGAGGAAAGCCGCGCCTCGACCGTCTGGATCACCTGCACCTGCGCATTGGCCTGCGTGTCCGAGACATGCTGAAGGCCACCACGCAACTGCTCCTGCCCTTGACCCAACTGCTGCACATTCTGTCCCAGATGCGCCATCTGCCGCGCCAACGGCTCTGCCATCCGCGCCGAGCGGTTGGCGGCACGCAATGACAGGAACAACAACAGCAGGATCAGCGTAACAATGCCGCCGCCAATCAGGATCACGGGGTCGTTCAATGCAATTTGTGTGCCAGCAATCTCGATCATGTCGCCTCGAATGTTCTTGTTTTATTCTTCTTACCGCGCAGCACGCGTGGGATCAACTGCGTCCGAACAGGCGTTCGATATCAGCCAGTTTCAGTTCCACATAAGTTGGCCGCCCATGGTTGCACTGGCCGGAATGGGGCGTCGCCTCCATCTCGCGCAGCAGGGCGTTCATCTCCTCGGCTCGCATCCGACGGCCCGACCGGACCGAACCATGACAGGCTACGCGGCTCAGGATCGCTTCGATCCGCGCCTGCACGGTCTGGCTTTCGCCCTGATCGGCGAGCTCATCCAGAATATCCAGGATCATCGCGCGCGCATTGACCTCGCCCAGAATCGCAGGCGTTTCGCGCACGGCAATAGCGCCGCCGCCAAAAGGTTCCAGCGTCAGGCCAAGGCGTGAAAGGTCATCGGCCACGGCCATCAGGCGGGCGCAATCGCTTTCGGAAAGTTCGACAATCTCTGGGATCAGCAGCGCCTGCGCAGCCACGCCGTTCTCAGCCATCTGACGTTTGAGTTTTTCATAAACCAGACGTTCATGCGCCGCGTGTTGGTCCACGATCACCATACCGTCGGCGGTTTGGGCAATGATGTAGTTCTCATGCACCTGACCGCGCGCCGCGCCCAACGGCAAGTCCTGCGCCGGGGGCTCTTCTGTGACCACGGGCGCAGGTTCGACAACGCTGCCGCTGTAATCCTGCGACAGTTCGGCAAACCCCGGAGCCTGCGCTTGATAAGCCACCTGTCGCGCAGCAAGCGAGGGCCGGTCCATCTGATACACCCGCGCCGGAGCGGGTTGCGCAGGTTCGGGCTTCATCGCGCCCAAGGTCGCGTTTGCCACGGTCGAGGATGCCCGATGCCCAGCCTCGGCCAGCGCATGCCGCAGGGCCGAAACGATCAACCCACGCGCCTCGCCGGGATCGCGAAACCGAACCTCGGACTTCGCGGGGTGGACATTCACATCGACCAGCGTCGGGTCACAGTCGATGAACAAAGCCGCTGCCGGGTGGCGGTCGCGGCTGAGGAAATCGAAATACGCCGCCCGCAGCGCCCCGGTCAGCATCTTGTCGCGCACCGGACGGCCATTGACGAACAGATACTGCGCCACCGCCGCGCCCCTCGAATAGGTCGGCAGGGCGGCATACCCATAGAGGCGTATCCCCTCGCGCGTGGCGTCGATCTGCAAGGCGTTCTCGGCAAATTCACGCCCGATCACGCGGGCAAGCCGGGCGTGTAGCGCATCGAACAGGTCGCCATTCTCGCGGTCGGCGCGGAAGGTCACGCGCCCCTCACCCCCGCCCAAGACATCGCGCAGGGTGAAGGTGGTCGCAGGCTCTGCCATGGCCAGCCGCTTGACGGTGTCAGTGATCGCCTGCGCCTCGGCCCGGTCGGTGCGCATGAATTTCAGGCGCGCGGGCGTGGCAAAGAACAGGTCGCGCAGTTCAACCACCGTACCCGCGCGGAGAGCGGCGGGTTTCACGGCCCCCATCTTGCCGCCCGCGACATGGATCGAAGCGGCGTCATCCCCTGCAACGCGGCTGGTGATCGTCAGCCGTCCCACTGCGCCCAGTGACGGCAGCGCCTCGCCCCGGAACCCGAAAGTATGGATGTTCAGCAGGTCCGACCCGTCGATTTTGGATGTCGCATGACGAGACAGCGCCAGTGGCAAATCCTTGCCGGAAATCCCGCAGCCATCATCGGTGACGCGAATCAGCGTCTTGCCGCCGTCTGCGATATCTATGGCAATGCGTGTTGATCCCGCGTCGATTGCGTTCTCAACCAACTCTTTCACGGCAGAGGCTGGACGCTCGATCACCTCACCGGCCGCGATGCGATTGATCGCAGCATCGTCGAGTTGCCGAATGACTGGCCGAGTTTCGCTGATATTGGGGTTCGCTTGCGCCATACCCCAAGACCTAGCACAACCGCACACGATTCTGCCACAGGTTTGGGGCTTGAATTTCAGGAAGGCGAGGGGGCGTTCGAACAATCGCGTCGCGTCTAAGAGAGGCGGCGACAATCGCCGCGATTGTCCGAACGAACCGTTGTGAGTGGTGGACGTTCTTTAGCAATGTGAGGTTCGTAGCACGAAGAAACGCGTGTGACTCTTAAACTCTGGCCGGGGTCATTTGGTGGGCGGAGATCAGCCGAAAGTCCGTATTCGCACGTAGCAAGATCACGCCTAGTCAAGCCGCGCCGGGCGCGCCGGTCCGCGTTCGGCAAGGGCCCCAGATCGCAGCGCAGGCAAGGATCAGGCCGGAAACCGTCGCGATCATTCCCGCGGCGCTTACGGCATCAACAGCGCCCAGCCACAACGGGCCGTAGCCCGCAAGCACATAGCCCGCGACAGCCGAGATGACTGCAAAAACGATGCTCCATCCGATCTGGGTTTCCAATCGGTTGGTCATCATGCGCGCCGCCGCCGGGGGGCAAATGAACATCGCGATCACGATGATCGACCCTACGGCATCAAACGCGGCAACAGCCGCAATCGCCGCGACAATCACCAAAGCCATGCCCAGCGCTCCGGTCCGGATACCGATCGTTCGGGCAAATCCTTCGTCGAAGGTAGAGATCTTTAGCGGTCGCCAGAACAGCCAAGTGAACAAGCAGACACCGGCCAAGGTCAGCGCGATACGGGGCAATTCAGGCGGCAATCCCGCCAACGCCTGAAGATCCCACACAGACGCCCATCCTACCGCGTCCAACCAGATCAGGCTTTCAAGATTTCCATACAATGCGTGTTCGACGTCCAAATGAACGGTCGATGTGTCGGTTTGCTCCAGCAACAGCACCCCGGCCGCAAACATGGTGGTAAAGACAACCCCCATTGCGGCACCGGTTTCAATCTGGCCCAGCCTGCGGATCGCCTCGATCATGATGACCGCCACCACCGCAGCGCCTGCCGCGCCCAGCATCATGGGCCAAGTCGAAATCGCTCCGGTCAGCAGAAAGGCCACAACGATACCGGGCAAAACAACGTGGCTGATTGCATCCCCGATCAGGGCCTGTTTGCGCAACACCAGAAAATTGCCCGGCAAGGCGCAGGCGACGGCTGCAAAAGTTCCGATCAGCATCGGTGTCAGGGACAGGGGAACGAATTCTTCTCCGCTCATGGGGTCACTCCCTGCGGGCCGCCGATCTGACGGTCGATTTCGATGATCTGATCCCGGGTCAGGACGGTCTCAATGTCACGTAACCCGTCATACAGTGCGGCTGTGGCCTCGTGCGCCTGATCCGCCCGGACGATCTCCCATCGTTTTTCGTCACGCAGCGCCTTTGCAGCGCGCGCCCTGCCCGCCTCGGTCGCAACGCCATCGGCCCGCACCAGCCCGGCGCTGCGTAACAGGCGGAGTGTTAGCGGTTCGTAGATTTTTTGCCCCTGCGCCAGCGCCAAAAGCCCTTGTCGAATATGGACCCTGCGTTGGAACCTGAGATGCCGCAAGACAGCCGCCAAAACCCCCCGCACCGGCGCAAGCAATAAGGACACTGCAAACAGGGCGAAGCTGACCAGAACAATGATCGGACCGGTTGGCAGATTGGGGGCCGAGGCCGACAGCGCCGCTCCCAGATATCCCGAAAGCCCTCCGGTCAGCCCGGCCAGCAGCACAACACGTTCCGACCGCTCGGTCCAGAAACGCGCGGCAACGGGCGGGATGATCAGCAGGGCAACGATCAGGATCAACCCGACGATTTTCAGCCCCACAACCGTCACGGCCATGACCAGCCCCATCATCGCAAGGTCAATGCGATGCACTGCAAGCCCACGGGCCGCCGCATATTCGGCGTCAAACGCCACCAGCGTCATGGGGCGGCGAATGATCATCACCAATGCCAGTGTCGCCGCGCCCCCGACCGCGATGATCAGGGCGTCAGCCCACAACATGCCCGCCGTCGAGCCCAGCAGGAACCCTTCCAGCCCCGCCTGACGGCCCATTCCCATTGTCTGAATCACCGTCAGCAGCACGATACCAAATCCAAAGAACACAGACAGGACCGCGCCGATCGCAGCGTCCTCGGCCAGCCTTGTGTGCCGGGTCAGCCAGTTCATGCACAGCAGGCCCACCCATGCGGACAGGGCAGAGCCAACCAGCAAGCCTATCAGGTTGCGACCATCGCCCCCAAGCGCAACCAAAACCATAAAGGCCAGACACACACCCGGCAGGGTCGCATGGCTGATCGCGTCGCTGACAAGCGCCCGTTTTCTCAGAAACAGAAATGTTCCGGTGACCCCCGCCGATACGCCCAGCAAGGTCGCACCGATGGCGACCAGCGTGGCGTTATAGCCAAGCTGCAGGGTCAGGGCATCCCAAAGCATGTTTACCCCAGCGCGCGTGAGATCTGGTCGATCTGAGCGGTGGCAAGACGGCCTCCATACGCCGATTGCAGCGTTTCGGCGGTGAACGCCTTGGCCACCGGGCCTTCGGCCACTTTGCGCGTGTTGATCAGGAAGACGTGGTCGAAATAATCAGTGACGGTCGCCAGATCGTGATGCACGGCGACAACTGTCTTGCCTGATGTTTTCAGGTCCTTCAGCACGGCTATGATGGCCTTCTCGGTGGCCGCATCAACGCCTGCAAATGGCTCGTCCAGCAGGTAAAGCTCCGCGTCCTGAGCCAAGGCGCGTGCCAGAAAAACGCGCTGTTGCTGGCCACCCGACAACTGACCGATCTGGCGATCGGCAAAGTCGCGCATTCCTACCCGGTGCAGACAGTCCATCGCCCGCGACATGTGACGGGACCGAACCCGGCCGAGAAGCCCCAACTGAGCAGACAATCCCATCAGCACCACGTCGATCACACGGGTCGGAAAATCCCAGTCGACACTGGCCCGCTGCGGGACATAGGCGATCCGCTCACGCTGTTTGTCCAGCGGCCTGCCAAACACCGTCACCTGACCGGACAAGGGCGAGACAATGCCCAAAGCTGCCTTTAGCAGGGTGGACTTGCCCGCGCCGTTAGGCCCGATGATCGCAGTCATCGCGCCCGGCTGAACCGTCATATCCACCGAAAAAACCGCAGGTTTCTGGCCGTATGAGACCGTCAGACCCCGGATCGCCAACGGGCTGTCGTCAAGGCTGTTCTCTGATATCGAAAGACCCTGATCAGCGGCCATCTCCAGCATCACTCAAAACCCCGCAGACAGCTTTCCGTTCATGCCGCGGTCAGGCACATCCGCGCCCAACGCCCCGGCAATCACGGTGATATTGTGATCCAGCATCCCGACATAGGTGCCTTCGTAAGTTCCAGGCTCGCCCATGGCGTCCGAGTAAAGCTCGCCGCCGACGCCAACCTCATGGCCCCGTGCAGCGGCACCCTCAATCAAGGCGCGCATTGACCGGTCAGAAACCGAGCTTTCGACGAAGACCGCCGTAAGCTGCTGGTCGACCAGCGTGTCGACCAATTCTCCGATCCGGTTCAGACCGGCCTCGGACTGGGTTGATATCCCCTGAATGCCCATCACCTCATAGCCATATTCCGCCCCGAAATAGCCAAACGCATCATGCGCCGTAACCAGCACGCGGTTGTTTTCGGGGACAGAGGCAAGGGCCTCAGCAGCATAGACTTCCAACTGTTCAATCTCAGCCAGATGTTCCTGAGCGTTACTTGCAAAAAGGTCAGCAGCCTCAGGGCGTGCTTCGGTCAGGGCCGCCTGCACCTCGACCACCACGTCGCGCCACAGGGCCGGGCTCATCCAGACATGCGGGTCGAACTTGTCGGCGTAGTCGTCATGCGCCCGCAACTTTGAGGGGTCGACCCCTTCGGCCACCGCCACGACGGAGCGTTTGCGGCCCAGATCGTGGAAGAAATCCTCCATCTGCGCCTCAAGGTACAGCCCGTGCCACAGGATCAGATCGGCGCGGGTCATGGCAACGATATCGCTACGGGTCTGACGATAGGCATGCGGGTCCACGCCCGGACCCATCAGGCCTTTGACGTCGACCTCATCGCCCCCAACCTGGCGAACGGCGTCAGCAATCATACCCGTGGTTGCCACCACCTTCAGCGGTGCCTCGGCCCATGCCGTAACGGGCAGTGCAGCGGCAAATGCCAGCGCTGCAATAAAGGTACGACGAATCATAATGTGACCCCGGCTTTCTATCCCCTTAAGCCCGAATATGCGAACCATTCGCAACTAAGTCAACGCTATTGCGAATTATTCGCAAGAAAAGCCTCTATTTTTGTCCATTTGGTCAAAAAAATTGCCCTAAGCCAGTCGGCACGCCTTCCATTTAGGCGCAACCCGTGCGATTTTGGCGCAAACTTCCCAAAGGATGTGAAGATGGATACGCAGAGCTCAGACAGCCCCGTGCGCACCGCGCATCTGCCGCAAGTGACCGAACCTCGGAACCCCGGAATGGATCTGGATCTCGATTGGGTTCGGGGGGTTCAGGCCAACACCTCGGCAATCGAGCGCCGCGCCGCGACCTTGCCGGGTCGACGGTCGGTGAAAAAAGACTATCAGGCCGCGTGGCTGCTGAAGGCGATCACGATGATCGACCTGACAACGCTGTCCGGTGATGACACTGTGGGGCGCGTGCGCCGTCTGTGTGCCAAGGCCCGTCAACCGGTCGCCCCCGCGCTGTTGCAGGCGATGGATATGCCGCCGATCACCACAGGCGCCGTCTGCGTCTATCATGATATGGTCGAAACCGCTGTAGATGCGCTGAAAGGCACCGGCATCCCGGTGGCTGCCGTCTCAACCGGTTTTCCGGCGGGTTTGTCGCCTTTTCACCTGCGTGTGGCCGAGATTGAAGAAAGCGTCAAAGCAGGGGCCGAGGAAATCGACATCGTCATCTCTCGCCGTCACGTCCTGTCGGGGGATTGGCAGGCATTGTATGATGAGATGAAGGCGTTCCGAACCGCCTGCGGTGATGCGCACGTCAAAGCCATCCTCGCGACCGGAGAGCTGGGTAGCCTGCGCAATGTCGCCCGTGCCTCGGTCGTGTGCATGATGGCGGGGGCGGATTTCATCAAGACGTCGACCGGCAAGGAAAGCGTCAACGCGACGCTGCCCGTTACCCTCGTGATGATCCGCGCGATCCGCGATTATTATGACCGCACCGGCTATCGCGTCGGCTACAAACCTGCGGGCGGGATTTCCAAGGCGAAAGACGCGCTGGTCTACCTGTCGCTGATCAAGGATGAGCTGGGCGACCGCTGGCTGGAACCGGACCTGTTCCGCTTTGGCGCGTCCTCGCTGCTGGGCGATATCGAGCGGCAGTTAGAACATTATGTCACCGGGGCGTACTCGGCTGGCTACCGCCACTCCATGGGCTGAGGAAAGAACAATGACAGTCAAAGAGATTTTCGAGACCATGGAGTATGGCCCCGCCCCCGAAAGCGCTGCTGAGGCTTTGGCATGGCTGGTCGATCAGGGTGGCAAGTTCGGCCACTACATTGACGGTGCCTTCACCAAGCCGGGCAAGGGCTTCGAAAGCCGCAATCCGGCGACCGGAGAGGTTCTGGCCAAGCTGACCCAAGCCAAGCAAGGCGACGTGGACGCCGCCGTTTCCGCCGCCCGCAAAGCCCAGCCCAAGTGGGAAAAGCTGGGCGGTGCTGGCCGTGCGCGATACCTCTATGCCATTGCCCGGCTGTTGCAGAAGCATTCGCGCCTGTTCGCGGTGCTGGAAAGCCTCGACAATGGCAAGCCGATCCGGGAATCACGCGACATCGACATCCCTCTGGTCCAGCGGCATTTCTACTATCACGCGGGCATGGCGCAATTGATGGAGAGCGAGTTGCCCGACGCGCAGGCTTTGGGTGTGTGCGGTCAGATCATCCCGTGGAATTTCCCCCTGCTGATGCTGGCGTGGAAAGTGGCCCCGGCCCTGGCGATGGGGAACACGGTCATTCTGAAACCCGCCGAATATACCTCGCTGACCGCGCTGCTATTTGCCGATATCTGTTCACAAGCCGGGCTGCCCAAGGGCGTGGTCAACATCGTCACCGGCGACGGTGAGGTGGGCGAGATGATCGTCGCCTCGGATGTGGACAAGATCGCCTTTACCGGCTCAACCGTTGTGGGGCGGCGCATCCGCGAAGCGACGGCGGGTTCAGGCAAGGAATTGACGTTGGAACTGGGCGGCAAGTCCGCATACATCGTCTTTGACGATGCCGATATTGATTCAGCCATCGAAGGGCTGGTTGATGCGATCTGGTTCAATCAGGGTCAGGTCTGCTGTGCAGGCTCGCGTCTTCTGGTGCAGGAAGGGATCGCTGATCGCTTTCATGCCAAGCTGCGCGCGCGGATGGACAACCTGCGCATTGGCGACCCGCTGGACAAATGCATCGACGTCGGCGCGGTCGTGGACCCGGTTCAGTTGCAGACCATCAAGGGAATGGTCGAAAGCAACACCGCAGGTGACCTCTACCAAGCCGATTGCGCGCTGCCCAAGAATGGTTGCTACTACCCGCCAACGCTGATTTCGGGGCTGGAAACCTCGGACCCGCTGATGCAGGAGGAAATCTTTGGCCCGGTTCTGGTGTCGTCCACCTTCCGCACCCCGTCCGAGGCGGTCGAGCTGGCCAATAACACCCGCTATGGGCTGGCCGCGACGGTCTGGACCGAGAATGTGAACCTCGCGCTGGACATCGCACCGAAATTGGTTGCAGGCGTGGTCTGGGTGAATGCCACCAACCTGTTCGATGCCGCTGCCGGTTTTGGTGGCGTGCGCGAAAGCGGGTTCGGGCGTGAAGGCGGCTGGGAAGGTCTGACCGCCTATACCAAGCCCAAGGGCAAGACCAAGGCGCTGACGAAACTTGACGCCACCACCGGCGAGGGCGCGCCAGTCGATCCAATCGACCGTACTGCAAAAATGTATGTTGGCGGCAAGCAGGCGCGGCCCGATGGCGGCTATTCCAAGCCCATTTGGGGCAAATCCGGCCTGTTGGGGCATGTGGGTCTGGCAAACCGCAAGGACGTACGTAACGCGGTCGAGGCTGCGGCGGGCGCAAAAGGCTGGTCCAAGACAACAGGCCACCTCAGGGCGCAGATCCTGTATTATATTGGCGAAAACCTCTCAGCCCGAGCGGATGAGTTCGCCACTCGGATCGACGCCATGACGGGCGGCAAAACCGGCGCATCTGAGGTTGAGGCCTCGATTCAGCGCCTGTTCACTGCCGCAGCATGGGCAGACAAGTATGACGGTCAGGTGCATGGCGTCCCGATCCGGGGCGTCGCGATTGCGATGAAAGAACCCGTGGGCGTGATCGGCGCGCTGTGCGCGGATGAGGCACCTTTGCTGGGTCTGGTATCGGCCATGGCACCGGCGATTGCGATGGGCAACCGGGTGGTGCTGGCCGCGTCCGAGCCCTATCCGCTGGCTGCCACGGATTTCTACCAGATCCTTGAAACCTCGGACGTGCCCGCAGGCGTGGTCAACATCCTGACCGGAAGTCATGCGGAACTGGCGAAACCGCTGGCGTCGCATCTGAACGTGGATGCAGTCTGGTCGTTCTCGTCCACGGACCTGTCAAAAGAGATCGAGGTCGTCTCGGCCGGAAACCTCAAACGCACCTGGGTCAACAACGCCAAGGCAACCGATTGGAACGTGGATCACACGCGCCGGTTCCTGCAGGCGGCGACCGAGGTCAAGAACATCTGGGTGCCCTACGGCGAATAGGGCGCGCGGCCCGCGGTCCGGCCTGTTCATCTTACGCAGGCGAAAGCCTGCTCATGCGTGAACATGTTGTGACGCGGGTCACATACAAGTTCACTACCCTGTCTCAGTGTAAGGCCCATTCAATTCCAGAATGGGCCTTTTTCATGCTGAATTTTCCGACAGATATTCCAACGTCCCTTCAACTGGTCACGATGGTGGGCGTGTTCGGGGCGGGGCTGTATATCCTGAACTACTTTTTACTGCAGGTCGGCATCGTCCGGGGTAACGGCGTGCTATACCCTGTTCTGGTCATTGTGGCGGCTGGCTGCGTGCTGATCAGCATGGCGGAGGAGTTTAATCTGGCCGGGGCGATCATCCAGATGTCCTATATCGCGATCTCGGTCATCGGACTGCTGCGCGGATACCTCTCGCGCCATTTGGTGCGCTTTTCAGAGGCCGAGCGACAATTCATCTCTCAACACCTGCACTCGCTCAAACCCCATCAGGCCCGCAGATTGCTGAACACGGCTGCGATACAGGATTTTGATAACGGAGATATCATGATCGAAGAAGGTGAGACGACCGACTTTCTGGGATTTGTCCTGAAAGGGCGCACAACGGTTCTGAAAGACGGACAGGTGATCAATCAATGCGGCGCCAATGAGATTTTGGGAGAGCTGACCTTCAGCCTCGGTCTGCCTGCGACGGCCACGGTAATCGCCACGGAACCCACAACTTGCCTGGTATTCGACGACCGCCGCCTGTCCCGGCTGCTGCGGCGAAACCGGCATATCGACGACGCACTGAAAGCCGCGCATTTCAGGCATGCGCGGCAAAAGCTGTTGAACAGCAACAAACACACATTGCAGGCCCAGAAGCGGCCCACGGCAGCCTGAACTTTAGCCGTCCAGACCTTCGGGTTTGCCGACGACCGTGAAGTGCAGACCTTCGGGGTCCAGCAGCTCTGACGCGACACGATTCACGTCTTCCAGCGTCACCGCGTTCACCTTGTCGTTGCGGGTCGAGATATAGTCGATCGGCAGGTCATCCATCTGCATCCCGACCATGATGCTGGCAATCTGACCGTTCCCGTCAAACCGCAGCGGGTACGCACCCGTCAGATAGGTCTTGGCATCATCCAGCTCTTTCTGTGTGACGCCCTCGGACGCCGCGCGCGCCCATTCGTTTCGGATCACGTCAACCGCCTCGGCGATGCGGTCGTTTGAGGACGACACCGACCCCAGGTAAACCGACGCTAGATCCTTGGGGACAAGATAGGTTGCCACGCCATAAGTCAGCCCGCGCTTTTCACGCACTTCCTGCATCAGACGGCTTTCAAACCCGCCTCCGCCCAGAATGTGGTTCAGAACAAACGCCGCAAAGAAATCGGGATCATCGCGATCAATGCCCGCATGTCCGAACAGAGCAACCGACTGAGGGGTGTCGAATTCGACAACACTGATGCCGCCGGGGATCGACACTTCGGCACGGTCCGGAATGGGTTTTCCTGTTTCGGGCAGATCGGCCAGCAATTTGTCCAACAACGCACCCAACTCATCCGCAGTGATATCGCCGACCGCGCCTACATAGAGCCGATCTTTCGCAAACACGTTCTCAAAGGCTGAAACGACGTCGTCGCGGGTCAGGGCCGTCACGCTGTCAATAGTGCCTTTCCCCTCGGACCCATAAGGATGGTCCCCATAGGCCATACGCGCAAAATTGCGCCCTGCGATGTCATTTGGGTCTGTCTGGTCCGAGCGCAGGCCCGACAGGACCTGCCCCCTGACACGATCAACGGCATCCTGATCGAACCGGGGTTCGTGGAGCGTGGTGTGCAGCAGATCAATCACGTCATCCCGGTTTTCGGTCAGAAACTGCGCCGAGACCGAAACCGTATCATCGCCCGCATTATAGCTGAACGAAGCCGCCAGCGATTCCAATTCGCGCGCATAGGTGCGGGAATCCATGTCCCCGGCCCCTTCTTCGATCAGGCCGCTCATCAGATATGTGGCCCCGCGCTTGTCGGGATCATCTAAAGACGTACCGCCGCGAAAGCGCAGCTCCAGCGCGGTGAACGGAATCGAGTGATCTTCAACAAGCCAAGCCGTGATCCCACCGGGTGAGGTGACCTCCTGAATCTCGATCTCGGCCCAAGCGGGCAACGCGATGACAAATGCGATCAGGGTTGCGAATATCCGTTTCATTGCGTCACCTCGTCGTCACGCATCAGCCAGCCGGTTACAGAGGATTCCGGCTGCAAGACCTCTCGGGCGGCTGCGATAATCTCGTCGCCGGTCACAGCCTGAAGGATATCGGGCCACGCCTGCACATCCTCGACCGTCAACCCGCTGGTCAGGGCGCGGCCATACCGGTTGCCAATACCGTCCACATTGTCGCGCGCATACGTTTGCGAGGCGCGAAGCTGCATCTTGATGCGGTCCAGATCCTCTTGGTTCACTCCTTCGGCAATAAAGTCGGCCACGGCCTGATCCATTGAATCTTCGGCCTCTTGCAGGGACACGCCCTGCGCGGGGACGACCAACAGATCAAAGGTCGTGTCGTCCAGGGACACTCCACGGTAGAACGCGGTCGTATAAATGGCCTTTTGTTCCTCGAACTGCAGCTTTTCACTCAGATAGGACGTGTTCCCGCCCCCCAGCAATTCTGCCAGCAGGAACAGCGCAGCCGCCTTTTCCTGCGCGCCGGGGTCACGCTCGGGCGCGAGGTA
This sequence comes from Ruegeria sp. CJ2, assembly GCF_056536745.1. NCBI lineage: Bacteria > Pseudomonadati > Pseudomonadota > Alphaproteobacteria > Rhodobacterales > Roseobacteraceae > Ruegeria > Ruegeria sp. CJ2. Next base: position 24,980 of record NZ_JBQFQF010000004.1, read on the forward strand.
GCTGCGCTGGACATAGGGCTGCGACACGCGCGCATCCTTATAGATCAGGCGACGTTCAGCGGTTTGCGGCGGTTCCTGGGATCGCACCCGTTCGGGCAGGTCAGGGTTGGCTGGGATCACACCATAATACTGATCCGCCAGTGCTTTGACCTCATCGGGTTGCACATCGCCGGTGACCACAAGGATCGCGTTATTTGGCGCATAATGGGTCTGGTAGAAGGACAGCGCATCGTCCATGTCCAGCGTTTCCATCTCGTGCCGCCAACCGATGATCGGAACACCATAGCGGTGGTTCAGGTACTGAACGGCATTCATCTGCTCGCCAAACAGGGCGCGCGGGTTGTTTTCGGTACGCTGGTTGCGTTCTTCTATGATCACGTCACGCTCGGTGCGGATATCTTCGTCGGACAAGCGGATGTTGCGCATCCGGTCCGCTTCCATCTGCATCATCAATTCCAGCCTGTCGGCTGCAACGCGCTGATAATAAGCGGTATAGTCATAGGACGTGAACGCGTTGTCATTGCCGCCATTGGCTGCAACGGTCGCCGAAAACTCACCCGGTGCAAGCGTATCGGTCCCCTTGAACAGCAAATGCTCGAGGAAATGAGCCACACCGGACGAGCCAATCGGCTCATCCGCTGAACCTGCGCGATACCAGACCATATGCTGCACCACAGGGGCGCGGTGATCTTCGATCACCACGACATCCATGCCGTTGTCCAGCGTAAAGGTCGTGACCGCCTCAAGGCCATCTTCGGCAAAAACCGGTGTGGCGGCGATCAGGGCGGCCGACAATGCCAGGGCCCGAACCATGGGGCATCCTCCGTTTCGTTCTTTGATCTTCAAACTACGGTGGTGCGGCGCGGGTTCAAGGCCGATGACGAAAAGTTAAGGATTATTCATCGACCGGCGGTGACGAGGGCGTTTCGATCCCCGCACGGCGCGCGGCTTCGTTCTGAATGTCCGCATCAAGGGCTTGGCGGCGATAGATTTGCGAGTACCGGTCGACCTTGAACAGACGCAATCTGGTAAAGCGGCCCTGCTTTTTGCGGAACGCGGCATCTTCGCTGTCGACGACCTGCCGGGTGTTCGCTGGCACACCATAGCGGCTGGACGCTGTCACAAGCGCCCCATCCGATGACGGGATCGGCGTGTTTGGATTCAACGCCGCCGCATTCCCCCCCAGCGCCACAACTGCGTCCGCATTGGGCGTCGGGTCGGTCAGATTGCCCCCGCCGGGAGTCGGCGCAGGCAGAAACTGATAATCCTTCGGCTGTGTCAGCGGCTTGACCGGCAGGACCGAGAATTCATCCGGACCCGGGCCGGGCGCTTCAAGATGGCGCAAGCCAATGTCAGAGCATCCCGCCGTCGCAACGGCCAATGTCACTGCAATTATGGAACGCGGCAACCGCATCGAAGTCTCCAGCCTGTTTGAGGGGCTTTTATCGCATTTCCCCGGGCGCGTCACGAGGCCTTTTTTCCATCAAACAACACAAGTCCGATGGCACCGGCAAAGATGAACACGTCGGCAAGGTTGAAAACAAACGGGTTGTTGATCCCGCAGCAGGACATGTTCAGAAAGTCCAGCACATAGCCATACAGCATCCGATCCAAGACATTCGCAAGCGCCCCGCCGATCAGCAGCCCACCACAGAGCTGCATCAGTTTAGACGGTGTGGACCGCAGCAACCAGATCAGTACACCCAGCGAGATTGCCAGCGAAATCCCGATCAACACCCAGCGTGCCGCATCGGTGTCGCCTTGAAAAAGGCCGAAATTGATGCCCCGATTCTCGCCGTATTTGAACACCAGCAGGGGCGGCAGAACGTCGATATTGCCCTCGGCCACGCGCATGACGTGAACGACCAGATATTTGCTGATCTGGTCGATCAGAAATGCCGCAAGCGCAGCCCAAAGCAGAAGACGATACCGCATCAGTGGCGGAAGTGGCGCATGCCGGTAAAGACCATGGCAAGGCCCGCCTCATCCGCCGCCGCGATCACCTCGTCATCGCGCATCGAGCCGCCGGGCTGGATCACGCAGGTCGCGCCAGCTTCTGCCGCCTCCATCAATCCGTCGGGGAAAGGGAAGAACGCGTCCGATGCCACGGCAGAACCGATGGTCAGCGGTTGCGGCAGCTCCAGCACGTCTGCCATGCGTTCGGCTTTCTTGGCGGCGATCAGCGCCGAATCCACGCGGCTCATTTGCCCTGCACCCACACCCACGGTCGCGCCGTCCTTGACGTAGACGATTGCGTTGGATTTGACGTGTTTCGCGACTTTCCACGCAAACAGCAGGTCGCGCATCTGTTCATCAGACGGGGCCTTCTTGGTGACCACTTTCAGGTCATCCATGCCGACAAAGCCATTGTCCTTGTCCTGCACCAGCAGGCCACCAGCCACTTGCCGGACGGTCTTACCGCCTGCGGTCACGTCCGGCAGCGCCTCGGTCGTCAGCAGGCGCAGGTTCTTCTTGGCCGCAAAGATCGCCTTGGCCTCGTCCGAAGCGCCCGGAGCGATCACGACCTCGGTGAAAATCCCGGTGATCTCCTGCGCAGTTTCGGCGTCGAGCGGTTGATTCAACGCCACGATCCCGCCAAAGGCGGAAGTGCGGTCGCAATCGAAGGCAGACTTGTACGCCTCCAGCAGAGTTGCGCCGGTAGCAACGCCACACGGGTTGGCGTGCTTGATGATGGCGCAGGCCGCCCCTTGCGCCGGATCAAACTCGGCCACCAATTCAAACGCCGCATCGGTGTCGTTGATGTTGTTGTAGCTCAGTTCCTTGCCCTGATGCTGCACGGCGGTCGCCACGCCGGGGCGGTTTGTACCATCGGTGTAGAAGGCCGCCTGTTGATGGCTGTTCTCGCCGTAACGCAGGGTTTGTTTCAGCTCACCGGCAAAGGCACGGCGTTTGGGTGCTTCGAGCTTTAGCGCATCCGCCATCCAGTTGGACACGGCCGTGTCATACGCAGCAGTGCGTGCATAGGCCTTCTGAGCCAGCCACTGACGGAACCCATACGACGTTTTTCCGTAGTTCTCTTCCAGTTGGTCCAGCAACGAAGAATAATCCTCGACATCCACCACCACGTTGACGAAAGCATGGTTCTTCGAGGCCGCACGGATCATCGCCGGACCACCGATGTCGATGTTTTCGATACACTCATCATAGCCTGCGCCCTTGGCGACGGTTGCCTCGAACGGATAGAGGTTCACCACCAGCAGGTCGATCGCGCCGATGCCATGTTCCTCCATCGCCGCGACATGGGTGTCATTGTCGCGCAGGGCCAGCAACCCGCCATGCACCATCGGGTGCAGGGTTTTCACCCGGCCATCCATCATTTCGGGAAAACCCGTCACATCGCTGACATCCTTGACCTCAAGCCCTGCCTCCCGCAGTGCCTTGGCGGTTCCGCCGGTCGACAGCAACTCGACCCCGCGCTCGGCCAGCGCCTTACCCAGGTCTATCAATCCGGTCTTGTCGGAAACGGAAAGCAACGCGCGGCGCACGGGGTGAAGATCGGTCATGGGTCCAAAGGTCCTTTTGGCGTCAGTCGAAATCGGGCTCGTCCCGGTGCATGTCGCGCACGGCATAGGCTGTATCCTGTGCCTTGCTCAACGTCCACCGGATGCGCGTCGCATACTCCATTGCGCGGCCAGATAGAACGATCTGTTTTGTCGCGCGTGGCTTCAGGCGCCCCTTCTCAAGATAAACACTCGGTTCAACTGACAATTTTCCCACACCATCGTGGCGGAATACCCAGATCTCACCACTTTTCAGCGCCATGGACACTGCCGCACCGCCCAGATCAATGGCTGCATCCACGTCCGGATGCAGGTGAAACCTTACGTCAAACTCGATACCTTTGAGGTTCGACGCATCCAAAGCCTTGTCAAACTGACGCTTGGCCTTGTCTGTCGCCGTCAGCAAAATATCCTCGCCCGTCAGTTCACGACCGTCAAAGCGCAGCTCGAAGGTCCGGGCATGCGTCAGACCAAATACCTTGGTGTATCCGTCGTGGCCGAGCATGAAACGCGCGCCCTCGATGACGTCTTCGAACTCTGTCGGCACGTCCTTGGGGGCGTCAACCAGCGCCTCTTTCTCGGTGCCCGGAACCGGCCCGGTCAGGCGCGCGCTGGAATAGCCATCCAGACACAGGGTTGAATGAGATGGCGTGGCGCGCCCAGCGCGACGCCATTCCAGCCCGAAACTCTCGCCCGAGCCGCAATTCACGATCAACGGGCGCCGCCCGGAAGTAAGCTCGAACGCCAGTGTCGAGGCATGCGCGTTATAAGACGCCGCCCCCTTGGGCGGAGCACTTGCATCCACGATGACGCTGGTGCGCGCCGCGTATAGCCGGGCATATCCCATCGCCAACCCGCTTGCGTGCTGCGGCCGGACCCCGCTTTGCGCCAGGGCCTGATCCAGCCGCCCTTCAAGACCGCGGCCACCCCCATGAAACCGGGCCAGCGCACCGTCCGAATGGCGCAGGTTGCGCAGGGTTGGCGCAATACGTTTGATCGCATCTGCTTGCGCCCCGGGTGTGCCCCGCCCCAAGTCACTGAGTGCCGCCGACGTCCAGGTCAGCAGCGTAAAGACCTCAAGCAACTCTTCGGGGTTGCGCGTTGGGATGCCCCCTTGCGCGTCGATCTGTTTCTCGCACTCTCTCGCCAAAGCCCGCAGCGCCGGGTCCGCCATCTGCTCAAGCCCTTGCAGCGCCAGTCCTGCCTGCACCAGCCCGGCCAAAGCCTCGAACCTTGGCAAACCGGGTGTCGCGGCCTGCCATCGTTTGGACAGGAACCACGATTGCTGCGCCAAAGCCCGAAAAAACGCCTTGGATTTCTTGTCATCCATCCCGCGCAACAAAAACGCCGAATGGTTGATCCACCGTATCACCCGCCGCCCGGTCAGATCCGGGGCCCAGCCCGGACCCAGCCCACGACCGTGAGCGTCGATCCAACCCCACACCCAGCGCTGTGCCTTTTCACGGGCGCGCATATCTCCGACGGCGGCCAGATCATCCAACCACGCAAACCCGTGGCGCTCGTTATCAAAACCAGCACTCGGCGCGGTCACGTCCCACAGGCCGGTGTCCTGCGCTTCGACCAGAAACCCCGCGAACAACAGGTTGCCCGCAACCAACTGGCGACCCCGCGCGAACGAGCCCACAGTGCGCGGCTCGGGCTCACCCGCGAACCCTGCAACCGCCTTGCGACGCTGGCTGAGCCGCGCATAAAGACGGTTCTGGAACCGCGTCCACCGATTGGCCATGGTATCTGAGTTCGACATGCCGCTCGTTACTCTGCCTCTTGCGCTCTGCTGGCGCCTGAGACCCAACGATAGACCGCGACGCCCGTCAAGTCACCGAAAAGCGTCGCCTTATTCCGTTTTGTTCAGACAGGCGATGTAGAACCCGTCCATTCCGCCGCGATCCGCCCAGTAATCGGGCCGCAGACGCAGGCCGCCTTCTTCGGTGATCCAGTCTTTTTCGACCCCGGCCACCATGACGGCCTCGCGATCGACCTGCATGTCGGGATACTGGGGCAACACCTCTTCGATCTGAACCTCGCCCTCGTCGGGCAGCAGCGAACAGGTACAATAAACCAGCCGCCCGCCCGGTTTCAGCAAGGTCCAGGCATGCGCCAACATCTGAGCCTGAAGATCAATCAACCCGCCAAATTCCGATCCGTCCTTGGCAAAGGGCAAATCAGGGTGCCGACGAATGGTGCCCGTGGCGGAACATGGCGCGTCCAACAGAATGGCGTCATACTGACCGTGATGCTCCAACGCATCCCCGGCGATGACTGTGGCCTTCAACCCGGTTCGCGCAAGGTTTTCCCGCACACGCTCCAGCCGCGCCTCCGAGATGTCCAGCGCCGTGACTTCGGCCCCTTCTGCCGCCAACTGCAAGGTCTTGCCGCCCGGTGCAGCGCACAGGTCCAGTATTTTCTCGCCCGGTTTGGGTGCCAGCACCCGAACCGGCAGCGCCGCAGCCGCGTCCTGTACCCACCAGTCCCCGCCATCATATCCCGGCAGCGCCGAGACCTGACCTGCATCACGCACCCGACGCGACCCGGTGGGCAATGCCTCGCCCGGACCAACGGCATTGGGCTTGGTGGAAATATCAAGCGGCGCGCCGTCGAAATGCGCCTTTTCCATACCCGTTACAGCTTCGGCACCCCAAGCCATGACAAGCGGATCGCGCAACCATTCGGGCAGGCGTGGTACCCGCATCTTTGGCCAGGCGTCCGGCCCTTCGGCGGCCACTTTGCGCAAAACTGCATTCACCAACCCCTTGAGGCGGCCGTGCTTGCGCGAGCGGCCTACAATGTCGACCATGGAATTGACGACGCCATGCGCCGCCTCACCGTGGCACAGCTCAACCGCGCCAAGACGCAGGGCGTTATGGACTGTCAGTGCAGGTGTCCGGTTCAGGTGATTGTCCAGCAGACGATCGGCCCGTTCCAATCCGCGCAGGGTTTCCAGCGTCAGGCGCTGCGCCCGCGCGCGATCCTCGGGGCCCAATCTGTCCAACGCGCCAGCGGCCAGACATTCGGACAGCAGTCGTCCTTCCCCCAGGATCTGATCCAGCAGATAGATCGCGCTGCGCCGTGCTGCCGTTGCGGTGTCGGACATGAAATCGCCTTTCGATACGCCGCGCCTGCATTGCCAAGCGGGGACGGGGGCGTATATCAAGCCCCAGCACGGAAAGGAACCCGATGTCATGAGCGATGATCGCAACGACCTGCCCCCTGCCGCCCAGCGCGCTTTGGCCGAGGCCGAAGAGCGCCGCCGCAAGGCCGAGGCGAAGGCAAAAGAGAGGCCAAAGGAATTGGGCGGGCGCGACGGCCCCGACCCGGCGCGTTATGGCGACTGGGAAAAGAAGGGCATCGCAATCGACTTCTAATTGCCTAGCCGCGCAGCGCCTGCAGGAAATCCATGATCAAAGCGTGCTGCTTTTTGGACTTTGCCCGTTCTTCGGGCCATGTCAGCCAATACCCGTCCTTCGTTTTCAGATCTGGCAGATCCAACCTGTGCAAACGACCCTCGCACAGATATGCGTCGGCCAACGGCACCGACCCCAGCACAACGCCCAATCCCTGACACGCCGCCGTCAGCGCGTGCTCCATGGAATCAAAACTGACTTTCGAAGGGGGCAGGTCCTCATGTCCCGTCTTCCTCGCCCAATCGCTCCAACCCGGTCGCTCACCGCGCAGGTTGATCAGCGGTGCCCCCCACGCGACGTCCGGTGCGGCCATTGGAACCAGCACCTCAGCAGCAATCAGTTCGGCGTCGCGACCGGGCCATGCCCCGCGCCCATACCGGATTTGCAACCACGTACGTTCCTCGCCCAAAGATGACCGTCGCGCGACAGAGTCGGTCATGACCCGCACTTTGGGTCGTCGCTGCTGAAATCGGATCAGGCTTGGCAGCACCAGCGCGTGGATATTCGACGACAACCCGGCAACGCGCAATTCGCGGGGGGCTTTGCCAAACAGGTCTTCGGTATTCCGCTCCAGCGCCTGCAGGCTGTCCTGCACCAGCGGCAGATAGCTTTCGCCTTCAACCGTCAGCGACACGCCACGCGCCTCACGTACGAACAAAGTCCGCCCCAGCCAGGCCTCAAGATTTCCGATCCGCTGACTGACTGCCGCCTGCGTCAACCCGAATTCCCGTGCAGCAGCCGAGAACCCTCCCAAACGCCCTGCGGCCTCGAACACGCGCAGCCAGTCCAGTGGCGGCAATCCGACTTTCTTTTTAGGCATAAGTTTTTCCAGGCCTTAGTCGCAATAAGGTTTAATTGTCGTAATGCCACGGGACAAGTATCTCCTCAAGCATAGCCCGCGCTGAACAGGAGGCCCCCATGCTGCGCACCGCCACTCATGACAGGTCCGTCGTGACCGTAGAGTTTGACACCGGCACTCAGGCCCGTTTTCACGCAATCTGGCTGCGCGACAACGCGCTCGACCCAGAGACACGGGCTCCCGGCAACGGCCAGCGCCTGATAACAATCGGCGACATCCCCGCCGATGTTTCCATCGTGTCCGCAAGCGTAATAAACGGCGACCTGCACATTACTTTTCAGCCCGAAAACAAAAGCGTGACTTTTCCCGCCGATTGGCTGGCAGCTCACATCTATGATCGAGATCGACCGCAAAGCGCGGGTCGCACCGCCCCGGATATCACAACATGGCAAAATGGCATGGACGCCCCCAGCGCGGACTGGGCCGAGGTTCACACCAACCCAATCGCCAAGCGCAACTGGCTGGCTGCCATTGCGGAATTCGGCTTTGCCAAACTGACCAACGGCCCGTGCGAGCCGGAATCCCTGCTCAAAGTCGCCGATCTGTTCGGCTATGTGCGCGAGACCAATTACGGCCCCTATTTCGAAGTTCGGACCGAGGTAAATCCGACCAACCTCGCCTTTACCGGACTGGGGTTGCAGGCTCATACCGACAACCCATACCGCGACCCGGTGCCAACCCTGCAAATCCTTTATTGCCTTGAAAACAGCGCCGAAGGCGGGGAGTCGATTGTTGTGGACGGGTTCCGCGCCGCCGAAAGGCTGCGGGATCAGAACCCCGACGGCTTTGCCCTGCTGTCGGGCTACCCGGCCCGGTTCGAATTCAAAGGCTCTGACGGCGTCTGTCTGCGCGCCCGCCGTCCAATGATCGAACTGTCCCCGGACGGAGAGTTGATCGGCGTCCGCTTCAACAACCGCTCGACCGCGCCGCTGGTCGATATCCCGTTTGACCTGATGGAGGCGTATTACACCGCCTATCGCCAACTGGCCGAGATCATAGATGACCCTGCCATGGGCGTATCCTTCAAACTGGAACCGGGCGAGAGCTTCATCGTCGACAATACACGCGTGCTGCATGCGCGGCTGGGCTATTCCGGTTCCGGGTCGCGTTGGCTACAGGGGTGTTACTCTGACAAGGACGGCTTGCTGTCGACGCTGGCGGCGATGGAAATGGCGCAATCGGAGGCAGCGGAATGAAACCTGATTATTCGACCCTGAACCGGGACAATATCGTGGACTTCATCGGTGACATCTTCGACCGCCGTGGCAGCGAAGAGTATCTGGGCGAACCCGTCACAATGGCCCAGCACATGCTGCAAGGCGCAACCATCGCCGAACGAAATGGCATGCCCGAAGAGATCATTGTGGGGGCCTTGCTGCATGACATCGGCCATTTCACGTCCGAGTTCGGCAGTTACCACCCCGATGACACCGAAGACCGCCACCACGAAGACGCAGGCGCCGCGGTGCTGGAGCAGTTTTTTCCATCAGTCATCACCGATTGCTGCCGCTACCACGTGGCTGCCAAGCGATACCTCTGCGCCACCAAGCCGGATTACTTCAACCGGCTGTCCGAGGCTTCGGTCCACACTCTGGAACTCCAGGGCGGTCCGATGCGTGCCGAAGAAGTCGCCGAATTCGAATCCAATCCGAACCTCAAAGAGATCATCCAGGTCCGCTATCTGGACGAAGCAGGCAAACGCCCCGACATGGAAACGCCCGACTTTACCCATTTCGCTCCGATGGTGCAGCGGATGGTGGACCGGCATCTGGGAGCGGCCCAGACGTCAGGCGGTTGACCTCAATGGTCCTGAATGGGTCGCGCGTCGTGCGTTGATCCATAGCTGTGCAAACAACAGATAGGGCAGGAAGAACGCAAAATTCTGGATCAGATCAAACGGACCCGAGAAATCGGGTTCGGAGCCCATCCCTCCGGTCAACAGATACCAAATTGTATAGTGTACACGGTACAGCCATGACCCCAGCGCCAGCCAGAACAGCCGCAGACCCCACGCCCAGTGCCCCGCACGGTTACGGGTCAGCGCCATCCGGGTCACCATCAGCGCAGCGACAAACAAGCACAAACCGTACAGGAAGAACCCGATCGACATGACGGGGCCTCCGATCGTGCCACGCAGTGGGATATAAATCATTCCGGCAAGCCCGGTGGTCATTGCAAGGACAATCAGACTCGTTCCAATCACACGGTGGAGCGTATTGAACCTTACGCGCAAGGGCTGGATCAACTGAAGCGGCACCGCGGCGACCAACACTGTCCCAGTGAAGATATGCACCAACATCGCAACATTCCCGACCCGCTGGCCATTCGCGAACAAATAGCTTTGCTGGGCCGCATCCTGCGAAAGACCAACACGGATCATACCAAAGCCATGCACAACAAAGGGCAGCAGCGTCAGATAGAACACAGCCAGCAACAAACCAAAAAGCATACGGGATTTTGCGGTCCACATAAGCTGACCATACTGCCACTGCGCGTTGCGTCTATGGCTTATAGCCCCAGCACATCCACCATGTCATATTGACCCGGCGCCTTACCCTGCCCCCACAGCGCCGCCTTCAGCGCGCCGCGGGCAAAGATGGCGCGGTCGGTGGCGAGGTGGCGCAGGACGATGCGCTCGCCGGGGGCGGCAAACAAAACATCGTGTTCGCCGACGATGTCACCGCCGCGAATGGCGTGGAATCCGATATCCCCGCGCTTACGCGCTCCGGTGATTCCATCACGGGCGCGGTCGGACACATCCGCCAGATTGACGCCGCGCCCTTCGGCAGCAGCCTCGCCCAGCATCAGCGCAGTGCCCGAGGGCGCATCGACCTTGTGGTGGTGATGCCCTTCGATCACCTCGATATCGAAATCTTCGTCCAATGCAGCAGCGACCTTCTTGGTCAGTTGCACCAGCAGGTTGACGCCAAGGCTCATGTTCCCGGCCCGCACGATCACCGCATGGCGCGAGGCCGGTTCCAGCGCGGCGATCTGTTCATCCGACATGCCGGTCGTGCCGATCACATGGACGCAACGTGCCTGCGCTGCCAGTGCAGCAAATTCCAGCGTCGCTTCGGGCGCAGTAAAGTCGATGACGGCCTGCGCCTGTGCAAATGCCTCAAGCGGGTCATCGGTCACGGTGACACCCAACGCCTGCCCGCCCATAGCGGTGCCCACGTCCTGCCCGATCCAGTCATGGCCCTTACGCTCGACCACGCCGACCAGCCGCGCCTGATCGCTGTCCGTCACGGTTTTGATCAGCATCTGACCCATTCGGCCCGAAGCCCCTGTGATGACGATCCCCGGAATATGGGTCATGGCGCTCTTTCCCTGTTTCTGTCGGCTCAAAGCCTCCTACCCGGTTCGGGGCCGCTTGGCAAAGGTGGGATTTGGGCTTAGATCGAAGACATGGCAAAGAACAAATTCCACGATGGCCCCGGCCCGTCCCAACGTCAGCTGCGTGTCGGCGAACTGATCCGCCGCACCCTGTCCGAGGTTCTGGCGCGCGGAGATGTCCACGACCCCGACCTGAACCGCATGTCTATTACCGTAGGCGAAGTGCGCACTTCGCCCGATCTGAAGATCGCAACCGCCTATGTGCTGCCCTTGGGTGGCAAGGGGCAGGACGATGTGATCGAGCTGCTGGCCCGCAACAAGGGTGAGCTGCGGCGCGTGATCGGCAAGAAGCTGAACCTGAAATTCTCGCCCGATCTACGGTTCCGTCTGGATGACACGTTCGACCGTCTGGACGACACTCGCCGCATGTTCGAACAGGACGCGGTGCGCCGCGATCTGGACGAGTGATCCGCACGCTGGCCACGATTTGCGCGGTTTTCTGGGCCTCGCAAGCCTCAGCCGTGACCTGTGAAAAGCTGACGCACGAGCAGAAGCGGTACACGATCTGCGAAGTGGACGCGGCCAAGGAAGAGCTGCGTTTATTCCTCAAGGATGACAACGGCTCGGTTCTGGGTCATTTTTCGTCGGTGAACGATGCGCTGGCCAGTGACGGCAAACAACTGGCTTTTGCGATGAACGCCGGCATGTATCACGACGACCGTTCACCCGTGGGCCACTATGTCGAAAATGGTCAGGAACAGATGCGCGTCATCGCCAATCCCGGCCCCGGCAATTTCGGCCTGCTGCCCAACGGCGTGTTCTGCATCCGCAAGGGCCGCGCCGATGTGTTCGAGACATTGGAGTTCGTTGATCAATCGCCGGACTGCCAGTTTGCCACCCAATCCGGCCCCATGCTTGTGATCGACGGCGAGTTGCATCCCCGGTTCCTGCCCGACTCGACCTCGCGCTATGTGCGTAATGGCGTGGGCACCAGTTCCGATGGCACGCGGGCCGTGTTTGCGATCTCGGACGACTATGTCACCTTTCACGAATTCGGCAGCCTGTTCCGGGATGTGTTGGAAACCCCGAACGCGCTGTTCTTCGACGGTAATATTTCGCGGATGTACGAACGGGCCAGCAATCGGTCGGACGTCGGGTTTTCGCTTGGGCCGATCGTGGGCGTGGTCGAGGGCGCACCCTGAAATTGACAGGGCTTTTGTGATCCGCTAACTCGCGCGCCTCAGCAAGAGTCAAGGTATGATATGGGACGCAAACGCAAGGGCCGCGACATTTCCGGTTGGCTGGTGGTGGACAAGCCTGCGGGCATGACCTCGACTGCAGTGGTCAACAAGGTGCGTTGGGCGATGGACGCCAAGAAAGCGGGTCACGCAGGCACGCTGGACCCCGAGGCAACCGGCGTTCTGGCCGTGGCGCTGGGTGAGGCGACCAAGACCGTTCCTTATATCACCGACGCTCTGAAGGCTTACACTTTCACCGTGCGTCTGGGTCAGGCCACCAACACGGACGATGCCGAGGGTGAAGTGATTGCGCAAAGCGATGCGCGCCCCTCGGACGACGATATCAAACAGGCGCTGACGCCGTTTCTGGGCGATATCATGCAGGTGCCGCCCAAGTTTTCCGCCGTAAAGATCGACGGCCAGCGCGCCTATAAACTGGCCCGCGATGGTGAGGATGTGGAGCTGTCGGCTCGCCCCCTATGGGTTGAGGAACTGATCCTTGTCGACCGCCCCGACGATGATCATGTGGTGCTCGAGATGACCTGCGGCAAGGGCGGTTATGTCCGCTCGATCGCCCGCGATCTGGGTGCGGCTTTGGGATGCCACGGCCACGTCAAGGAACTACGCCGCATCTGGTCCGGTCCGTTCGAGGTTGAAGATGGGCTGAGCATCGCACAGATCGACGAGATGGCCAAGACCACGGCGCTGGATGAGTATCTGCACCCCTTGGAAACCGGCCTCGCCGACCTGCCCGAGTTGAAATGCACTCCCGAGGGCGCCACGCGCCTGCGCAACGGCAATCCGGGCATGGTGCTGGCCAGCGACGTAGAATATGGCGATGAGGCTTGGGCCTCGCTCGATGGCAAAGCCGTGGCCGTAGGCATCTATAAATCGGGCGAATTGCATCCCAGCCGGGTGTTCGTCGCCTGAAACCCGTGTTAGGCGAGGGCATGATCACCCGAACGCATACCAAGGGCGATGCGCCCTCAACCGCCGTCTATTCCGATTGCGAGAAGTATCGCTATAGCCTGACCCGCGTGTGGGATGCGGGCGGGCGCAAGGCGCTGTTTGTGATGCTTAACCCTTCGACTGCGACCGAGGTGCAGAACGACCCAACCGTCGAACGCTGTGAACGCCGCGCGCGGGCGCTGGGGTTCGGGGCGTTTCAGGTAACAAACATCTTTGCCTGGCGCGACACCGACCCCCGCAAGATGCGTGCTGCCACCGATCCGGTGGGCCCCGCGAATGACGCGGCCATTCTGGATGGTGTCGAATGGGCCGATCAGGTCATCGCCGCTTGGGGCACTCATGGCGCCCATCTGGATCGCGGCCCGGCGGTCGAGACCCTGCTGCGCGGCACCGGGCAGCCTCTGTTCCATCTGGGGCTGACCAAAGCGGGCCACCCGAAACACCCGCTCTATATCGCCTACACCCAGCAGCCGGAACCTTGGTGACAAAAGGTTAACCATAAGACCAACCCGGCTTTGACCAACCGCTTGGCAACATGAGACAAATCACCCTTGAAGCAGCGTGCTTGCGGAGGGATGTCATGTTTCTGTTCGGGTTGCTGGGCCTCGCCGCAGTCGGCGGTGCGGCCTACGCGATAAGCGATGTTTTTGAGGTAGACGAAGAGTCTGAGGGCGAGGAAATCGTCGAGGATGAACCGCAGGACATTTCAGAAGGCAACCTGTTGGATGTTGACGAGACCGTAGACATCCCTGCTGAACCGTCGACCGGGACAGTGATATCCGAATTCCAGGGCGACCTGATTATTGCAGGCTCGGAGGAGTCGGACGTCCTGACCGGGCAGGACGGCGACGACCAGATCAACGGGTACGGTAGCAACGACACGGTGATTGGCGGGGAAGGTGACGACACGCTGCACGGTGGCGACGGTGAAGACCACCTTCTTGGCGAAAAAGGCAATGACGTCCTGCACGGTGAAGGCGGGACAGATCAATTAGCCGGGGGTGAGGGGGACGATGCGCTGTATGGGCATTTCGGCGACGACATTCTGGACGGCGGCGCGGGTGAGGACGCGCTGTATGGCGGTCAGGATAACGACACTCTGACCGGTGGCACAGGCGAAGATGCCCTGCAAGGCGGCTATGGCGATGATTATCTGGACGGTGGCGAGGGGCAGGATGTCCTGTTCGGGGGCGATGGCAACGACGTCCTGATGGGTTCGGACGGTACAGCGGATTTCCTGAACGGAGGTGACGGAAATGACACCATTCTGGCTGATGGCCAGGATATCGTAACCGGCGGTGACGGCAGCGACGATGTCGTTATCATGCCGGAACAAGAGGATCAGGCTGTCACCGTAATGGATTTTCAGCCAGGGCAAGACAAATTGCTGATCTCATGGGAGGGTGAGGAAGACCCCGACATTCAGATCGAACCAGATACCGAGGACGCGACCCTGACCAATGTCTCGATCAACGGTCAGCACGTCGCGCAGTTGCTGCACGCCGAGGGGCTGACCGCCGATGATATCCATCTGATCGCCGAAGGGGATCTGGCGCACCTGACTGCGACGGGTTAAGCCGCGCAGAATCCCTTTGCCATTTCCCGAGAATACGCTTATACGCGCGCATCCGCATCGGAATCGGTGCGGTTTTCTCCATGGGCCTGCGCTGGACGACATCCCGGCCTGAGCCATCAACTTTAACCTTTTACAAGGAGACCCCGATGTCGATTACTGCCGCTGAAAAAGCACGCGTCATGAAAGAATTCGCAACCAAGGACGGCGACACCGGTTCGCCTGAAGTTCAGGTTGCCATCCTGACCTCGCGCATCACCACCCTGACCGAGCACTTCAAGACCCACAAAAAAGACAACCACGGTCGTCGCGGTCTGCTGAAAATGGTCGCCCAGCGCCGTAAGCTGCTGGACTACCTGAAGGGCAAGGAAGAAGCGCGTTACCAAGACCTGATCCAAAAGCTGGGTATTCGCCGCTAAACACCAAGTGGTGTTATCGGGTTCGAAACCCCGGTTTTTTGACTTTAACGCCCACCGAACAGGTGGGCGTTTTCGTTTGAGCGACCACCTCCTTTTGACCATTGAGTCGCAAGTATTTCGCTCATGACCCGGTGTCTTGTTTTTTGGCACCAACCCCCGCCTAAAATCTTAACGCTTCCTACAAATTCTTTGCCGGCCCCGGCAGGTGTCCTATGATTTCCATTAACCCTGACACAGGCCATCGAGTAATTTGCGTAATTGTTTAAGGAGAATTTGGATGAGGAAAATTGCCCTCTTGTCCCTGATACCATTGATGCAAGCCGTTCCAGACGTGGCGCAGGCGGACAGCACGTCGGCCGCAAGCGCGTTTGAAGGGATCTATGCGGGGCTTGAAATTGGCGCAGCCGCAGCAGACGGAACAACGGATTTTCCGGTTCTGTCGGGTGGTACAAGAAATGCCTCGTTCGATCCTGACAACGGCCGCAGCTTTGGGGCCCTTTTTGGCTATAACATGCAGCGCGGCGAGATGATCTATGGCGCGGAAATCCGGTATTCGAACCTGTCTCATGTTGTGGAAAAGGGTGACCCCGAAACGCGGGAAGTGATGGATTTCGCCGACCTGCGTGGCCGGGTCGGATACGTGAATGGCGATTTCATGTTCTACGGCGCTTTGGGCTGGTCGTGGTCCAGACTGCGGGTCCACCCAAGTGCGCAGTTTGACCGCGAAAGCCAGACAACGCTGGACGGCTTCAACATCGGGTTGGGAATGGAATACAATTTCAACGACCGCTGGTTTGCCGGTGCCGATTACACCTATCGCGACGTGAGCGGCGATTTTGACGATGCGCCAAACGACTCGGATTTCGACCTGAGCACCATCACAGCGCGCGTCGCCTACCGGTTCTGACGCGCAAAAACGCCCGGTGAGTCCATAGTCTCGACGGCTCGAGACGGGCCGATGCCGACAATTTGGCACGGCCCTGCAAAGCCATACCCGCGCCGCAAGGGAAAACCGATGCCCATATTTCCGAACATCAAGGTGATCTTCGTTCACATCCCCAAATCCGGCGGATCAACGGTGACGACGGTTTTGAAGCGGGATCGTTTTCTTGGACGGCAGGTTAATCCGCGCGATCCGCGCGACAAAAATATCGACTATATCTCTCAGTACTTCGACCTGCTGGGCGCGGACGCCAATGACTATTTCAAGTTCAGCTTTGTGCGAAACCCGTGGGACCGTTTTGTCTCGGGCTATCATTACGTGTGTCAAAGACGGCCCGAGATCACAGAGGTCACCGAGCATGGATCGTTCAAGGAATTCGCGCAGGCGCTTTCCCAAGATCCCGAAAAGTTCCTGCAAATCCGTTATTTCCAACCGCAATACCTGTATCTGACTGACGCGTCGGGAAACATGCCCCTGGACTTTGTCGGGCGTTTCGAACGGTTTGATGATGATCTTCGAACGGCCTTGAAACAGATCGGAATGCGGCGCCTCGTTATTCGACACCGCAAACAGTCGAAGCGCACGGATTACCGGGATTATTATGACCAGGAAGCCCGCGATATCGTTGGTCGGGTATATGCCCAGGACATAGACTTGTTTAACTATGCCTTCGAGGATGGGCGCCGCCGTGAAAAACCGGGTTTGCTCGGAAGGCTCGGACTGGGCGAAGATTGAACAGGGCGGGCAGGATAGCCCGGAGAACACTCGAAAACATAGAAACTTAAGGGATTTTTCAGAAAGTTCAGCAAGGTAATTGCCAGAACACTCTTTTCGAAAGCTCGAAGATGGGCCATTAATCGGTTCATCAAATAAGTGAACGAAATTTTTTTTGTTCTCGTCTAGATTTCAGGACCGGTCGACTCTCAAATGGCAAATTTCAGCATCGCAAACGGTGACTCCACCACGTTCACCGATACCTCCGCAGGGGACGGTTTCGTCATTGAGTTTGACTCGCTGGACAACAGTTTCAGTCTTCAGATCAACGGGGTTGACCTGTTCGTCGGCGGTCCGGCCGGGGCCGAGAATGAGCTTCAGTTCCAAATAGTCGATACCGAAGGGCAGACTGTTCAGTTTGCCGATGGCGACCAGTATGAGGTTGACACGCCCGCAATCTGGCAGCTTGGCAATACCAACGGTGAACCCGTTGTCCGCTTGGAGGTGAACCCGGACGGGACCATCGCGCTGTATGGCGTGAAGGAAGACGACGGTTCGCTGGTGCCACTGCAGTTGACCAACGGGCTGACAGTTAACACGGATGCAATCGCTGCGGCGTGGAATGACAGCGGCGACAACACCATCGAGATTGACCAGTCGGTCACCGGCCCCACAAACGCGGCCGGCGAATTTGTCGACGTCCTGTGTTTCGCAGCCGGAACTCTGATTGAAACCCGCGAAGGCCCCGTGGCAGTTGAAGACCTGAAAATCTCGGATCAGGTGCTGACCTATGATAACGGCTTTAAGCCAATCCGCTGGATCGGATCGCGCGCAGTGACCCAAGCCGAGCTTGACGCCCAGCCAAGACTCAAACCCATTCTGATCCGGGCGGATGCGCTGGGGGCCGGTTATCCCAAGCAAGACCTGATCGTTTCACCGCAACACCGTGTTCTTGTTTCCTCGGTAGTTGCCTTGCGCATGTTCGAACGCAAGGACGTCCTGATTCCGGCGAAAAAGCTGATTTCTCTGGACGGGGTGGAAATTCTGGACGCGTTGCCGGATGGGGTGGAGTATTTCCACATCCTGTTTGATGCGCATGAAATCATCTGGTCCAACGGTACACCGACCGAAAGCCTGTTTACCGGTCCGGAAGCTTTGAAATCCGTGCCCGAGGATTCCAGAAAAGAGATTTTGGACCTGTTCCCCGAGTGCTGCGATCCGCAGTTCCAGGCACATTCCGCCCGGTATATCCCGCAGAAGGGCAAACAAGTGCGTAAACTGCTCGAACGGCATCAGGCCAACCACAAGCCCCTTATCGACGGCCTTGAATCCTCGGTTCACCACTAGGCGGCAGCAAGCCTGATCGCGACCTTCAAGTCGGGGTTATCATGCGCTGCCCAGTCTTCGACCAATGAAAAACGCCCGCCATTCGGCGGGCGTTTCAAATTTGATGCGAGCTTGCCTACATCTTGGCTTTCTCTGATTTCAGCGCCAGCCACAGGCAATAGCACATGACCAGAACAACCATCGTAAACGGAATACCGGTCGAGACCGCCGCACCCTGAAGGGCAACCAATCCGCCTCCCAGCAAGAGAGCGATTGCGACCAACCCTTCCAAAGTGCACCAGAACACGCGCTGGATCACCGGGGCATCCATCTTGCCGCCTGCGGTAATCGTGTCGATCACCAGTGAACCGGAATCCGACGAGGTCACAAAGAACACCACGATCAGGATCAACGCGATTGGCGCCACGATACCATAGAGCGGAAGCTCTTTCAGGAAGCCAAACAGCGCGCCTTCGGGGGCATAGCTGTCGATCACGGTGGCGCGGACACCTTGCGCTCCGCCTGCGTTCAGCATGTCGATCGCGGCACCGCCAAAGGTTGACATCCAAAGGGCGCAAACCGCCGTGGGCGCCAGCAACGCGCAGATAACGAACTCTCGCACTGTGCGGCCCTTTGAGATGCGCGCGATGAACATGCCCACAAACGGCGACCACGCAATCCACCACGCCCAGTAGAAGGTCGTCCAGCCGTGGAAATAGCTGGTGTCTTCACGCCCGAACGGGTTGGACAAGGCTGGCAGGTGCAGTACGTAATCCGTCATCACGTTGAAATACCGTGCAATGGCCGTTCCAACACCCGTGACCGCGATCACAAAAAGGAACAGACCGACGGCCATGATCATGTTGATCTCACTCAGCCGTTTTACACCCGCATCCATACCCAGAAGGACCGAGCCCAGCGCAATCATCGTGATCCCGATGATCAGCAACACGACAACTGTCGGGCTGGGTTCGATGCCGAACACCTCGTAAAGGCCCGCGGCCACCTGCTGCGCGCCCAGTCCGAGCGAGGTTGTCAGACCGAACAACGTGGCAAATACGGCCAGGGTATCAATGATATGACCCCACCAGCCCCACACGCGTTCGCCCAGGATCGGATAGAAGGCCGACCGCAAGGTCAAGGGCAAGCCAAGGTTGTAGCTGAAGATCGCCAGCGCCAGACCAACGGCGGCATAAACGGCCCAGCCCTCAAGCCCCCAATGGTGGATCGTACCGACGATACCGGCATATTCATTGCCGGGTACTGCAATATCAATCCCCAGTGGAACGGCGTTTCCGCCCTCGGCAAAGTTGTAATACACCGGCTCCATCACGCCGAAGAACAGCAAACCGATACCGATCCCGGCCGCGAACATCATCGCGATCCAGCCTGCATAGGAATAGTCGGGTTTGGCGTCTTTACCGCCGATCCGTACCTTGCCGACGGGCAAGACGATCAGCACCAGACAGAACAAGGTGATTGCATCCACGGAAAGAACAAGGAACCAGTCGAATGTACTGGTCAGCCATGGCCGAAGCCATCCAAAGAAGGTCGCTGCGGCCTCCTGATTGGCCAATGCGATCAGAACGAACGCAAAGATAAGGATACTTGAGATCAGGAATACCGGGTTGTGGATGTCCAAACCGAAGGGTCGGACGTTATCCTGCCCAAGTTCGTATTCGGTTTCAAAGTCATAGATCCGGGGATCCGGATCCAGCATTTTCTTTGTCTGAGCCATTCGACTGCCCCTCTGTCCGCTAGGTGCAAACGCCAAGGTATTCGGTCGACTGACGGATATGAGTATTGTACCCCCTTGGCGCGTTTCCGTCTTTTCGACCGCGGGTTCAGTGGTAACATCTTACACAGACATCATATTTTTGCAAAACGCATTCGAATTGCCGCATTTGTTCAAACAAATCTGCGCTAAAGCCTGACGTGTTCGGCACGGTTGATCCGATGGGTTGGATGGTCACCCGTTGCCCCGCAATGCGGTTTCTCTTTCCTTTGAGATAAATCTCATGTATGCGCGCTGCATCTGAGACGTTGTGCCTTGGCCCCGGCACTCGAACGGAAGATAAAATGGGGTCGGCGGCAATGGGGCCGCCATGCAAAACGGGAGACCCGGAGGGCCGGGAGTGCTCCCTTTTAGGATACGCAAATGTTTGATGTAACAAAGAAATCAATGCAGTGGGGCGAAGAGACGCTCACGCTGGAAACCGGCAAGGTTGCGCGTCAGGCCGACGGCACCGTGATTGCCACGCTGGGCGAAACCAGCGTCATGGCGAACGTGACTTTTGCCAAGCAACAAAAGCCCGGTCAGGACTTTTTCCCGCTGACCGTGCACTACCAAGAGAAATACTATGCCGCCGGTAAAGTTCCGGGCGGCTTCTTCAAGCGCGAGGCGCGTCCGACCGAGAAAGAAACGCTGACCGCGCGTCTGATCGACCGTCCGATCCGCCCGCTGTTCGTTGACGGCTTCAAGAACGAAGTTCTGGTGATGTGCACCGTGCTGTCGCACGATCTGGTCAATGATCCCGACATCGTTGCGATGATCGCGGCATCCGCTGCTCTGACCATTTCCGGCGCGCCGTTCATGGGCCCGATCGCCGGTGCTCGCGTTGGTTTCGTGGATGGCGAATACGTCCTGAACCCGACCGTGGACGATATGCAGGACCTGCGCCTGAACCCAGAACAGCGTCTGGACCTGGTTGTTGCAGGTACCAAAGACGCCGTGATGATGGTTGAATCCGAAGCATACGAGCTGTCCGAAGCAGAAATGCTGGGCGCGGTGAACTTCGCGCACGCGCAGATTCAGCCGGTCATCGACCTGATCATTTCGCTGGCTGAAGATGCCGCGAAAGAGCCGTTCGAATTCGAAGCGCCCGACTATTCGGATCTCTACGCAGCCGTCAAAGCCGCTGGTGAAGAGCAGATGCGCGCCGCTTTCGCAATCACCGACAAGCAAGAGCGCACCGCTGCTGTCGCCGCTGCCCGTGAAACGATCAAGGAAGCGCTGACCGAGGAACAGTTGGAAGACGCCAACCTTGGCTCGGCGATGAAAAAGCTGGAAGCCGGCATCCTGCGCGGTGACGTCGTCAAAGGCGGCAAGCGGATCGACGGTCGCTCGACCACCGATATCCGTGGGATCGAAGCCGAAACCTCGATGCTGCCCCGAACGCACGGGTCTGCCCTGTTCACCCGCGGTGAGACACAGGCACTGGCCGTGACCACGCTGGGCACCGGTGATGATGAGCAGTTCATCGACGCACTGCATGGCAACTTCAAGTCGAACTTCCTGCTGCACTACAACTTCCCCCCCTATTCGGTTGGTGAAGTTGGCCGCGTTGGTGGCCCCGGCCGTCGCGAGATCGGCCACGGCAAGCTGGCATGGCGAGCGCTTCAGGCGGTTCTGCCTGCGGCGACCGACTTCCCTTACACGATCCGCATCGTGTCCGAGATCACCGAATCCAACGGCTCCAGCTCGATGGCGTCGGTCTGCGGCGGTTCGCTGTCGATGATGGATGCGGGCGTTCCGCTGAAAGCACCGGTTGCTGGTGTGGCCATGGGCCTGATCCTGGAAGATGACGGCAACTATGCCATCCTGTCCGACATTCTGGGTGACGAAGACCACCTGGGCGACATGGACTTCAAAGTGGCCGGTACCGAAAACGGCATCACCTCGCTGCAGATGGACATCAAGGTTGCGGGCATCACGCCCGAGATCATGGAAAAAGCCCTGGCGCAAGCCAAGGACGGCCGGATGCACATTCTGGGCGAGATGGGCAAAGCCCTGTCCGAGACCAACGAATTCTCGGTCCACGCCCCGCGCATCGAGACCATGAACATCCCGACCGACAAGATCCGTGAAGTGATCGGCTCGGGCGGTAAGGTCATCCGCGAAATCGTCGAGGTTTCGGGTGCCAAGGTCGACATCAACGATGACGGCGTCATCAAGATCGCCTCGCCGGACGGAGAGTCGATCCAGAAAGCCTATGACATGATCTATTCGATTGTGGCCGAGCCGGAAGAAGGTCAGATCTACACCGGTAAAGTGGTCAAGATCGTCGATTTCGGTGCCTTCGTGAACTTCTTTGGCAAGCGCGACGGTCTGGTGCACGTGTCCCAGATCGAAAACCGCCGCCTGAACCATCCGTCGGATGTTCTGAAAGAAGGTCAGGAAGTAAAGGTCAAGCTGCTGGGCTTTGACGATCGCGGCAAGGTTCGCCTGTCGATGAAAGTCGTCGATCAGGAAACCGGCGAAGAGATCGTACCCGAGAAGAAAGAAAAGAAAGAAGACGCCGAATAATCAGCGCCTCTTTTTGAATAGCGAAAGACCCCGGTTTTGGCCGGGGTCTTTTTTTGTCAATTCGCATCCCCCGCAAAAACATACAAATGTGTCCAACTTCACATCCAACGCGCAAAATTTGTGCAGAAAATGGCCTATGCGGTAAGGACGTGGTCCCATTTTAAGCAGTTCATCTATCGCATTTGAAAGTTCAGGTCCCTGTGAACGCGGCCATTCTTTAGTGGATAGATAATGACAGTAAGATCTCTTAAAGAGCGTATTGTTCAAACCGGTTGTTTCGAGTTGATTGGGATCGCCTTTGTTTCGCCGATATACGCATATTTCACCGGAGCATCGATGGTTCACGGGGTCGCGATGATCGCCATGCTGTCCGTCGTGATCATGGTCTGGTGTCCCATCTTCAACACTATTTTCGACCTGATCGAGCGCGCCAGAACGACCCGGCTGGCCTGCAAACGCCCGCATGCGATGCGTATGCTCCACGCCGCACTGCATGAGATTACCGCAGTCATGATAACGTGCCCTTTGCTGATGCTGGTCGGGGGACACTCGCTGGGTTCGGCACTTGCGCTCAATGTTGGACTGACCCTGACATACACAGTCTACACCTATTTTTTCCACATCATCTATGATCGCATCCGACCCGTGCAGCCATACCACTGCAAGGAAGGTCAGTCAGCGGAAAGCAGTTATGCGTATGACCTCAAGGAGCCTCCGCTTCTGTTGTGCGATGCCCTGAATACGGGACACAACTGTGGTCAACTCATGCAGTGCCGCCTTCTGCAGCCTAATACCGTATGTCCAAAAAACTACGCCCCATCTGACGCGATCAGAGTATCTGAACCTGTTTAAGCCCAGTCATCCGGAAAGCCTTGTCGTCAGCCTCGCTGGGCGGTCAGATAATCTGAGCGTCAATGCGCTACCCCGGACGGTCCGTGCTTCATAATATGCCATTGCCCGAAACTGTCGTTCAGATCCAATTTGATCGCGGCATCCGCTTTGGTCGAGGCACTTCCGATTTCCGCCAGCGTGAATTCGATCCCGCCGGGGATGTCGATCCGAACCCGGTGCTCTCCGCCCCCATGCGGCGCCTGAATCGGACGACCGGTCGAGCTTAGTACATCGCCGATGGTAACGCTGGCTGTGCGGCCTTCCATGTCCATCTCGAAGTCAATTGGCAGATACAGTGTCTCGTGAACGGTTTTGCACATCGCCCTAAAAACGAACCAATGGGTCGCCATCTCTTCGGTCTCTTCGCCGTGAAAGACCTTTTCCAGCGCCGCGCGTTGCGCATCCGAGGCGCTGGGGTCGATGATAACCTGCATCTCGCCACCGCCTTCGAAAATCGGACCGGGCCACGCGTAAATCAACGCTGCCTTCGCGCCGACAAGGTCCGTGTCACCAAAGTGCCCCTTTGAAATATTCAGTACTTCAAATCCACGGCAGTTCCCGTGGGTTGGCAATTCTTCGAACTGACAAGGGCAGGCATAGCCGCAATTGCAGTTCCCAAAAGCCTCACCTTCGACATACCAATCTGTAAATGCCATCGTCTTCTCCTGTGATGCACAGTGTGAATGCTCGATGCGTGCGGTCTTGCGCCTGTTGGTCAGCTCAATTGTCATACCCTATCACAAACGCCTCGATTCACGAACCGAAGGGCATTCCTCAGTTTGAAAGAGGCCCAGAGCAGCGCGTGCCAAACGGGGTCATCCAGACCATGTGGCAAATCAATCGTTCAAGCCCTGCGCGAAATTCTGAACCCACCAAGTCCAATGATCATAATTTGATGATGTTATTCTCTGGTTTCTCTTTCCCAGATTGCGCGCGTGTTCTATGCACTTGTGCATGCGCTCTTTCGTAATTCACATGTCCTCAAGTACGGCCCGGCGGCCCAACGCAGAAAAGCTGTGCGCTGACCTGCCAAACGCCGAATTGTTCGAGGCTGTGAACGGGCGGAATTCTGACCAGATCGCGAATGTAGAGTTGTTCCCCGGCAATTTACACCGGCCCGAATACCCGTTCAATTTGCGACCTGCCGAAATCGGCGTGTTCGAAAGCCACCGCCGAATTTGGCAAAAGCTGGTGGATGAAAAGATCGACCTGGCCATCATTACCGAGGACGACCTGCGTATTGATCCGTGCCGAATGAGCGAGGCGTTGAAGATGCTTGCCCCGATCGCGACACCTGACCATTACATCCGCATTCCGGTAAAACAGCGCGAAATCGCGGCTCAGGTGCTGGCGCGGCATAACGATATGCGACTGATCCTGCCCAAGGTGATCGGGCTGCAGTGTGTGTGTCAGTTGGTTGGACGGCGCGCGGCCGAGCGGCTGCTTGAGGCCACCAACAAAATCGACCGCCCGATTGACACGTTCCTGCAAATGCACTGGCTGACAGGCCAACCAATCCTGGCATTGCTGGGCAGCGGCAATCAGGAAGTCGCCAACGAGATTGGCGGGTCAACCATCCAGTCCCGCCCTCCGCTGGGCGACAAGATTTCCCGAGAGTTCAAGCGCGCCGCTTACCGCGCGAAGCTCTATCAGCATCCGCAGCGTCCCGCGGCGTGAGTGGCCCGTAAGAAAGGGCCTGTACGCAGAGCGATCAAGCGGGGCATTTAGCCCCGCTTTCTGTCTTAGCTGGGCGCTTTGGTCTTGCGCAGATACGGGAAGATCGTTTCAAACTCACCGAATTTTTCCTTGGCTTCTTCGTTCGAAACCGCAGGGGGAATGATCACGTCTTCGCCCGGAATCCAGTTGGCCGGGGTTGCAACACCCTTGGCGCTCATTTGCAAGCCGTCCAAGGCGCGCAGAATTTCTGCAAAGTTGCGCCCTACGGTCATCGGATAGGTCATCGACAGCTTCAGTTGCTTGTCAGGGCCAATGATAAAGACCGAACGGACCGTGGCGCTGTCAGCCGGTGTGCGGCCATCCGGCAGGTACGCTTCGGCTGGCAACATGTCGAAAGCTTTCGAAACAGCCAGCCCGTCATCGGCGATGATCGGGAAACCGGGGTTGGCATTGCCATATGCCTCGATGTCTTTTTTCCACTTCTTGTGGTCCTCGACGCCATCGACCGAGACACCCAGAACTTTGGTGTTCCGCGCGGCCCATTCGTCATTCAGTTGGGCCACTGCCGAAAATTCAGTGGTGCAGACCGGGGTGAAATCCTTGGGGTGCGAAAACAGAATGGCCCAGCTGTCACCAATCCAGTCGTGAAACTGAATGGTTCCCTGATCCGTTTCTGCAGTGAAATTCGGGACGGTGTCGTTGATGCGCAAACCCATGGGGCGTCTCCTTTCCTGCTGATGAGCCGAAATCGGCTGACGCAAATTTAATCACTTTGCTGACAAGTTAAACCAATCATTTGGGTCTGATTGACAAAACCGCGTTACCAATTCGTCCAGGCGACGGGAAATGACCCTTGCCCCTTTGCGGTCGTAATGACAGAGTGCCTGCAAAACCGACCGGACGGTCGGAAAAGATGAGTGAAAAAGGTGGAGCCATGATCGACAAACGGAACTTCTATATCAACGGCCAGTGGGTCGCCCCGGCACAGTCCAACGATTTTGAAGTCATCAACCCCTCGACCGAGGAACCCTGCGCGGTGATTTCACTTGGGGGCGCCGACGATACCAACGCCGCTGTCGCCGCCGCCAAAGCCGCCCTGCCCGGCTGGATGGCGACCCCGGTGCAAGAGCGTATAGCGCTGGTCGAAAAACTGGTTGAGATCTACCTGTCTCGCTCGGAAGATCTGGCGCAGGCGATGTCGCTGGAAATGGGCGCTCCGATTGACATGGCGCGTACACAGCAGTCTGGCGCCGGTGTCTATCACCTAAAAAACTTCATCCGCGCGGCCAAGGCGTTTCAGTTCGAACGCCCGTTGGGGGATCACGCCCCCAACGACCGCATCATCTATGAAGCGGTGGGCGTCGCCGCTCTGATCACGCCCTGGAACTGGCCGATGAACCAGATCACGCTCAAGGTGGGCGCGGCTGCGATTGCGGGTTGTACCATGGTTCTGAAACCGTCCGAGCAAAGCCCGCTGAACGCGATGATCTTTGCCGAGATGATGGACGAGGCCGGGTTCCCCGCCGGTGTGTTCAACCTTGTGAACGGCGATGGTGTGGGCGTCGGCTCGCAACTGTCGGGGCATCCGGATGTGGATATGATCAGCTTTACCGGCTCGACCCGCGCGGGCACGGCGATTTCGAAAAACGCCGCCGATACTTTGAAGAAGGTGCATCTTGAGTTGGGCGGTAAAGGCGCAAACGTGGTCTTTGCAGACGCCGATGAAAAGGCCGTCAAGCGTGGTGTGCTGCATATGATGAACAACACCGGCCAAAGCTGTAATGCCCCCAGCCGCATGCTGGTGCAGCGACCGATCTATGATCAGGCGGTTGAGACGGCCGCGCAGGTGGCCAACATGGTGTCGGTCGGGAACGCGCAAGAAGAAGGGCGGCATATTGGCCCCGTAGTGAACGAGCTTCAGTGGAACAAGATTCAGGATCTGATCCAGAAAGGCATCGACGAAGGCGCGCGTCTGGTCGCAGGCGGCACCGGTCGGCCTGATGGTCTGAACAAAGGCTATTATGTTCGTCCCACCGTTTTTGCCGATGCCAACAACCAGATGACCATCGCACGCGAGGAAATCTTTGGCCCGGTCCTGACCATGATCCCATTCGATACCGAAGAAGAAGCCGTCGAGATCGCCAATGACACGCCGTATGGCCTGACAAACTATGTCCAGACGCAGGACGGAGGCCGCGCCAATCGCATGGCGCGGGAACTACGTTCTGGAATGGTCGAGATGAACGGCCAGTCGCGCAGCGCGGGTTCCCCGTTCGGTGGCATGAAACAGTCTGGCAACGGGCGTGAAGGCGGCGTCTGGGGTCTTGAGGATTTCCTTGAGGTCAAGGCCGTCGGCGGCTGGGCCGCGGAATAACCACGCGATCACATGATCCAGTTGTGAGGCACCTTAGGGTGCCTCGCTTTTTTTTCAGGCATCTGCTTGCGCAGCTTCATAGGCAAGCATGGCGCGTTTGACCGGCAAGCCCCAGTGATAGCCCCCCAATCCGCCCGATTTCCGCAGGGCACGGTGGCACGGGATCAGCCAACTGACCGGGTTGCGGCCTACCGCCGTCCCCACGGCCCGCACCGCCTGAGGCGAGCCCACCCGCTGCGCGATCTCGGAATAGGTCGTAACCTGCCCCGAAGGGATATGCATCAGCGCCTCCCACACTTTGATCTGCAAGGGGGAGCCGATCAGATGCAGCGGAGTTTCCCCACGGTTCGCCCCAAACGATGCCTCGACCCATGGGCGCAGCTTTTCGGTATCCTCGACGTAATCCGCCTTGGGCCAACGGGATGTCATATCCTCCATCGCGGCTGCCTCGCCGGTTTCCGCGCCAAAGGCCATGCCGCAGATGCCCTTGTCAGTACCCATCACCAGCGTCGGCCCAAAGGGGCAGTCAAACCAGCCCCAATAGATCGTAAGACCCGCGCCTTTGCGGGCGTATTCGCCGGGGCTCATGGATTCCCATTTCAGGAACAGATCATGCAGACGGCCCGACCCGGACAAACCCACATTGTGCGCGGTTTCCAGCGTGGTGAACCGCTCGCGCAGCAACGCCTTCGCATGGCCCAGCGTCAGGTATTGTTGATACCGTTTCGGCGACACCCCGGTCCAGCGTGAAAACAGCCGCTGGAAATGGGCCGGGCTCATGTCCATCTGATCGGCCAGCTCCTCCAGAGACAGGGATTCGCCGCCCTGATCAATCAACTCGATCGCGCGGCGCATGACGTTGTAATGGTATCCGCTTTCCGGGGTCTGGACGTTCATGACTCTCACCTCTTGTGTTGCCAGAACCATATCGCGGCGGCAGCGCCCGGGCGACCCGAAACCTGCGCATTGGCTTTGGGCTTGTGTCACCGGCCCTTGGGCGGCATTAAGGCGCGGATGGCAAAACAACTCAATTACCACACGATCCGCGAGATCTTTACCCGTTTTCAGGACGCCGACCCCGAACCCAAGGGCGAGCTGGAGCATGTGAACGTCTATACCCTTGTGGTCGCCGTAGCGCTATCGGCGCAGGCCACCGATGCGGGCGTCAACAAGGCGACGCGTGAGCTGTTCAAGATCGCCGACACGCCGCAAAAGATGCTGGATCTGGGCGAAGAGGGTCTGATCGAGCATATCAAGACCATCGGCCTGTTCCGCCAGAAGGCCAAGAATGTCATCAAACTCAGCCGTATTCTGGTCGATGACTATGGCGGCGAAGTGCCAAATTCGCGCGCGGCGCTGCAATCGCTGCCCGGTGTCGGGCGCAAGACGGCCAATGTGGTTCTGAACATGTGGTGGCGGCAACCGGCACAGGCGGTCGACACGCATATCTTCCGTGTTGGCAACCGCACTGGTATTTGTCCCGGCAAGACCGTGGACGCGGTCGAGCGCGCCATCGAAGACAACATCCCCGCCGATTTCCAACTGCACGCGCATCACTGGCTGATCCTGCACGGGCGCTATCACTGCAAGGCGCGCAAACCCTTATGCGGAACCTGTATCATCCGCGATCTCTGCGAATTTGAGGACAAGACCCTATGAAAACCTACCAGCTCACCGGTATCGGAAATGCCGTTGTGGATGTGATCTCTCAGGCCGATGACAGCTTTCTGGAGCTGATGGGCATCGAGAAGGGCATCATGCAACTGATCGAGCAGGAACGCGGCGAGGTGCTCTATGCCTCGATGGAGGGGCGCGTTCAGACGCCGGGCGGTTCGGTTGCCAACACCATCGCAGGTGCCGGGGCGCTGGGGCTGGATGCGGCCTTTATCGGTCGGGTGCATGACGACGCGCTGGGTCGGTTTTACGCGGATGCGATGAACGAAGAAGGCGTCGATTTCGTCAACCCGCCGGTCGCGGGTGGCGAGTTGCCGACCTCGCGTTCGATGATCTTTGTCTCGCCCGATGGCGAGCGGTCGATGAACACCTATCTGGGGATTTCGTCGGAACTGTCGTCGCAGGACGTGTCCGCAGATGTGTCGGGCAACAGCCAGATCATGTTCCTTGAAGGGTATCTGTTCGACAAGGAAAAGGGCAAGGCCGCGTTTCTCGAGGCCGCGCGTACCTGTCACAAGGGCGGCGGCAAGGCCGGGATCGCCATTTCCGACCCGTTCTGCGTGGAACGTCACCGGGTCGATTTCCTGCTGCTGATCGAAAACGAACTGGACTTCGTCATCGGCAATGAGGCCGAGATCAAATCGCTGTTCGAAACCGACGATCTGGAAGAGGCGCTGGCAAAGACCGCCGCGATCTGCCCTCTGGTCGTGTGTACTCGGTCGGGCGATGGTGTAACGGTCTTGTATGATGGGCAGCGTGTGGACGTGCCGGTTGAAAAGGTCGTGCCGGTCGACGCCACCGGCGCAGGCGATCAATTCGCCGCGGGTTTCCTGTTCGGAATGGCCACCGGGCGCGATTACGAGACCTGCGCCCAGATCGGCAATGTCTGCGCACGCGAAGTGATCAGCCATATCGGTCCGCGCCCCGAGGCCAATTTGCAGGAATTGCTGCGGGCCGAAGGGCTGCTTTGAAGCAGTTAACACCTCTTTGGAGATTTAAGAATTGAAGAATATACTATTTCCTCTCATTGCCTTAACGATACCAAACTTAGCTGTTGCAAGCATGAAAGAGGGACCATGTCAGCATTGGGATCAGGCCGAACCTGACTCCTATTGCGCGTCTTTCTTACATTGGTTGCCTCAATTCGATGAGGATTTCGACATTACAAAAACCCAAGGGCGGTATTCGGCAGATTGCTCGGCACCCGGCGGCATTGAACTTTCCGGAACGGACACGGGTGAGAACTTCAAGCTTGTCCTTGATGGTGAACCTGTGGCCGATGCCGAAATGCTGTTTGCCTACTACGGTAATCGAACCCATCCGGTGACTTATCTGTTCGGAGTTATGTCCGAGGAGATGCCGCACTGGTTGACCGTCAATGGCGATCAGGGCGGGTTTTACATCCTCGAAGATACGAAGAACGGTCGCCGTCTGGGTCAGTGCGTTGAGTAGACCTAAGAACCCGTCGCCGCGTCGTTCAGCGCCCAGTCATACTTATAGGCGCTGACACGGGGCACGACTTGCAGCCTGTCTTTCAGATCGGGATCGGCGACAGTTCGGATATAGGCCAGTACAGCCTGCTCGTTCGGCCCGAAATCCTCGCGGAACCAGATGAAGATTTTCGACAGGATCAGCCCGCTATTGTCGTTGAACCGAACCCCGCGCGGGTCGTTGATATAGGCATGTTCGGCAGCGGCGAAGTCACGCTGCAGCGTTTCGGCCTGCCAAGCACGCGCCATTAGGTTAGGGCAGCCCACAGCCGCACAGTTCAGGGCATAGTGAATGCGCGGCTCATCAAAGGTGGGGCGGATAATGCGGTGCTCGATCTCGTTCAGAGTCAGGCTTTGCCCCGCGACCATGACCAGAGGCCGGTTCCACGGCCCGATCGACAGCGGCCCGTCCTTGATGTCACGGATCGAGGCGACGGGGTAGTTCTCAAGGATCACATCCACCGTCACCGCATTATACATGTTGATCCAATATGCCAGTTGCTGATCGCGGGTCAGATCGGCAGGGTCCACTGCTTGCAACGCGGTCAGATACTCGTCCAGCCGAACCTTGTCGGCCTGCGTCACCTGCCCATAGGCGACCCGGTTCACCCCCTGCGCATCGGGCGCGACATAGCGGTTCAGAAAGGCAGTCCAGTCGCTGTGATCAACACGCGCGCCGGGCGGTGGTGCGGTGCGGGTCAGAGCACTGCCCGGCAGAGGCTCGGGCGCAGGAAGCGCCAGACGTTCGACACTGGCACAGGCGGCCAGCAAGGGCAGCAACAGCAAGATCAGCAGGTGTCTCATGACGCATCCTTCCGGGCTTGACGCATAGCGCGCATCTGCCCTTTTAACCGTTTCATCGGGGCAAGGGCCGGATCGCTGAGGTCCGGCAGGTCGGGGCCGTTGGACAGGCGTGGAACGGCGGCGTTCCACCAGCTAGGGCCGGTCGGCCCGTCGATCCGGTCCGGGCTGGCCAGATGCATATCGCGCTGCGCGTTGTGGACACACATCGACAGGGGACCGTTGGCCGTGGCCACCATGAACACGCAGGAGGCACAGCGATCTTCGTCCAACTGATCCGCCGCCATGAAATTGTGAATGAACACCGCCTGCCGCCGCACCGGGCCGCGCACAAGGCCTGTGCCCAGTCGGGTGACGCACGACCCCAGTTGCCCCAGCGCACGCAAAGCCAGCAGCGGATGCCGCCGGATCATACGCCCGACCTTGGGGCGAATGCGGATATGGGCGTCCTGATTGTCGTCCACCGCCTCCAACGCTGCCATCACCCTATGCACCAACCGACGGTTGCCCAGCAGCGACACAGCCCGCCCGCCAGCGGTCACAACACTGGCGTAACGGTTGCACTTGGAATGTCCCACGGCGGCAGTATCGAAATGCAACGCTGTCTCGTAGCCTTCCTCAACCGCCTGCGCGACACTGTCCTGCGTGATCATCTCGGGGCGTTCGCGCAACACGCCGCGCCCGGTATCGGCCTGCATCTGGAACGAGACAAACGCCACCTCGGGCTGATCCCGCAAAAATCGCGCCAGCAGCGGCAGTTCGTCGAAATTCCCCTCGAACACCGTAGTATTGAACAGGATACGCAACCCCAGCCCGCGCGCATGGCGGATATAAGCGCGGCGGACAGTGTTTAATTCGACTTCGGAACGGAAACTTTTGCGTTCCTGCGTCATGTCGACGTGAAAGGCCACATCATCCAGCCCTGCCGCCGCCAGCCGGGTCAGGAAGGCTCGGCTGGCCCGGATACCATTGGTCATCAGGCAGGACCGCATCCCCAAACGGCGAATTTCTCGACACAACGCCTCAAGATCCTCGACCTTGCGCAAGGTTGGATCTCCGCCGGTCAACTGGACCGAGACACCTGCACCGTAATGGCTGTAGATCGTCTTCAGCCGCGAAAACAGGACCGAGAGCGGCGGGTCATAGGTCATCTCGGCCCGGTCCGAGAGGTAACACAGCGTGCAATCCAGATTGCACCTCTGCGTGACTTCAAGCGCGACACAGGCGATGGGATAAAACCGCCCTGCCGTCTGTCCGGCATGATATTCCCCACAGCCCTGCAACCCATCGCGCAAGGGCGCGCGGCGGTCAGAACCGATGAACTTGCGCCCGGCGGGGACGATGGCGGGGGGGCTGTGCGCGGTATCTCTCATGCGCACCAAGCTAAAGACGGGTTGTTGCCCGAACCACGCCCCCTCACGGCAAGTTGTCGCGGGGTGAGTGAAAAGCGTGCCTACCGCAGATGGGCGCGGAACGCCTCGACCACCTGTTCATAGACGGCGCGTTTGAAGGGCACGATCTCTTGCACCAACCGCGCGGGCTCCTGCCATTTCCAGCGCGTGAACTCTGGGTGATCGGTTTCGATATTGATCTGATCGTCGCGGCCTGAAAAGCGCAGCAGGAACCATTTCTGCTCTTGCCCGCGATAACGGCCCTTCCAGATTTTCGGCACGATATCATGAGGCAGGTCGTAAGGCAGCCAACCGGGGGTTTCAGCCACGACCTCGACCAGGTCAGCGGTGACCCCGGTTTCCTCCCAAAGCTCGCGCAGGGCCGCATCGCGGGGATCTTCACCCTTATCCACCCCGCCCTGTGGCATCTGCCACGCATCTTTGGGGCCGTCGTTGCGCATTCCCACGAAAATCCTGCCATCGGCATTCATCAACATCAGGCCGACACAAGGACGGTAGGGCAGTTTCGCGATTTCATCAGGGGTCATGCTTGGTCTCTTTTTCCTGTCACGGTCCGTCTGTATCAACTGCCGTTGCGACAGCATAGACCGTGACGCAAGGTTTCGCGTGACAATGTTGACGCGAACGTCAATCTAGCGCTGAAATTCCGGGAGGGAGAGTTCGCCATGACTGCGTACCCAAATATGCTGGCCCCACTTGATCTGGGCTTCACCACACTGAAAAACCGCGTTCTGATGGGCTCGATGCATACAGGGCTTGAGGAAACCGGCGACTGGAACCGCGTGGCCGAGTTCTATGCAGACCGTGCCCGTGGGGGTGTGGCCCTGATGGTGACGGGCGGGATCGGCCCGAATCTTGAAGGCTCGGTTCTGCCGGGCGCGTCGATGATGACCAACGATGACGAGGTGGCCAAACACTCCATCGTCACCCAGCGCGTGCACGAAGCGGGCGGCAAGATTGCCATGCAGATTCTGCATGCAGGCCGTTATGCCTATGGTCCCAAATGTGTAGCGCCCAGCCCGGTGAAATCTCCCATTTCTCCGTTCCCGCCCAATGAGCTGGACGAAGAAGGTATCGAGAAGCAGATCAGTGACATCGTCAACGCGGCTGTTCTGGCCCAGAAAGCGGGCTATGACGGGGTCGAGATCATGGGCTCTGAAGGGTACTTCATCAACCAGTTCCTCGTGACCCACACCAACAAGCGCGAGGATCGCTGGGGTGGCTCTTATGAAAACCGGATGCGCCTGCCGATCGAAATCGTGCGCCGCACGCGCGAAGCCGTGGGCACCGATTTCATCATCATCTACCGCTTGTCGATGATCGACCTTGTGCCCAACGGCTCGACCCATGAAGAGGTTGTGGAATTGGCGCAGCGGGTCGAAGCGGCAGGGGCGACGATCATCAATACCGGCATCGGCTGGCACGAAGCGCGAATCCCGACCATCGCCACCAGCGTGCCCCGCGCGGCCTTCGCATGGGTCACCAAGAAACTGATGGGCAAAGTGGGCATTCCGGTGATCACCTCGAACCGGATCAACACACCCGAAGTGGCCGAAGAGGTTCTGTCCACCGGTTGCGCCGACATGGTGTCCCTGGCGCGTCCGATGCTTGCGGATGCGGATTTCGTGAACAAGGCCATCGCGGGCCAGTCGGCGCAGATCGCGCCTTGTATTGCCTGCAACCAAGCCTGCCTTGACCATACATTCGGCGGCAAATTGACCTCGTGCCTCGTCAATCCGCGCGCCTGTCATGAAACAGAGCTTGTGATCGAAAACGCTGAAACTCCCAAGACCGTCGCCATCGTCGGCGCAGGTCCGGCCGGTCTGTCCACCGCGATGACTGCGGCCCAGCGCGGCCATGACGTAACCCTATTCGACCGCGCCGCCGAAGTTGGCGGGCAACTGAACATGGCCAAGCAGGTTCCGGGTAAAGAGGAATTCTGGGGCCTGGTCGACTGGTATCGCACCATGATGGCTGATCTGGGTGTGAAGGTCGAACTGAACCGCGAGGTCAGCGCCGATGACTTGACCGGTTTTGATGAAGTCGTCATCGCGACCGGCGTCAACCCGCGTGACCCGGAAATCCCCGGGCAAGACCGCGAGAATGTCATCAGCTATATCGACGTTCTGCGCAACAAGGCCGAGGTCGGCAAATCTGTCGCCGTGATTGGTGCCGGCGGCATCGGGTTCGACGTGTCCGAGTTTCTGCTGGAAGACGGTCACAGCATCACCACGGACCTGCCTGCGTGGATGAAGGAATGGGGCGTGACCGACCCGGCCGAGCACCGCTCGGGTCTGGCCCCCGAAGGACCGCAGCCTGCAGCCCCGGCCCGCGAGGTCACACTGCTGCAGCGCAAGAAACAGGCGCACGGCAAGGGTCTGGGTAAAACCACAGGCTGGATTCACCGCGCGACGCTCAAGATGAAGGACGTGAACTTTGTTGGCGGCGTCAATTACGAACGTATCGACGATGACGGCCTGCATATCAGCTTTGGCGAAGAGCGCGCGGACCCGACCGTTATCGCAGCGGATACAGTTGTTCTGTGTTCCGGTCAGGTCTCGGAACGCAGCCTTGCGGATGCGTTGATCGAACGCGGCATCACCCCGCATGTGATCGGCGGCGCGGATCTGGCCGCCGAACTGGACGCAAAACGCGCGATCAACCAAGGCACACGGTTGGCCGCCACGTTCTGACGCGACGATAATTTTTTGCACCAAGGGAAGCCGTCTCGAAAGAGGCGGCTTTTTTGATGCCACTTGACTCCTAATGTACATATGTACATATACAACATATGAATCAGAAAATAGTACGTATCCAAACTGGAATTCGAATCGAAAGACGCCTTTTGAAAGTTCTGAAGGGGCTGGCAGAGTCGCTGGACATGACCCTGAGCGATCTAATCGAAGGCATGACCTTGCATAGTTTTGAAAACAAACCGGCGTTTTCCGAGGAAACGCTAGAGAAGATCAAGCAACTCAAAAGTGTCTACGACCTCGACTGGACATCCGAAGACAGTCATCGCTTTAAGGAGGACGGAGAATGAGCGTCGATATCACTTGCGCGTTTGAAGCACACGCCATCGACAACACAACATTCGGACATGCCGAGCACGTGCAGGTCGCATACGATCTGCTGCGCAAGTATGATTTCATCGATGCCGCGGCGATCTACGCCAAAGGAATCCGATCGCTTGCAGCCAAGGCGGGTGACCCTGACAAGTTCAATCTGACGATCACCTATGCATTCATGAGTCTGATCGCAGAGCGTCTTGCCATTGGGCAATCAGATGACTTTGCAGCGTTCACACAGGAAAACCCCGATTTGATGACTAAGGCGGTCCTCAACAATTGGTATACGAAAGAACGACTGAATTCGGCGCTGGCGCGCGGGGTCTTCCTGCTACCTGTTGCCGCTTAAATAGGTCGACCGAACGCACACGCCTCCTACTCGACCGTGATCGTAATCACTTCTGACACAATCGGCGTGGCGTGCGGCACATGCCCGGCGTCGCCAAGTACCAGTTGCAGCGTATGTTCGCCCGAGGCCAAATTCAGTGTCACTTCGGTTTGCCCACCACCGAAATGGATGTGGTTGTCATCGGCAGGCAGGCCATAGGCCAGCTCATCCGCGCCGTCCTCCCCCTCGCCCAGCGGCGGGCGGTCGATCAGAAGGTGGTGGTGGCCCGTGTTCTCTTTTTCTGTTCCCGCTGGGGCGACGCCCATTCCGCTCAGGCCGAAAACGATCGTCACCGGTGATTTTACGGTATCTCCATCCGACAAATTCACGAAATAGACCTCGGCATCGGAGTTCGAAGGCGTCTCTCCTCCGGCCAAAGCAAGCGATGCGGAAAGGGTCAGGGCAGCGATGGTAAAAAGAGCTCTCATTGTCTCCTCCATGGTCACAAATTTGCCATGCTCATCTTAACATATGCAGGCAAAATCCCCTAAAACCCTACGTGTATTGAGTTTGTGGCGGATTCAGAAACCATCGTTTCCGCGTTTCCTATACGCAAACGATCCGAATTAAATCCCTGATATTATCCCATGTCTGCCCAGTTTCCGCCCAGATTGACCGCAAAAATCGGTCAACGAACCAATACCTGGGGAACGAGAATGGACAGACTGACCGAAATGGAAGCCTTTGCCAACGTGGTGGACCAGGGTGGCTTCACCGATGCGGCCAAAAAGATGGGCATCTCCAAGTCGGCCGTGTCAAAGCACGTATCGAGCCTGGAGGCCCGCCTGGGCGCCCGCCTGTTAAACCGCACGACTCGTCGTGTTTCACCGACAGAAATCGGCCTCGCCTATTATGACCGGGCACGGCGCGTGCTGAATGATGCGGGCGAAGCCGACGCCTTGGTGACCTCGATGCAATCGGCCCCGTCCGGGCTGCTTAGAATCAGCGTCGCAACAGATTTCGGCGTGAATCACTTGTCACCGGTTTTGTCAGGATTCCTGGCGGCTTATCCGGATATCACGGTGAATATGGTTCTCAACAACCGGTATGTGGAGTTGATTTCGGAAGGCTTTGACGTGGCCGTGCGAATCGGAGAGCTGGAAGACAGCACCTTGCGCGCCCGCAAGCTGACGGAAACCGTAAAGCGCATGGTCGCCGCCCCAAGCTATATCGAGAAATACGGACGCCCGCAAAAGATCGACGATCTGAACGAACACAAGCTGTTGCACTATTCCAGCCAGTCGTCGGGCAATGTGTGGAAACTGACTGCGCCTTCGGGCGAAAAACGTCAGGTCCGCACCGCAGGGTGGTTGAGCGTCAATGACGGTCAGTCGCTGCTGAACGCGGCGATCTCGGGCCTTGGGATCGCACATCTGCCCAGCTATCTGTATGCGGACGCGCTGAAAAGCGGCAAGGTTCTGGATGCGATGCCGTCGCTGCCTGACGAGTTGCAGGGCGTCTATGCGGTGTACCCGCCGGGCCGTTTCACGCAGCCCAAAGTGCGGGCATTCATTGATTTTCTGGTCGAGTCCTTCAACGACAAGGGCCCGATGGATTGGTAATTTCTCCCCGGTGAAGACTGTATGACCCGCGCATCCTGTGCGGGTCTTTTTTTATTCAAACGGCACCGTCAAACCCATATCGCGGGCTACTTTGCGCAGAGATTGCGTCAGAATATTTCGACCTTGCAGGTCGTCTTCCCCACGGCGCGCCAACAACGCGATATCGCGGTTGGCATTAGGAATGGCCAAGGGGCGCAGCCGAACCTCATCGCGGTAGATTCCCTGCCGCCGCGCGTACAAATCGGGCAAAACCGCAACGCCAACCCCCGACGCCGCCATCAGAACGATCGAATCCAGCGTTGTCCCTTCATACTCATCCGACACGACCCCACCGCATTCGGCGGCCAGCGCGTATACGATTCGGGATAGGCGATGGCTTTGATCCAGCGTCAGAATCAGACGGTCGCGCAGGTCTTCGGCGGTGACGCCGTGTAAATCCCGCGCCAGCATGTCGTCGACGGCCACGCCAATCCACAAAGTTTCATTGAAAAGGCGCTGCTGCATCGTGTTGGGGTGATCTTCGGGGGTTGAGATAATCAGGTCAAAGCGCCCGGCTTTCAGACCCTGCTCCAGATCGCGCGTGTTTTCTTCACGCACCACAATACGCAACCCCGGGCGCTCCTGATGGATTTTCTTGATGGCCTGCGGCAACAGATATGGACCAATTGACGGCAACACACCCAACCTCAAACGTCCGCCCACCGGCGCGTCGCTGGTCATGGCGTGGCGCAGGTCCTGAACTTCGGCCAATATCTTCTGGGCGCGTGAAATGAACGCCTCGCCTTTGGCCGTTGCGTGAACACCACCCCGATTGCGTTCGAAAATACGCAGGCCAAGCTCTTGTTCTACCGCCGATATCTGCGCCGAAAGGCTGGGCTGGCTGACATTCAGAACGTCGGCCGCAAGCCCGAACCGACCAAGGCGACTGACGGTGACTATGTATTCTAGCTGACGCAAGGTTGGGCGCATTTCATAGCCTTAAACTATGTTAAATTTAGAAAGATAATATTGGGATAATACAATTCGACAAGGCACCTAGCCCAAAAACCGGGACAGGAGCCGCAAATGCCAACCGTAATCGACACGCTGTCCAGCAATTTGCTGGTGCCAACGATCCTTTTCTTCGCACTTGGGCTGCTGGCCGCCTTTGTGCGCAGTGATCTGTCGATCCCTGCGGGAGCGGCCAAGTTCATGTCGCTGTATCTGTTGCTGGCCATCGGCTTCAAAGGCGGCAGCAATCTGGCCGAACATGGAATCCATCTGGACCTGTTTCTAACCCTGCTGGGTGGTGTGGCGCTGTCCTTTGCCATTCCGTTCGTGGCCTTTGGTTTGCTGCGGGTGATGACCCGGCTGGACCCGCTGAACGCGGCTGCGGTCGCCGGGCATTATGGGTCGATTTCGATCGTCACTTTCGTGACTGCCACAAGCCTGCTGGACCTTGTCGGCCTCAGCCATGACGGGTTCATGGTCGCCGTCGCTGCGGCGATGGAGGTACCCGCCATCCTGTCCGCGTTGTGGCTTGCCCACAGATCAAACGGCAACGGCATCAAGGATGAAGGGCTATGGCGCGATCTTCTGGCAAACGGGTCCATTGTTCTGCTGACCGGCGCTTTCCTCATCGGAGCCATCACGGGCGGTGAAGGTATGCAAATGATCGCGCCGTTCATCGTGACGCCCTTTACCGGAATCCTTTGCCTGTTTCTTTTGGACATGGGCCTTTCAGCCGGGCGGAGCCTGCTAAGTAACCGCGATAAACTGTCGGTGGGGCTGTTTGGCTTTGGTGTGCTAATGCCCCTGATCGGAGCGATGATGGCCTGGGCCGTCGGTGCAGTCATCGGCCTGCCCGAAGGCAGCCTGTTCCTGCTGATGGTACTGTCTGCGTCGGCCTCGTACATCGCGGTGCCAGCGGCAATGAAGATTGCGCTGCCCAAGGCCGAGTCCGGGATTTACCTGACCCTGTCCCTGGGCGTTTCGTTCCCGTTCAACATCACGGTTGGTTTGCCGCTTTACCTGTGGTGGGTGATGTGACGGATCAGTTGACCAGCAAAATCGCTTCGACCCGGCGGTTCAGATCCCTGCCCTCGGGCGTGGCGTTCGAGGTTAACGGGGCAAGATACCCGATCCCGCGCGCCTCAAGCCGGTCTGCCACGACACCGTATTTTTCAATCAAACGGACGCGAACCGCCTGAGCGCGGCCCGTGCTGACCGAGATATTTGCCTCGAGCGTGCCGGTGTCATCCGTGTTGCCCACAAGCGCCATCCGCACGCTTGGGTTTTCTTTCAGATATGCAGCGATCAGGGCAAGCGACGCAAAAGGACCGTCGCCCAACGTGATCTCGCCGGTGCGAAAATGCAGATCGTCCAGAATGACATGGCCATTCTCTTCGAGATCAGCCAGCAACCCCTGCGACTGGTCCACCGTCTCTTCGATGACAAGCGGCGGAGGGGCTTCGGCATCCGCAGGTGTCACCCGGATCAACTGCACATACCCATCTGGTGGGTTGCGGCTGACCAGCAGGCTCAGCGCCTCGTCCCCGCGCGTGGCAGACAGAAAGCGATAGTCCTGAATGGCGACATACATGTCGGGCGTTGGCACGACCTCGGTTCCAAAGCGGAAATCGAAACCGCCGCAGGTGCGCGCCTCACACTCAAACAGAACGTCGAAGCCTTGCGCCTGAATCTGATCCCGCAGCGGTTCCAGCAGTTGCAGCGTCGTGCTGGACCCCGCCTGCAAGCGCCACGTCAAACGCTCGACCCGGCCCTCGACCGTTCGGGCAGGCACAGAGCCATCGGCAAAAGCCCCGGTTGGCATGTCATAGCTGTCCAAGGCACTGGTCCTGTCGCTAACCAGACGCGAACCAGAAGACATCGTCAGGTCTTGCGCGCCAGCCGGCCCGACCCACAGGGCCAATATGAGGGTTAGGTTTCGGATCATCGGGCCTGCGCGTGATATTCATCATTGGGGGCCATCGCCGTGGCGCTGGCAACCCGGTTGGACATGTTGAAAAAGCCGGTCACATTGGCGATGTCCCAGATATCGCGGTCCGAAAAACCTGCGTCGCGCAGGCGCTGACGGTCAGGTTCTTCGATCTCGGTACTGGCAGTTGTCATCTTTACCGCAAAGTCCAGCATCGCGCGTTGACGCGTATCCAAAGGGGCGACACGGTAGTTCATCACCAACATCTCACCCAGTTGGGGATTGCCCGATAATTGCCGGACCGCCGCGCCATGGGCCACAAGACAGTAAAAGCACTTGTTGATGGCCGAGACCACAACCGCGATCATTTCACGTTCCAGCTTGGACAGCCCACTGTCGCCCAGCATCAGGTCGTTATACATCCCCGTAAAGCCGTTCAGCTTGTCGATATCGAACGCATAGGCCTTTAACACATTTGGCACAAAACCCAGCTTTTCGACGCAGATATCAAAGTACTTTTGGGTCGCAGGCGGCAGCGGGTCGGCCATCGGCAGGTTCAGGGCTGTGGGCAGGGTTTGATCGGTCACGTCGGGCTCTCTCCTTGGGTAAGCTGACGGTAATGGTATTCGCCGACGATCTCCATCCCGAGCGCATGATAGAGACCATTGGCCCCATCATTGGCCTTGGTGCAGATCACGCTAAGCGTTTCAGCGCCTTGCTCCTGCGCCCAGAACGCCGCAGCGCGCATCGCCCACCGACCCAAGCCGTGACGACGGTGCGACGGCAAAACCTCTAACGCGTGCACCATGGCCGTCGCGTCATGCACCGCGACGAAAGCAGTACCCGCAGGCTGATCCGCCCGACGCAGCAATAGTCCGGTCTTCGGCCCCGGTGCGCGATCCATCACGGCCAGACGGTCGGGGCCGATGCCCCCTTTGGCCCAGATTTCGTTCATGATTGCCAACGGATCCCAGATGGCAAAGGCCGTGACGCGAGGGATCGGGATATCCGTCAGATGCTGAACCGGGCAGGAATAGATGTTGACCGGGTCCAATACATCATACCCGCGATCCGCAAGCTGCTGGTCCAGTTCTTCATCCCCCGGCCAAACGCAGAACAGGGGCCTTTGTCCCATGGACTGCATCGCAGCTTCGGCATCTTCAATGTCGGCTATTGTCGCTGGGGCAAGTGCGTTTGCAGCCGATACGCGAGAGCCCCCGCCCAGCCCCCGCCGCAACCGAAACGGGCCTTGCACCCTGTACTGTGCGGCAGGCCAAGTGCCATCGACCACGTCGCCCCAGTGCCGCGTCAAAGGTTTAACTCTTTCGCCAGTCGGATTGTGGCCGCGTCAACGCGCGCACCGTCGGTCCCGCGGATGACTATATTGGATCCGAACACGCCGTTGACCTGAAACGGATAGCTGCCAATGGAAAGGTCCGGGAAGTCGTCGGCCAAAACGGACAACGTACCGGCGATATCCCCTTCCCCGCGATCCACCCGCAGGGTTTGTGACAATAGCGGGCTGCCTCGGGTCAACCCATGCAGAACGCTGGCGACCATTGCCTGAAAGACCGTCGGAACCCCGGCCATTACATGCACGTTCTCGATGGTGAAGCCCGGCGCAGTCGAAACCGGGTTGTCGATCAGTGTGGCGCCGTCAGGAATGCGCGCCATGCGCAACCGCGCCGCATTCAACTCCAGCCCGGAATTCTCGTAATGCGCCTCAAGCAGGGCACGCGCATCGTCACGAACGTCGATCGGCGCACCGAAAGCGCGGGCAATGCAGTCGGCGGTGATGTCGTCATGGGTCGGGCCGATCCCGCCGCTGGTAAAGACGTGGTCGTGGGCGTCAGACAGCGCCTTGACTGCCGCCTCGATCGCGGCGGCCTCGTCGCTGACGACACGCACCTCTTTCAGGTCGATGCCCAGCTTGGTCAATTCACCGGCAAGGTAATGCATATTGGCGTCGCGCGTGCGGCCCGAGAGGATCTCATCCCCGATCACCAGCATTGCGGCGGTTGGATTGGCCATGGCGCGTGCCCCCCTCTTGATCGACCCATTGGGCAGGTATAGGCCCTAGGCCATGCGATTTGAAACCCCTCTTGTTCCCGCCCGCCTGATCCGCCGCTACAAACGCTTTCTGGCCGATTGCAGGTTGGAGGATGGGCGCGAGGTGACCGCCCATTGCGCCAATCCGGGGTCAATGATGGGGCTGGCGGAACCAGAGCAGAAAATCTGGCTGGAACCCAATGACGACCCGAAGAAAAAGCTGAAATACGGCTGGCGGCTGGTCGATCATGAAAACGGCCATTTCACCGGGGTCGATACGTCCGTTCCGAACAAAGCCCTGCGCGCAGCTTTAGAGGCGCGCGACATCCCCGAACTCACCCCTTATGAAGCCGTCCGCCCCGAGGTGAAATACGGCGAAAACAGCCGCATCGACTTTCTGCTGACCCAACCCGGCCTGCCGGATGCCTATGTCGAGGTCAAAAGCGTGACCCTGTCGCGCCAACCGGGTTTGGCCGAGTTCCCCGACAGCGTCACTGCACGCGGCACCAAACATCTGGGCGAACTGTCGGCAATGGCGGCGCAGGGTCATCGGGCGATCATGCTGTATCTTGTACAGCGCACGGATTGCGACCGGTTTGCATTGGCCGCCGATATCGACCCGACTTATGCCGCGGCGTTTGAAACTGCTCAGGCGCAGGGGGTGGAGCGTCTGGTCTACGCGACTCGCATCTCAGCCGACGGCGTTTGGGTGCAGCCCACACGTCTGGCGTAAGTCGCAGCCAAGCGCATTTTTGGGGGTCGGACTCTTTTCGGATGCCACGCGAAGAATTGGCCGCCACTCG
Organism: Ruegeria sp. CJ2; assembly: GCF_056536745.1. Taxonomy (NCBI): domain Bacteria; kingdom Pseudomonadati; phylum Pseudomonadota; class Alphaproteobacteria; order Rhodobacterales; family Roseobacteraceae; genus Ruegeria; species Ruegeria sp. CJ2. The sequence continues at coordinate 68,712 of NZ_JBQFQF010000004.1, forward strand.
CCTTAAAAGTGCCACACTGCACCAGCACACACAACTTGAAGGGTGGGCCTGAGACGACGGTTTCCAGCCTTCCAGTTCCGAGGCAATATCAGAGACATCAATGAAAAAGACATTTTCAGTACTTATCGCGGCGCTCACCCTGACCGCCTGTTCCGTGGACCCTCAGGCGGCGGCAACCCGTCGTGCCACGCTGGTTCAAGGTGTTTTCCCGAACCCCGCTGACCAACAAGGTCTGGATCTGGCATTTCCGCTGGAATCAGGCGGCGTCTACAAGACGATCGAAATCGGGTTCTTCCCTGACGAAGTGACCGAGCCCGAAGTCCGACGCCGCGTTGCAGCGTTCTGCGCGGGTCAGGCCAGCCCAAATCTGACCGGGCAAGCTGCGATCAAAAAAGACCTTGGTGTCAGCAACAGAACGCAAGCCGACGGGTCAGTTCGTCCCGTGCATTTCATTTTCTACACCTGCGTCTGAGACAAACAACAATCTGACAAGCCTCCCCGAACATAAGGTCGGGGGGCTTGCACAAGCTGGTTCAGTTCAAGAACCGGAAACTGCCCAGAAAAGCGCCCGATGTCGGGCTTTCTCCCCGAAATTGACCCTCTTCGTTCTGCCCGATCACGGCGCAAAGCTCTTGCCCTTGCCGGAAGTTCGCCCATCGGCTGCAGATTTTGTCGCCGTCCAGCCACCATGTTCCAGTGTCACGCCCAAGACGGGGGACCGTGGCCTCAAACGTCCTGTCGCTTCGCAGAGTGGCGGTGCCAGAGATGTGGAACCGCTCGAACGCAATCTTGCGGCTGGTGTTCAGTTCCGAGGCCAACTCCTGCCCGGTCAAAACTCTATGATCCTCGCGGCAGCCGGTTAGAAAAACGGCCAATGCCACAACAAGCCAACTGTTCACTGTCAGGATCTTCATACTGCCACGCCGAAATGGTAATAGTGCTGGCGCAGCATAACAGAGGCGGACAGTGAGCTGTGCTTGAAATTTCCGTGCTCAACGCCATTTGAACAGTTGAAAAAACCCGCGACCCATCACCCTCTGGTACTTTCTGCACAAGCAGCGTAAAAGAAATGCTGCGCGAAACATTTGGAGCCTCGCACCGATGAAGGAACATCGTGGCCGTCTGACCAAGGACGGTATCCGCATCTATGAACAGGGCGACTTTGCCGGCATGCACGCGGCAGGGGCCTTGGCTGCGCGGATTCTGGATGACATTGCAGAGCATGTCTTTCCCGGTCAAACCACCGGGGTGATTGATGGCCTGATCACCCAGATGGTCGAGGACGCAGGCGCAACATCGGCCACCATCGGCTATAAGGGCTATCAGCACGCAAGCTGTATCAGCGTCAATCACGTGGTCTGCCACGGCATTCCCGGCGACAAGCGGCTGAAGGATGGCGATATCCTGAATATCGACGTTACCGTCATCGTCGACGGCTGGTTCGGTGACACCTCGCGCATGTATGTGGCGGGCAAACTGCCTCGCAAGGCGGAACGTCTGATCCAAGTGACCCATGACGCTCTGTTCAAGGGGATCGAGATGGTCAAGCCGGGCAACACGTTCGGCGATATCGGCCACGCGATTCAGGCCTATGTCGAAGCGCATCGCATGAGCGTTGTGCGCGACTTCTGCGGCCATGGGCTGGGCCGGGTGTTCCACGCGCCGCCCAACGTGCTGCATTACGGGCGTCCAGGCACCGGTGCTGTGCTGGAAGAGGGGATGTTCTTTACCATCGAACCCATGGTCAATCTGGGCCGCCCCGAGACCAAGACGCTGGCCGATGACTGGACCGCTGTGACCCGCGACAAGTCGCTATCGGCGCAGTTTGAACATTCGGTGGGTGTGACGGCAGATGGGGTCGAGATTTTCACCCTGTCGCCGGGTGATATGTTCCACCCGACCTACTCGTCCTGATCTTTGGCCTGATCGCGTAGCAGTTTCAGCAGCAAAGTCTCATCCCGCCACGGGATGACTGCGTCATGGATGAAAATCGGCGCACGCATCGGCGTGCGCTCGGGGCCAGTGACGGTTTCAGCATCCTGTTTCGGTGCCCAGAACAAAGGTGGCAATGCGCGATCCATGCCGCAGCCTATCACAGTTGGGTCAAAGCCCCAAAAGCGTGGGCACCTGCGCCATATCCGAGAACGGCTCGGCCCCCAGTTCGGCCAGTTTCTGCCCTGCACCCTGTGGCGCATAGGCCAGGCAACGCATATTGGCGCGCATCGCGGCGGTGACACCGCTGGCGCTGTCTTCGATCACAACCGGGGTCTTGGCTCCGAAGCGTCGCGCCGCAGTCAGGAACAAGGTCGGGTCGGGTTTTGCCACCCCAAGAACATGGGCCGAGAAGGTGACATCCCGAAACCTGTCCCACAGCCCATTCTGTCCCAGCGTGATCTGCATCTTGTCCGGGCTGCCGTTTGAGGCAACGCAAAACGGAATCCCCCGCGTGTCCAACGCGGCCAGCAGATCGGCAACCCCCGGCATCAGGTCCACTCCGTCACGCAAGCGGGCGTAGGTCTCAGTATAGACCTCATCCACCCAATCCTCGGGCAGGTCCGCGCCCAGCGCGCGGGCCTTGTCGCGCACACCGGTCATGGTGCCGCCCAGAAAGAACCCCACGCTGTCTTCAATGGTCAGGTCCAGCCCATAGCGTGCAAGGTTTTCGACCAGCACCTGATTGGACAGGGGCTCACTGTCCACCAACACCCCGTCGCAATCGAAGATCACCAAATCATGCATTCGCGCCCTCTTTCCACATCAGCGAGATATGCGTGTCGCCGTATTTGCGGGTGTCCTGCAGGGTGAACCCCAATGGTGGCTGCATGGGGGCGCTCTCCTCCCACACGATCAAGGCGTCATCCGCGATCCAGCCATGGCTCAGCGCGGCAATGGCTTTTTGCCCCATCGACTTGCCGTAAGGCGGATCAAGGAAGATCAGATCATAGGCCGCGTCTGGATTTTCGCCCAGCCGGGTTGCGTCGCGGCGGATCAACTGGGTTCGGTCAGAGCTGCGGGTCAGGTCAATATTCTTACGGATCAACCCCTGCGCCACGCGCCCGTCATCCACAAAGGTCACATGGGATGCGCCGCGCGACAGCGCCTCAAGCCCCAGCGCGCCGGTGCCTGCAAACAGGTCCAGCACGCGCAGCCCGTCAAAGTCGATCTGGTGCGCCAGCACGTTGAACAGGCTTTCGCGCACCCGATCCGTTGTTGGCCGCAGATGCGCACCTGCATCCCCTTTGCCGACCGAGGCCAATGCGCGGCCCCGGAACTCTCCGGCGATGATCCTCACGCTTTGAGCAGCGGCTTGAGGTCCGCTTCGGGGTCGGCAACCACGGCGGGATCAGCGGTTTTGCCCGCGTCGATCAGGCGTTTGCCGACCATATAAGCGCGCGGGTCGTTCATCGCGTCCACGGCAATCAACTGGTCGCCTTTGTAGTACCAGAAGGATACGGTTGCGCCTTCACCTTGCCGCGTCACAACGCGATCATAGCCGGTGTTCAGACCCGCGATCTGTAGTTTGACGTCATATTGATCCGACCAGAACCACGGCGTCGCGGTATAGCCCTTGGCCGCACCCAGCATGTTCTGGGCAACGATCTCAGCCTGATCAATCGCGTTCGGCACGCTTTCCAGACGGATACGCCCCCCGGCATGTGGGAATGACGCGCAATCCCCCGCCGCCCAGATCGACGGGTTCGAGGTGCGGCCATGGGCATCGGTCTTGATGCCATTGTCCAGATCCAGCCCCGCCAATTCCGCTAGAGCGGTCGCAGGAGCGATACCCACGCCAACGACCACAAAGTCAACATCCAGTTCGGTTCCGTCCGTCAGGATCGCACCCGTGACCTTGCCGTCCTCGCCCACCAGACGATCCAGACCGACACCCTCGCGGATATCCGCCCCGTATTGCGTGTGAAGCGCGCGGAAATAGTCGCTGGTCTCGGCGGCGGCGACCCTTTGCAAGATGCGGTCGGCCATTTCGACCAAGGTCACCTTGACCCCGCGCTTGGCACAGACCGCCGCGGCCTCAAGCCCGATATAGCCGCCGCCCACGATCAACGCACGAGCACCTTCTTTGACGCGCGGCTCCATCTCGTCGATATGGGCCAGGTCGCGCACCACATGAACACCCGCCAGATCGCCACCAATCGCGGCAGGCAAGCGGCGCGGGTCGGACCCGGTGGTCAGCGCCAACTCGTCATAGGAAATGACTTCATCACCCAGCGACACGGTCTTGGCCTGCGGATCAATCGCGGTCACGCGCTGGCCCAGTCGCAGGGTGATGTTGTTCTCGGCATAAAAGCTCTCGGGGCGCAGGAACAGGCGCTCCAACTCCATCTCGCCCAGCAGATAGGCCTTGGACAGCGGGGGGCGCTGATAAGGCAGATGCGGCTCGGCCCCGATCAGGGTGATGTCGCCCTCAAACCCGTCCTTGCGCAGCTTTGCAACAAGCGATGCGCCCGCTTGTCCGGCACCGATTACGACAATATGGCTCATCTTCCCCTCACCCTGTCGAATTCCCGTGGTCTCCTCCACGCGACCACCTATATTGCGGCTAAGCCCGACTCTGCAAATCCAAACGACAGGAGTACAAAAATGATTTCAACAGGTGATATGCTGCCCGACGCCACGCTGATCCAGATCGGCGCGGAAGGCCCCGAAGAGGTGCGGGTTTCCGACAAGACAAGCGGGCGCAAAGTGGTGATTTTTGCCGTGCCCGGTGCGTTCACACCCACCTGCCATTCGGCCCATGTGCCCAGCTTCATGCGCACCAAGGATCAGTTCGACGCCAAAGGCGTGGATGAGATCATCTGCGTTTCGGTCAACGACCCCTTCGTGATGAAAGCCTGGGGCGAGGCCACCGGCGCGTCCGATGCGGGCCTGACCATGCTGGCCGATGCCGCGTCCGAGTTCACCAAGGCCATCGGCATGGATTTCGACGCCCCGCCTGCCGGTCTGATCGCGCGCTCGAAACGCTATGCGATGCTGGTCGAAGACGGCAAGGTCACGGCGCTGAATCTGGAAGAAAGCCCCGGTGCGTGCGAAATTTCTGCCGGTGAGGGCCTGCTGGACGTCATCTGATACTGTTCGCCCCGGTTCTGTCGGGGCCAAACCTTCTATTTAACTTGATAGACTGCCCTGATGCGCGAATACTCGACCCGTATTCATCAGGGAGTTGTTTATGAGGTTCAAGGTATTCACCCTATGTCTGGTCTCAGTCGGCGCATTGGCCGCCTGCGGCCCGGCCCCCACCCCGCAACAACAAGCCGCGCGCCAGCATGAGATCGCCTGTCTCAGCGGCACGGTCGGCGGCGCGCTTTTGGGCGGCGTCATCGGCAACCAGTTTGGCGGCGGGTCCGGCAAAACGATCCTGACAGCGGCAGGTGCCGCAGTTGGCGGGATCGAAGGTCAGAGATTCACATGCTGAGGGGGAACGTGATGAGACTTGGGATTTTGACACTTGGCCTGACCGTTCTGGCAGGGGCAGCTTTTGCCGAGACCACGGCAGAGCTGCATGAAAATGAGCTGAAAGCCATCGACGCAAATAACGATGGTTTCCTGTCCAAGGATGAGTTCAACGCCTTTTCCGACTATGCGTTTCAGGCCATGGACGAGGACAAGAACGGCACCCTTGGTCTGGAAGAGGCCAAGCCGTTTCTGGACATAAAACAGTTCCAAAGCGTTGACCGCAATCGGGACAACCTTATCTCTCGTGCAGAATACGACGCGCAGATGAATGAGGATTTTACATCCGCGGATCAGGACGGCAACGGGCAGTTGGACTAACATCCGTCGAACCGAACAGGAGCGTGCAATGAACAAATGGATTTCTCTGGGCGTTCTTGGCGTGCTTGCGGCCTGCGATGTGCCGCAGGCACCCGTGGTCACAGGTCCGGACGGTCAACAACAGATCCAGATCAGCACCAGCGGCTTGACCTGTTATGAGTCGCGCTGCCTCGAGATCAACCCGGCCGCCAGATCCGTGCGCATGGTCGGGAACCGAAGAACCGGAATACCCGGCAACATTGATGTCAGCGACGGCACGGTTACCCCGGCCGAATTCAGGCGTCTGGGCGAAGTCGCCAGCCTTGCCGGAGGTATGGGGTCGCGCGGAGATCGCGGCTAGGCCAGGCTGTCCATCTTGCGGGCAAGTTTTGCGTCAAGCGACGACAGCCCGCCGACGTCATGTGTTGAAAGGGTCACCTCGACCGTGCGGTAAACATTGAACCATTCAGGGTGGTGATTCCACTTTTCAGCAAAAATCGCCACCTGCGTCATCCAGCCGAACGCGTGGACGAAATCCTCGAAGATGAAGGTTTTTGTAATCGCATCCCGGTCCTTGACCATGGTCCAGCCGTTCTTGAACAGCGGGTCCAGAAGGGGGCCGCGGGTCTCGGTCGACAATAATTCGGTCATTGCTGTTCCTCCGGGTTCGATTTTCTGAACGGGCCGTAATCCGTTAGAATCTCGATCTCTTCTCCCACTGCGTGGGCCTCGGCGTCCAGATATTTCTTGATCGCATCGGCAAAGCCGGGGTCGTTCACCCAATGCAGGCTATGCGTGCGCGTGGGCAGATAGCCGCGCGCCAGCTTGTGTTCCCCCTGTGCACCGGCTTCAACCCGCGCCAAGCCCTGTGAAATGGCGAAGTCGATCGCCCTATAATAGCACAGTTCGAAATGCAGGCAGGCATGGTGTTCAACGCACCCCCAATAGCGGCCAAACAACGTCTCGCGCCCGATGAAATTCAACGCGCCTGCAATCGGATACCCGTTGCGCTCTGCCAGCACCAAGGCCATGTCATCCGCCATGGTTTCATGCACGATATCAAAGAATTGCCGCGTTAGATACGGCATCCCCCATTTGCGCGAGCCCGTGTCCTGATAGAACCGCCAGAACGCATCCCAATGTTCAGGCAGTAGGTCGCCGCCGGTATAGGTGCGGATATCACCGCCGAACCCGATGGCCTGCGTGCGCTCCTTGCGGATATTCTTGCGTTTGCGCGACGATAGCGCGGCTAGAAACCCGTCGAAATCGGCGTATCCATCATTCAGCCAGTGAAACTGCTGTGAATGGCGGACCATCAGGCCCATTTCCTCACCCGCAGCGGCCTCTGCCTCGGTGCAAAAGGTCGCGTGGATCGAAGACACGTGATTGTCTGCCGCCAGTTGCACCGCCCCTTGAACCAGAGTGGACATACCGACCCCTTCGTAACCCGGCCGCACCAGAAACCGCCGCCCTGTTGCAGGTGTAAAGGGCACCGCGATCTGCAGCTTGGGGTAATAGCGCCCACCCGCGTTTTCATAGGCATGCGCCCAATTGTGGTCGAAGATGTACTCGCCCTGAGAGTGCGACTTGGCGTACATCGGCGCCGCCCCAATCAGCATCCCGTCCAGATAGGCGGTCAGATATTGCGGCTGCCAGCCGGTGCCGCGCCCGACCGAACCGCTTCGTTCCAGCGCCAGCAGAAACCGATGCGTGGTGAAAGGATCAACCGGGCGACCCCCGTCCAAGGCTTCGGGGCAGGCGCAACTGTCCCACTCAGCCGCAGGTATCTGCGCGAGTGAATTCAGTACCCGAACCTCGATCTGTGCCTGATCCATGTGCCCTCCGCGTCTGGTCTTTATCTGTGACGGACGGGGGTGGGTTCAACCCGGATGGGCTGCCAAATACCCCTCGAAGGTCACGTTATCGGCAACCTTGCGGGCCTCTGCCTCTTGTTCGGGCGTGCGGATGGTCCAGCACAGGATCGGAACGCCTTGCGCCTTCAGCTCTGCCACGCGAGGGCGCGCAAGGTCGGCGGCTTCGTGGCTGATAAAGCTGGCTCCGACCCGGTCGAAATCCGGAATGCCGCGCAGATGGTCGCACACATCCTGCGGCAACAGCTCGACCTTCGGCTCATAGGCGCAGGTTGTGATCCCACGCGGCAAATGCGGAGCGATACGCGCCAGTTCCGCCACCGAATTGGGGTTGAACGACATCAGAGCCACGGGGCCGTCATAGCCCTGCAAGGCGCGGACAGTGTCATGCTCCAACGGGCCGACATTGGATCCCATCGCGCCGTCCTGATCCTTGAGCTCGATCAAAAGGGGAACCCGACCCGCAACGATGTCCAACACCTCGTCCAGTGTTGGAATGCCGTCATCGCCAAACAACAACGGCAGCTTCGAGGCCTCAGCCGACGAAACCTGACGGATCGGACCCGATTGGCCGGTCAGACGCGCCAAGTCATAGTCGTGGAACACCACGGCCCGGTCATCTGCAGTCAGTTGCAGGTCGATCTCGATACCGTAGCCGGCCCGGATCGCTGCACGAATGGCCGCCCGGCTGTTTTCCGGGCGGTTTTCCGAGATGTCATGCAAGGCCCGATGCGCAATCGGAGCCTGCAGGAACGCGGCTGGCAATGCAGGCGTCATGCGATCTCGAAGATACCTTCGATCTCAACCGCCACGCCCAGAGGCAGCGACGCGGCGCTGACGGCCGAGCGCGAATGACGGCCCGCTTCGCCCAGCGCCTCGACCAGAAAATCGGATGCACCGTTGATCACCTGCGGCTGCGCGGTGAAATCAGCGGTCGAGTTCACGAACCCGGTCAGCTTGATCACGCGCACCAGCTTGTCGATATCCCCGCCACAGGCCGCCTTGACCTGTGCCAGCAAGTTTATCGCGCAGACTTTGGCAGCGGCGGCTCCGACCTCGACGTCCATGTCATCGCCCAGCTTGCCGGTGATCAGGTCGTCATCCTTTGAAATCTGACCCGAGACATAGACGACATTCCCGACACGCACGAAAGGGACGTAATTGGCGGCCGGAGCAGGCGCGTCCGGCAAAGTGACGCCCAGGCTTTCCAGTTTTGCTGCGATGCTCATGTGATGATCCTCACCTAAATTCGACTCGGTCGGACGCTAACCGGGTTCTGGGATTTGGAAAAGCACGAAACCGGCGGTTTTAGGGTTGCCCGCGCACTAAGCATAACTTCTCTTATTCCGGAGTGTTCCTCTCTGGTCACTTTACCTTGACCCTTCGTGCGGGTTAAACGCTGGCTGTTTCAATGTATTTGTGAAACACCTATGTGTCATCGAATTGTGCCGCCCCTGTGCGGCCAGAAGCAGTATTGATTAAGCGTTCGGCTGTATGACATCCGAGCAGGTTGGAGTGGCAAAGACCGTGTTGAGCAGAATTCGCTTAAAGCCCGTAATCGTCCTGTCCCTTATGGCCGTTCTTGGTGCATGTGCCACGCGCCCGCCCGAAGGGACGCCTCCGGGGGAAACATTCGATCCCTATGAAAACACCAACCGGGGCATCCACAAGTTCAACCTTGGTGTTGACCGGTTCCTGTTCCGCCCGGCCTCGAAGGGATATGTCAAGATCGTCCCGGATCCTGTGGTCACCAGCTTCAACCATTTCGCCGAAAACCTGACGATGCCGGGGCAGGCGCTGGATTACCTGCTGCAGGGCAATCTCAAGCAATCCGGGAATGCCCTGTTGCGGTTCGTGATCAACACAACCGTCGGCGGCGCGGGCCTGTCTGATCCTGCCAGCGAATTGAACCTGCCGCCGGTGGATACGGATTTCGGCGAGACACTGCATGTCTGGGGCGTCGGTGAAGGCGCTTATGTCGAGCTGCCGTTCTACGGCCCGTCAACCCAGCGGGATTCGATTGGCGTGATCGTCAATCTGTTCTCGAACCCAATCAACTTTACCCCCGTTCGCCCCGTCGACAACATCGGTGTCTACGCCGAGGTCGTGCGCCGTATGGGGGATCGCGGCCGGTTCTCGGACACGGTCGACTCAATCCTGTATGAAAGCGCTGACAGCTACCGGCAGGCGCAGACCATCTACCTGCAAAACCGGCGCTTTGAACTGGCAAGGGACGATGAAGACGCCTATTTGGGTCTGTATGATGACCCCTATGCCGAAACCGGAACCGACCCTGTCAGGGACCCCTACCTAGACCCCTACGAGGACCCCTATGCCGAGTAACCATCTGAACCGACGCGGTTTCATCGCCACCGGCCTGGCCGGTGCGCTGATGACCGCCCTTCCTGCTTTTGCCCAGACCGAAGCCAGCGCCAAAGCACTGGTTGTCAGTGTCGTGGATGAAATCAACCGCGTGATCGCCTCGGGTAAGTCCGAAAAAGCGATGATCCGCGATTTTGAGAAAATCTTTGTAAAATATGCCGACGTCCCGATCATGGCCCGCTATGTGCTTGGGGCTGACGGACGTTCGGCAAGCCCGGCGCAGTTGAAACAGTTCACCAGCGCGTTTCAGGGTTATATCTCGAACAAATACGGCCGCCGATTCCGGGAATTCATCGGCGGTGAAGTCACCGTGCGCAATGCCCGCAAAATCAAGGCCGGGTACGAGGTTCGCACCTCGGTCAAGCTACAGGGATCGTCGCCGTTTGAAGTGACCTTCCTTGTTTCGGACAAGTCGGGGCGTGACAAGTTCTTCAACATGTTCATCGAAGGCGTGAATATGCTGCTGACCGAACGGACCGAGATCGGGGCCATGCTGGATGCCCGTGGTGGTGACCTGAACCGCCTGATCAAGGACATGAACCGGAACAAGGTGAGCTGATCCGCTCTACGCTCGAAAAAGCGCCGCCCGATCCCTGATCGCGCGGCGCTTTTGTTTTTAATTCAGGCGTTCACCGGTTTCCTTGGCAAAGTAGGACACCTTGCTCATGTCAAAGGCAAGGTTCAACATCTTGCCTGCCTGCGCACGAGTTTCCGCGTGCAGACGCGCCGTGACCTGCTTGCCGCCCAGTTCCGAGACCACATAGGTGTCGGCCCCCGCCGGTTCGACCATATCGACCAAGCATTCGGCCTCTTGCACGCCATCACCTGCGCGGAACCCGGCCTCGGCGATGTCTTCGGGACGCAGGCCCAGAATCACATCCTGCGGCAGTGCCAAGTCGCGGGCGTCGTTCAGCACCAGTTCACCGCCGTCGCGGGCTATGGCGATCTGGGTACCCGACCCATTTTTACGCGCTTGCGCCGGGATTAGGTTCATCGCGGGCGAGCCCATGAAATCGGCCACAAACAGGTTGGCCGGGTTGTTATAGATCTCAGCCGGGGTACCGATCTGCTGCACCACGCCGCCTTTCAGCACGACGATCTTGGTCGCCAGCGTCATCGCCTCGATCTGGTCATGGGTCACATAGACGATGGACGCATCCAGCGTCTGGTGCAGTTTCTTGATCTCGGTCCGCATCTCAACCCGCAGCTTGGCGTCGAGGTTCGACAGCGGCTCGTCAAACAGGAACAGTTTGGGATCGCGCACAAGCGCCCGACCCATCGCAACCCGCTGACGCTGACCACCCGACAACTGGCTCGGGCGACGGTTCAGCAGCGGCTCGATCTGCAAAAGCTGCGCCACCTCTTTCAGCTTGGCATCCTGCGTCGCCTGATCGACCCCGCGGACCTTCATGCCGAACGTGATGTTCTTGGCCACGGTCATGGTCGGATACAAAGCGTAGGACTGAAACACCATCGCGATATCGCGGTCCTTGGGGCTGACATGGGTCATGTCATTCCCGCCAATGGACAGAGTGCCGCCGGTGATCTCCTCCAGCCCTGCGATACAGTTCAGCAGGGTGGACTTGCCGCACCCCGAGGGGCCGACCAGAACCAGGAAGTCGCCCGGTTCGATCGAGATGTTGATGTCCTTTAGAATCTCGGTCGCACCGTAATTCTTATACAGGTTTTGGATATCGAGGATCGGGGCCATGATTTATCCCTTCACGGAACCGGCGGTCAGACCGCGGATGAAATACTTACCGGCGACGACATAGACGAGCAGCGTCGGCAACCCCGCGATGATCGCGGCGGCCATGTCGACGTTGTATTCTTTGACGCCGGTGGTGGAGTTTACGATGTTATTCAGCGCCACGGTCACGGGCTGCGTTCCCGCCTGACTGAACGACACGCCGAACAGGAAGTCGTTCCAGATCTGCGTGAACTGCCAGATCACGGTCACAACGATGATTGGCAGCGACAGCGGCAGGAAGATCGACCAGAAAATCCGCAGGAACCCGGCCCCATCAACGCGCGCGGCCTTGGTCAGCTCGGACGGGATGGTGACGTAGTAGTTGCGGAAAAACAGCGTGGTGAAGCCCAGCCCGTAGATGACGTGGACAAAGATCAGACCCGGAATGGTTCCGGCGATCCCCATCATGCCCAGCAGACGCGCCATCGGCAGCAAAACCACCTGAAACGGGATGAAGCAGCCAAACAGCATCAGCGAGAAGATGATGTTCGCGCCTTTGAACCGCCATTGTGCCACGACATAGCCATTCAGCGCGCCCAACAGGGTCGAGATCGCCACCGCAGGCACCGCGATGAGGACCGAGTTCCAGAAATAGGGGCGCAGACCCTCGCACTGGATACCGGTACAGGCACCGGACCATGCGGTTTTCCAGGCATCAAAGCTGACCTCGCGCGGCAGCGATATCAGAGACCCGGTGCGGATTTCCTCAAGGCTTTTCAGTGATGTGGTCAACATCACGAAAAGCGGCATCAGGTAATATAGCGCAAACAGGCCCAGCAGGACATAGAGCAGCCAACGCAGGGCAATCTTGCCAGCGGCACTTTGGCTACGGGGTTCGGTTTGGGATTGGGGCATCGACAGATCAGTCATTTTTCGCCCTCAGCTCTGAGTAAAGGTAAGGAACCACGATGGCAAAGACGACCAGCATCATGATCATCGCGGACGACGCCGCCTGACCGATATCGCCGCGCGAAAACGCCATGGCGTACATGTAGGTTGCAGGCAGGTCGGTTGCGTAACCCGGACCGCCGCCCGTCAGGGCGATGACAAGGTCAAAGCTTTTGATCGCAAGGTGCGCCAGCACGATGAAGGCCGACAGGAAGATCGGAGCCATCGACGGGATGATGATCGCCGTATAGATGCGCCATGTGGGGATGCCATCGACTTGAGCTGCCTTGATGATCTCTCCGTCCACCGACCGCAGACCAGCCAGAAACAGCGCCATGACGAAGCCTGAGCTTTGCCAGATCGCGGCCATCACGATGGTGTAGATCGCGTAGTCCGGGTTCACCAGCCAGTCGAATTCGAAATTCGTGAAACCCCAGCCCTGCACCATCGACTCGATCCCTAGACCGGGGTTCAAGATCCACTTCCACGCGGTGCCGGTCACGATCATCGACAGCGCCATGGGGTAGAGGTAGATCGTGCGGATTGCGCCCTCGACCCGGATCTTCTGATCCAGCAGGATGGCCAGCAGCAGGCCCAGCACCATCGCGATCACGATAAACAGCGCGCCAAAGATATACAGGTTGTTGATCGCCGTATCCCAACGGGGCGAGTCGAACAGGCGCTCATACTGGATGAAGCCCTTGATCTCGTATTTCGGCAGCAGTTTCGATCGGGTTAGCGACACCCATGCCGTCCATCCGATAAAGCCGTAGACAAAGATCAATACGGCGATGAACGACGGTGCCAGCACCACCTTGGGCAGGTGGTTTTCCAGCCATTCGGACATTTTTTCCTCCAGGGAAAGATGCTCTGCCCCACACTATAGGGGGCAGAGCGTATTGGATCAGTAGCTGTTTGCCACCGCGTCCGCCAGTTGCTGAACCGCGTCAGCCGAGGACATATCCGAGTTGAAATGCGCGGTTACAACATCGGTAATCGCGCCAGACTGCGAACCGCGCAGCGCCATGCCGTGGGCATAAGACGGCAGCAGCGACCCCGCCGCCGAGGTCGAGCCCATGTCTTCGGCCGACAGGTTGGCGCAGATGTCAAAGTCATCCAGCGCCACGTCGGTGCGTGCCGGGATCGAGCCCTTGTTCAGGTTGAACACTTTCTGGAAATTTGGCGCGACGATCAGCTTGGCCAGCAGGTCCTGACCGGCTTTCTTGTCGTCGCCTTCCACGTCGAACATGGCAAAGCTGTCGACATTGTACAGATAACCGTCACCGGGGGTCGAAGCGCACAGGAAGTCCTCACCCGGTTTTTTGCCCGCCGCCAGGAATTCACCCTTGGCCCAGTCACCCATGATTTGGAAGGCTGCTTCGCCGTTCATCACCATGGCCGTCGCCAGGTTCCAGTCACGGCCCGAGAAGTTTTCGTCCACGTAACCGCGCAGGGTGCGCATCTGGTCAAACACCTGCACCATCGTGTCCGAGGTCAACGCCTCGGGGTCCAGATCGACCAGCGCCTTTTGATAGAACTCCGGTCCGCCGATGCCCAGAAGAACGGCCTCGAACACGGTCGCGTCCTGCCAGGACTGACCACCATGGGCCAGTGGGATCACACCAGCGTCCATCAACTTGACGGCGGCCGCGTTGAACTCGTCCCACGTGGTCGGCATCTCGATGCCATTGGCGGCCAGAACATCCGCATTGGCCCAGATCCAGTCCACGCGGTGGACGTTCACAGGCGCGGCACACCATGTGCCTTCGCACATCATATGACCCGCGATCGAGGCCGGCAGAACATCGGCCCAGCCTTCGGCTTCGGCAACGGATGAGATATCGGCCAGAACGCCTTCTTCATACCATTCCTGAATCGCCGGGCCTTTCAACTGAACAGCGGTCGGCGCGTTCCCGGCCAGAACACGGGCGCGCAAGGCGGTCATCGCTGCATCACCGCCGCCACCGGCCACGGGCATATCGGTCCAGGTGCCGCCATTCGAGGCAAACTCTTCCTGCAGAACAGCAACCGACTTGGCCTCACCGCCCGACGTCCACCAATGCAGAACTTCGGCCTCGGGCCCCGCCAGCACCGACGATCCGGCCACAACCGCCATCGTCGATACAGTGGCTAATGCAAAACGCTTCATTTCCTGTCTCCTCCCTGAGAACTCACTGGCTGCCGCAGCAGCGATAACGGCCATACTGGGGCTCGGGCGCTGTCTGGCAACGTGGAATCCGCGTCAAACCGCTGCGATGGTCCAAATATTCACCGCTTCTGTTACAGCGTGTTACGTTGACATTGAATCTGTTTCCGTTCGTTACAATTGATGGCGTCGGGAGGCAGAGCACGGGAGGACGGACACAGTGAGCATTCCGCGGCTGTTGGTGGTCGATGACGACCCGGACATGCGGTCGATGATGACCCAGTTCCTACAGCAAAACGGCTTTATCGCCCTGCCCGCCAGTTCCGAGGCCGAAATTCGCGCGCATCTGAGCGCGGGCCGCATCGACCTTATTCTGCTGGATGTGATGCTGGGCGATGAGAACGGAGTTGAAATCTGTTCCCGGCTGCGGGCCGAACAGGACGTGCCGATCATTCTGGTGTCCGCTTTGTCGGCAGATCACCAGCGAATGGCGGGGTACGAGGTTGGGGCTGACGACTACATCGCCAAGCCGTTCAATCCTCAACTGCTGCTGGCGCGCGTGCGCGCAGTTATGCAAAGGGCGCGCAGGACACCTTCACTGGCCTATCGCCGCCGGACCCGCAGTTTCCGGTTCGACGGCTGGCTCTATGACGGCAAACGGGATGAAGTACATTCGCCCGAGGGCTATCTGGTCACGCTGTCGCAACGTGAAACAGCATTGCTGAAGGTTCTGCTGGCCAACCCGCACATCCCCCTGACACGCGACGAAATCGTAGCCGCGCTGGACGTGACAGGCGACGCGGACAAGCCAGAGGCACAGGGACGGGCCATTGACATGCTGGTTGGTCGGTTGCGGTCAAAGATCGAAGCCAACCCGAAGGACCCGCAGATGCTGCGCACCGAGCGCGGTGTCGGGTACGTGTTTGCTGCAGACGTCTCGGTGCAGGAAGAATGACCCTGCGCCTGCGCAATCTCGGCTGGGTCTGGGCTGTGTCGGCATTTTCCGTTGGCGTTCTCTGTGCCAGCCTGTGGTTCGCGTCATCCCGCGCCTGGACCCAGTTCCAGATGCGTTCCTTTGTTGCCGGGTTTACGATCTATGAGGATCTGCGCACCGGAATGGTCTCCTCCCCAGAGTTTTCCATCGCACCTCTGTCGCCCGAAAACGCAGCGCTTGCAGAGCGAGGTGAGTTCAATCGCGTTCCGGGGTTTTCCGACCGCCGGTTCGTGACCAACCTGTCCATCCTGACCGACAGTTCATCCCCGCTAAGCGGACGGGAACTGACTCTGGCCGTCCTGTCTGACCGGCTGGTCTATCCGGTGTCTGATATCGTTTCGGGCAGCGATCAGACCGGGCCCGAAAAGATGGGCAACCTGACCAGACTGCTGGCGACCTATTGCAGCGAGCCGATCGTATTCGCGCAATTCGGGCGCGGACCCTGGTATCAGGTGGATGGAACAAACGTCTGGGGATGCGAGGCGGCGCCTGCCGACCTGAGATTGCCGGCCATCCTTCTGGGTATCGTTGCGCTGGCGGTGATCATGACGTCGGTCGGAAACACCTCGGATACGTTCACACGTTTCTCCCACGCCTTGCGAGAGCGTCAGCGGCGCGGCGGTCCGGACAGCTACGACACGAGCGGCCCTGCTGAGCTGCGGGACATCGTGTCGGCGGTCAACGCGCATCTCGAAGCGGAACGCGCGCAACTGGAAAAACGTGCAACAGTTCTGTCCGGGGTCAGCCACGACCTTGGAACGCCCGCAACCCGTGTTCGGCTGAGGGCCGCCCTGATCCCCGATGACGAGCTGCGCGAAAAGCTCGAGGCCGATGTGGACCAGATGACGGGGATGATCGAAAGTGTCCTGACCTACACACGATCTGAACTGAGCGTTGAAGAGCCGTGCCAGATTTCTTTGACCGCTTTGGTGGAGTCGATCGTCTCGGATTATCAGGACATGGGTCTGCCGGTCACCTTGCAAAAGGTCGACCCGGTTGCCGTGCAGGGCGCGCCGTCGGTCTTTATGTCGCGCCGAGGGCAAGGAAGCCTGCCGGAGACACGGCGCATGCTGGTCATGGGGCGCCCGATCTCCCTGAAACGCGCCTTGACCAACCTGATTGACAACGCCCTGAAATATGGCCGCCATGCCGAGGTGCAACTGGAAACCGATGCGCGCACCGCGACCATCACAATTCAGGACAAGGGCACCGACCTGTCCGTTTCGGATATCGAAGATCTGATGACTCCGTTTCGGCGTGGGTCAAATACGGGATCGTCCGATGGTTTCGGGCTGGGTCTGACGATTGCCGCCACTGTTGCGGAACAACACGGCGGCGCGCTGAGCTTTGAGGCCGGTGACAGAGGCCTGCGCGCGCGCTTGCAGATCACCCGGCAATAGCAGGTCACGTCATGTAGCTGCGCACCAGCGCACCCGCGATCAGGGACCAGCCATCCGCGATGACGAAGAAGGCCAGTTTGAACGGCAGGGATACTGTCGCGGGCGGCACCATCATCATCCCCATGGACATCAGCACCGCCGCTACAACGAGGTCGATGATCAGGAAGGGCAGGAAGATCAGGAACCCGATCTGAAACGCCCGCGCGATTTCGGACAACATGAAGGACGGCATCAGGATGGAAAGCGGCGCTTGGGGCGACAAGGCAATCGCCTCCCCCTCGGGGCGCAGGGCCGCCATCGCATGGAAGGTATCCGGATCCAGCCGCGCCGCCATAAAGCCACGAAAAGGTTGCAGGGCGCGCTCGAGCGCAGGTTCCACATCCAGAGTTTCGTCCACCATTGGGCGAATGCCAGTAGTCCAGGCTTCGGTAAAGACCGGCTCCATGATGAAATAGGTGAGAAACAGCGCCAGGCTCACAATCAGCATATTGGGCGGAGATTGCTGCAATCCGATTCCTTGCCGCAGAATGGCCAGAACCGTTATCAGAAACGGAAAGCACGTGATCATGATCGCCAGTCCGGGCGCAAGGCTTAGCACCGTGATCAGAAGGATCAACTGGATGGTCCGCGCCGAGATCGAGCCGCCCTCTCCCAGCGAGAGCGACAGCTCTTGCGCCGTTGCCAGCGAGGGCGTCAGACATACGGCAGCCACGGCCAACCAAAGCAGCAATCGCATCAGCCGATCCCGTTCTGCAAATCCGCAATTTCGGTCAGCCTGACGGCCAGCTGACCCGCCTGATCGCCCTCCATTTCTTCCAGCAAGCCGCGTGCCACCAATTGATCACCGACATACAGATCGACAGGATCTTCGATCCGCTTGTCCAGGGTCAGCACCGCATTCTCTCCCATGTTCAGCAAATCCCGGATCAGGGGACGTGCGCGCCCGACCGAGACCGTGACCTCGATCGGCACCGAATCGAAGGGGCTGGATTTTTCGAGTTTTGGGGTTTGGTCGTCACTCATTGCTCAATGCCTCTTTTGCCTGAAAAACATACGCGTCGAATGCGCCGGAGATCGTTGCAAGCAGGGCGCTGCAATCCACGTCACGCTGGAAAACACCGACTTGTAGACGTGCTTGCCCGGCCCCCAGTGCCGGGTCTTCGATCACCCGGGTCGCGGAGGACAGAGTTTCTGGCACCATGCTCTCCAACTCGGGCGCGCATCCCTCGGGTACAAAGACCTGCATGGGCCCATGTGATCACGCGCCATTTCGGTCAGTTGCTCGACCAGCCGGGCCGCAAAACCCCGATCAAATGTTTCGGGTAATACGGTTCGCATCAGGCTCTGGAACATCGGCTCCAACGACATGGACATCCGAGCGATCGCTTCGTGATATGTGAAAGACATATCCTCAAGCGACTTGGCCAGAGTTGCAGACACTTCGCCGCGACCCTGTTCCTGCGCCTGAAGTGCATCTTCCCATCCCGCGCTGTAGCCTTCTTCAAACGCGGCCAGCCGCATTTCTTCCAGCGCGTCGTCATCCAGAAGGTGCACCTTTCCTGTTCCCGCCTGCAGTGTGAAATCTTCCAGAAGGTGAGCAATCGACATCAGACACGTTCCTCCTCTTCCTCAAGCCAACTGCGCAGGATTTCGACAGTCTCTTCCTGCTTGTCGCCGATCATTGCCCGCAGCCGGTCCACCGGATCAGCGCCGGTTGGCGTGGCAAGTGCCGGTACATTGCCTGCAGGTGCCTGCCCTTCGAGCGGTGCGAAATTACCGCTGTCACTGGCCGCGATCTCGCCGGTCAGGACCGTATCCGGCTCGGTCGGCTGGGACGCAGGCAACAAGGCGGTCGCATCGGTTGGCTTCGTCAGAATCGGGCGGATCACGAACAGACCCAGAACCAGCGAGACAATCGCCAGAACTGCCATCTGAATTAACGACATCGCGTCCAGATGCACCTTCTGCCAGATCGAAGCAGACGCCAGCGTGCCCTGGGGTTCGGCAACCGGGAGATTCAATGACTTCAGAGTGATTACGTCACCGCGTTCGGCGTCGAAACCAACTGCTGAAGCCACCAATTCCTCAAGCGCGTCAAGTTCAGCCTGCGGCATCGGTTCGAAGCTTTCGACCCCGGCAGCATCTACCACACGTGTTCCGTTGACCAAAACGGCAACAGTCAACCTTTTGATCGCCCCCGGCGCATTGTGAACCTCAAGCTCTGTCTCCGAAACTTCATAATTCACACGTTCGCGCGTTTGCGTCGCGTTCGAGTTCGATTCGTCACCACCCGCGCCGTCGCCGTCTGGCAGATTCGACGCCACGGTGACATCCGCCGACTGGTTCCGTGCACTGTCCGAGCGTTCCTCGACATCTGTGCTGATTGCGACCCGACCGTTGGGGTCGAACCGCCGTTCGCGGATGGATTCCGTTTTGGTCACGGTATCGACGCTGACCTCGACAACCGCGTTTCCGGTCCCGACCCGTGCTTCGACAAGCCGCAAGACCCGCTCACGCAATTGGCGCGATTTGTCATCGGCCGTGTCCGAAGCGACGGCATTGTCCTGTGCGCCAATCACGGCCCCGCTGGAATCGATTACCGCCACGTTTTCAGGCGCAAGCCCACTTACGGCCTAGGCCACGAGGAACCGGATCGCCTTGGCCTGATCCCCCGTGATATCCGCCCCCGAAGTCACCACATAGACCGACGCCGTTGGCGCGATACTGCGTTGAAACGGGTTTGTTGACCCATTCGCAATATGCACCCGCGCCTGGCTGATATGCGGGCTGCCGACGATGGTCCGGGCCAGCTCACCTTCTTTTGCGCGCCAATAAGCGGCATCGAACATCTGGGACGTGGTGCCAAAACCGCTGAGCGAATCGAGAAGCTCGTACCCCTGAGTCCCGTTGGCTGGCAAACCTTCGCTGGCCAGTGTCATGCGCAGCTCGTCCCGCTGCGACCCCGGCACGTAGATCGAGCCGCCCCGAATTTCGTAGGATACGCCACGCTGTTCCAGCGACCGGACGATGTCCCCCGCCGCGCCGCTTTCCAGCCCTGCATACAGCAAAGTCATCGACGGTGCCGTCACAAGCCGCGACATCGCAAGGACCCCTAAGAACACCAGCGCAACCGCACCGGCTAGGATGATTTGTTTACGCCTGTCCAAATTAGCCCAGACAGTTCCGATCTGCTGCACGCTCACCTCCGACTCGCCGACATTCTGCCCGGCGCATCCCTTGTTTGGACGATTGCCCTTAACAATCGGTTAGTCCCTGCCGGGTTATGACGATTGCAGAACAGATGAATGAGGACGTCATGACCGACGCAACCGCAGAACAGGCAGAAACCCCTCAAAAGTCGGGGAAAAAAGGGCTGATCATCGGGCTGATTCTGGCGGTGGTCGGTGCGGCAGGGGGGTATTTTCTGACCACCTCGGGGGCGCTGCCAATCGGGAACAAAACCGGTACGCATGAGGCTAAGGAAAAAAAGGAAAAACCGCCCGGAATGGCGTTACCCGATGTTGGCTTCGTCGATCTTCCGCCAGTGATCGTTTCGGTAAATACGGGCACGTCCCGCCATTTGAAATTTCACGCTCAGCTTGAGGTGAATTCTGAATTCCTGGGTGACGTCGAAAAAATGAAGCCGCGAATCATGGATGTTCTGAACGGATACCTGCGCGCGGTCGAAATCGCCGACCTCGAAGATTCGCTGGCGCTGATGCGCATCCGCGGACATCTGCTTCGGCGCATCGGAATAGTCGTCGGAGAGGGGCGCGTGCGCGATGTCCTCGTTATGGAATTCGTACTGAACTAGGAGGCGAAGTTGGAACTGATCGCAGATATGTTGCTTGTTGCGGGGGCCCTTGGCGCGGGTTTGTACTGCTTCGTTCTGTCCCGGCGCCTGAGGCGTTTCACCGATCTGGAAAAAGGGGTCGGCGGCGCGGTTGCCGTCTTGTCGACGCAGGCAGATGAGTTGAAAAAATCCCTGGATTCAGCACGAGCGGCCTCCGATAAATCCGGCGATGACCTGAAGGATCTGACACAGCGGGCAGAAGCAGTTGCGCAGCAGTTGGAACTGATGATGGCGTCGATGCACGACGTCATCACGGAAGAACCCGCACCTGAAGCCCCCACCGTTGCAGAAGCTGAAACTACGCCGGACGTCCCGGAGACTGAGGTTGCACCCGAAGTGGAACAAAAGGCTGAGACCTCGGACGAGGAAACGGATCACGTCTCGAAGCCAGAGCAGGACAGTTCCGCCAAGCGGCCGGTTGGCCTGATGTTCATGCGGCATGGTCGGAACCGAGGCGAGGTCACTGGATGAAACGCGAACCTGTCAATCGACCCAGAGGCGGTGTTCTTGCCGTGATATCGGCTTTGATGGTCGGCTCGGCGGCAATTCGAGTAGGCCTTGAAGCCGGGCCCGCCCTGGCCAAAAGCAGCGACCCGACAGTTTCCGAACCGGCAAAGGCTCAGGTGGACGAGCCCGGTGCGCAGGAACTTCTGACCGCTCTGCTGCGCCGCGAAGACGCGTTGAAAGACCGTGAGGCAGCGTTGCTGGTCAAGGAAAAGGCCCTGAGCATCGCGGATCAGGCCATTGAGAGCAGGCTGGTCGCCCTGCAGGAAGCCGAAGAAAACCTGCGCGAAACGCTGGCCTATGCCGAAAAAGCGGCCGAAACCGACCTGACGCGCCTGACTGACGTCTACCAAAACATGAAACCGAAAGACGCCGCAGCCTTGTTTGAGACGATGGACCCGGGATTTGCGGCGGGTTTCGTGTCGCGCATGTCACCCGATGCGGCAGCCGGCGTTCTAGCCGGGCTCAGCCCCGAGGCGGCTTACACGATCAGTGTCATCATGGCTGGTCGAAACGCCTCAGCCCCGCAGGAATGAACTGAATTTTTGCAACCCCGTCTTTGACTCTGCTGGAGATCGCACATGATCGGACTAATCGGAATTGTCGTTATTTTCGTCATGGTATTTGGCGGCTATCTGGCTGCTGGCGGCAAGATGGCCATTATTTTGAAGTCGCTGCCGTTTGAAATGATGATGATCGGGGGGGCGGCTGTCGGCGCTTTTCTGATCAGCAACGACATGAGCGCTGTGAAACACACCGCCAAGGACATCGGCAAGGTGTTCAGGGGCCCGAAATGGAAGCCCGAAGACTATCGCGATCTCCTGTGCCTGTTGTTTTCCCTGATCCGAATTGCAAAGGCCAACCCGGTCGAGGTGGAACAGCACATTGAAGATCCCGAAAATTCATCTTTGTTTTCGGCCTATCCAAAAATTCAGTCAGACAAAGAAGCCGTTGATCTGATCTGCGACACGATGCGCTCTGCGTCGATGAACTATGACGATCCACATCAAGTCGAAGAAGTGCTGGAAAAGCGGATGGAGGCGAATTTTCACCACGCCATGCACTCCAGCCACGCTCTGCAGACGGTTGCTGATGGCCTTCCCGCTCTGGGAATTGTCGCCGCTGTTTTGGGGGTGATCAAGACAATGGGATCCATCGACCAGCCCCCCGAAGTTCTGGGGAAACTGATTGGCGGCGCCCTGGTCGGGACGTTTTTGGGAGTTTTCCTGGCTTACGGTCTGGTCGGACCCTTCGCTGGAAAGCTGAAAGCCGTCGTTGAGGAGGACAACCATTTCTACCAACTGATCCGGGAAGTTCTGGTTGCCAATTTACACAACCACAATCCTGCAATGTGTATTGAGGTTGGACGCCAGAACACGCCCACTCATAACCGACCGGGCTTCTCTGAGCTGGAAGATGCGTTGAAAGAGCTCAAGCAGGCGGCGGCATGATCAGGACAGGAATACTCGCAGCGGTTCTAATGGTGATTGCTCAGACGGCTGCCGCACAGGATGTTCCGGTTCGGTCAGGTGAACACGAAGGTTACACGCGGCTGGTTGTGCAGGTGCCCGCGAACACGGGCTGGACCCTTGCGCAGACCAAGAACGGCGCGCGCCTGAGCGTCGCGTTGGATGACGTGAAATTCGATACCCGCGCGGTCTTTCGCCGGTTGACGCAGGATCGTCTGGCCGCGATTTCACAAGGTGAACCAGGAGGCGCGCTGGAGATGCAGTTCGGTTGCGACTGTGTTGCGTCCTCGTTTTTGCACAACAAGACGATGATCGTGGTCGATATTGCTCCGGAGGCACAGCTCCCGGAAATCAGCGGCGACATCCCTCCTCCGCTGTTGCCAAAAGCTGTTCCGCCACAAAGCCCGTTGCAGCAATCTCAACAGCCTGAAGCGTTGCCATTGTCATTATTGAGCCTGAATGCACAGCAGCTTGAAAGTCAGTTGTCGACCCGGTTGCTGCAGGGGGCCGACCACGATCTTGTCGATCTGAAGATTGCTCCGGTTGGGCCCAGGGCGTCCATCGCACAAGACCTTCCGGCGGCGCCATTTGATCTGGACGCAAACATCAGCGTGACTTCGGTTTTGGATGAATTGGACGAATTGCTGGATACAGGCATTATCCCGAACAAACACCAGCGGCGGTGCCTGTCCAATTCCGAATTAGGCTTTGAGGCGTGGGGGGGAATGGGCCCGTTTCCCGGACAGGTGTCAGCGCTCCGGTCAGCTTTGTATGAGGAATTCGATACCATCGACGAAGCGAAGGTTCTGGAATTGGCAAAGCTTTATGCGTCTCATGGGTTTGGCGCAGAAGCGGTTCAGGCTTTGGGGTTGTCAGGCCGGAACACGCCTGAATCAGAACGCATCAAGGCGATCGCTCAGTATCTGGATGATGGACAAGTTTCCGGGTCAAACCCGTTCGAAGGCCAGCAAGGATGTGACAGTGACGCGGCATTGTGGGCAGTGCTGACCGAAGGGAGTCTTTCGGCGGATGCTCAGCTGACAATTGTTGAACAGACCTTTCAACGCCTGCCAAAACACTTACGGCGTCAGATAGGCCCGGCCTTGGCCGAAATTTTGACCGCAGGTAAGGAACTTGAGGCAGCGCGACGCGTATTGCGGGCCGTTGACAGGGTTTCGGATTATGCCACCGCAAGTGCGTCGCAGGCCAAGGCGACCGTCGCGACCGCAGAAGGCGATGGAATGCGCGCCGAAACGCTTCTGTCTGACGTCCTCTCATCCTCGGATACGACGGTCGAGGCTCCGCTGGCCCTTGCACGGCTTGTTGAAAAACGCTGGCTCGAACGGGGCTCGGTTTCTGCGACAGAAGTCGAATTGGCGGCCTCTTATGCTGTTGAATTCCGAGGTTCAGAGTTTCAGCCCCTGACCCGTCGCACCCATGCGGTTGCTCTAAGCCTGAACCATGAATTTGATCAGGCGCTGAACCTTCTGGGACAAACCCCCAAAGATACAGAGGATGAGGTCGCCTTGAACCGGGTCACTCAAATGCTGGTGGAACGTGCGGATGACACAACATTTTTGCGACGCATCCTGATCCTGTCGAAGAGAAATTCTTACGCACTGACAACGGAAACCGCCGTCGCGGTCGCGACCCGAATGTCATCTCTTGGTTTTGCGGGTCCTGCCCATTCTCTGGCCAATCGGATTCAAGACAAGACACACAGATCGGATCGCGCGCGTATTCGGGCCCAATCTGCCTTGCAAAACGACCGGCCGCATCAGGCACTGCTTGAACTGGCCAACACACCGCCAACAGACGCTCTTGACCTTCGGGCTCGGGCGCTGCAGGAAACTGGCGACTTCGCCACCGCAGCGGAGGTGTTGAAGACCTCGGGTCAGCATGACGCGGCCAACAAAATGCTTTGGCTGGCCGACCTTCCCGAAGAAGTCGACGTAGAGCATGGCGACCGTTTTGGTCAAGTCAGCCAATCCACCCAGAGGCTTTCAGAGCCGTTGATCCGAAGCCCAGAGAGGCCCTTGGCCGACGCCAGGGAATTGCTGCAACACAGTGCCGATACCCGAAGTGAGATTACCGCCCTCCTGTCGAAAGCCACTGAATGAAAACTGGAGGGATGTCAAAAACCTCCGTGTTAGAGCCATATTGGTTCAACCAACTATCGAGCAGCCGGGTCAAAGATCAATTGCGCCAGGTCAGAATACCGGCTCGTCGGTTCGCACCAGCCCAAGATGGCGTTGCGGATGGCATTCGCCCGCTGCTCACCCACCACGGGCGCGGCAAACTCTGTGTATTTGGCGATCACGTCTTCGCGTTCGAGGGGCACTTCGGGACCCCCGCGCGCATGCGTATCGCCTGACTTCAATACCCGTCCATCCTTGGTTTGGATACTGACATCCGCCCATCTGCCTTCTGGAAACCTCTCAGCATGGCGATCGGACCGAGAAACATGAATGCGTGTCATGAATTGGGAAACGGCTTGATCCGTCAACCCAGACCCCGAGATATGCTCGACCCCGATCCGCCCGTAAATCGCCTGAACCGCAACGGCGAAAGGAAGAGAATACTGCGCCTGAGACGTCGTTTCCGGCATTCCAGCGTACAGACACGCTGCCTCGTCAAAACTGTTGATCTGCATGGATTGAATCTGATCGTGCGTCAGGTCGTTTGACAGCATGACCGCGCGAACCGCATCAATCGCCGCATGCGCCCAGCGGCAGATCGGGTAGGGTTTCACATATTGATGTTCGACCTGCCAGAACTGACCCAGATCGGCCCAATGAGACGCCGCAGACGGGGCTTCGATCGTGATGGCTGGGGCACCGGTAAATCCCTTTTCGGCAAGAACAGCGGCGGACAGGCCAACCAGCGCACCCCAGCCAGAGCCGTCATGCAGCATCGTCGGATTCGCAATTTCCCGCATCATCTGACTGCGCGGGCCGTGATATTCGGCGATCCCCATCGCCTGTCGCAATTGTTCCGGCGTATGACCCCTTAGGCGCGCGGCCATTGCCGCCACCCCCAGCGCGTTCCACGCGCCCGATGTGTGATAGTCGCTGACCGACGCGTGCAGCGACAACCCGGCGCGCCCGGCCACCTCATACCCGGTGATCACAGCGGCCAGCGCCTCGGGTCCGGTCAGGTCGGGGCAATGCTCGGCCAAGGCAACGAGCGCAGGCAAGACGACAACGCCGATATGCCCCTTGGTCGGGTTGTACCCGTCATGCCCATCCAGATTGTCGGTCTGGGTCGCCATGGCATAGGCGGCCCCTGCCATGCTGACTCGCCGGCCGTCGAACATCATACGCGCGCTATAGGCATCCTGCGTGCTGGCATACAGCAAAGACGCTGTTTCACGGGCGATCACCCCGGCTTCCATCGGACCAGAGGCAATCAGGATGCCCATCGTGTCCAGCATCATCAGGGCGGCAGCGTCCATCGCGCTTTGCGGCATCTGGTCCGTTGTCCGGCGCAGCGCAAATTCCGCGACCTGGTCGAACGTGCCTGTCATTTTACCGGGTCCATCACCGGTTGCGTCACATCCCGCAGGCGCAGACCGGACGGGTCAAATGGCGGCTCGGATAAAATCGTGGCCTTGTGCGGCTTTCCAAGGATGAAAATAGTCACCGTGTCTCCGGGCTGGGCAACCTTGGGGTCGGCATAGCCGATCGCCAGAGACTTCCCGACGCTATAGCCATATGCGCCAGAGGTCACCCGCCCAACAGGTGTTCCATCTGGGGTAAAGATCGGCTCGCCACCGGATGCATCGGCATTGGTTGCGTCTACTTCAAACATCGACAGAACCTCTCGCGGGGCATTGTCTCTGACGGCCAGATACGCGTCCTTGTGCAAGAAATTCTTGTCCAGCTTGATCAGTCCGGCCAGCCCAACTTCTTGCGGCCAATATTCCTGAGAATATTCCCGCCCCCAGGAACCGTATCCCTTTTCAATCCGCAATGACCCCAACGCACGACCACCAACCGGCCCCCCACCAAAGTCATTCGCGGCCTCCAAAAGCGCTGTATAGAGCCTGATTTGATCTTCTTCTGCGCAATGAAGCTCCCACCCCAAGTCGCCCGTAAAGCTGACGCGGATGGCGAGACAGGGCACACCCGCAACCTCGATCCGGCGGGACCGCATAAAGCGGAACCCCTCGTTTGACAGGTCCGCATTCGTGAGGCGCTGTAACACGTCGCGCGCCTTGGGTCCTGCCACGTTAAACCCTGCGATACGGTCCGTGGCGACGTCGAGCGCCGTACCGTCGGGCAAGTCGATCATGTTGAAGAACCGCTGGTGATAGCGTTCGGCCATGCCCGAGCCGATCATCATGTACTCATCCTCGGCGGTTTTGGTGATGGTGAAATCACCCGCAACTCCGCCGCGTACCGAGATCAGAGGGGTCAGACAGGACCGCCCGATCTCGGTCGGCACGCGGTTGGCGACCAGGCGATCCAGCCAATCATGTGCACCGGGCCCTTTGATGATGTAGTTGGCAAAGTTCGAGATGTCGATCACACCCACATGGTCGCGCAACATCCGCACCTCGCGGCCCACAGGATCCCACCAGTTCTGTCGTGTAAAGCCGTTGGTGTCGGTCACTCCGGGTTGGTCGGCAAACCAGAGCGGATGTTCCCACCCGCAGTTCAGACCAAAGACGCAGCCCATATCCTTTTGCATCTGATAAGCGGGGCGCACACGTGCGGGGCGTCCCGCGCTGCGTTCTTCGTTCGGGAAATGGATGGCGAAGCGGTGCGTATAAGCGTCTTGGACCCGCGCCTTGGTGAATTTCTTGTCGGCCCAGTCGCCAAAACGCGCCAGATCCCACGCGAACATGTCGTATTGCGGCTCACCCTCGATCATCCATTGCGCCGACAGCAGGCCAAGACCGCCCGATTGCGAAAATCCGGGGATGATCCCGGTGCAGCAGAAATAGTTCCGCACCTCGGGCACAGGCCCCCAGATCGCATTCGAATCCGGCGACCAGATCATCGGGCCATTGATCACCCGTTTCACACCTGCGGTCGCGGCGACTGGCACCCGTTCGGTGGCGCGGATGACGTTTTCCATGATCCGGTCCAGATCGTCGGGGAACAGGTCATGGGCGAAATCCAGCGGCGTACCGCTTTCGGCCCAGAACTTCATGTCTTTCTCGTAGGCACCGATCAGCAACCCGTTGCCTTCCTGCCGGAAATAATACTCCCCATCCCGGTCGGCGATGGATGGCAAGCGGCGGCCCAAGGCGGCAACCTCATCAATCGCTTCGGTGACGAAATACTGATGTTCGGTCGGTTGCAGGGGCAGCTCGATCCCGGCCAGCGCCGCAACTTCACGCCCCCAGAGACCGCCTGCATTGACCACCCATTGCGTGCGGACATCCCCTTTTTCCGTGCGCACGATCCACGTGCCGTCGGGTTGCTGTTCAGTGCCTATTACGGGACAAAACCGCTCAATCGTGGCCCCCATCGCGCGCGCACCAGCAGCGTAGGCATGCGTCACGCCCGAAGGATCGACATTGCCGCCATCGGGTTCGAACATGATGCAACGAATGTCGTCGAATTGTGCCAGCGGGTGCAATTCCATCGCCTGTTCGCGGCTGATCTCGTGGAAGTTCAGACCATAGAACTTCGCCTTGGCCTCCTGCAGACGCAGTTGGTGTTCGCGGTCCTCAGTCTGCGCCAGATAGAGTGATCCCGACTGAAAAACACCGCAGCCCTGCCCGGTTTCCTTCTCCAGCTCTTTATACAGGTTCATCGTATAATGCTGGATGCGGGTGATGTTGTTGTTGTCGTGCAGCCCGTGGATATTGGCCGCTGCGTGCCATGTGGATCCGCTGGTCAGTTCATCGCGTTCCAGCAGGACAACATCGGTCCAGCCGAGCTTGGCCAGATGATACAGGATCGAGCAGCCGACCAGACCCCCTCCGATCACAACGGCCTGAGCGTGGGTTTTCATGGGCTGACCTCCTGCGTGCGAACTTGGCGCTTGTTGGAAAGTCAGCCACAGGTCAGGGGCGGCTTATGCTCTGTTCCCGACGTCTAATGTCGAAAACAGAGCGTGAATGGCCGGTTTTGATCAGTAGGGTGCCTCGACATCGTTCATCGAGACATAGACGGTCTTCATCTCGCTGAAATGGTTGATCGCCAGTTTCGAGTTCTCGCGCCCGACGCCCGACATCTTGGAGCCGCCAAACGGGGCCTCGACCGGGGCCAGATTGTAGGTGTTGATATAGCAGGTGCCCGCCTCGAACCCGGCCACGATACGGTGGGCGCGAGTCAAGTCGTTGGTAAAGACGCCGGCGGCCAAGCCGAACTCGGTATCATTGGCACGGGCCAAGACCTCAGCCTCGGTGTCGAAGTCCAGAACGGACATGACGGGACCAAAGATTTCCTCACGCGCGATGGTCATGTCGTCGGTGACGTCGGCAAAAACAGTGGGCTGCATGTAAAAGCCGTCGCCTTCGATCCCGTCGCCGCCATAAACCAGACGCGCACCTTCAGCTTTGCCCTTTTCGATATAGCCCAGCGCGATATTCATCTGGTTTTCGCTGACCATCGGGCCGAAATTCACGCTCTCATCCAGCGGATCGCCAATTTTCGCGGTGGCCAGACGTTCGGACAGGCGGGCGAGGAACTGGTCCTTGATGCCTTTCTGCACAAAGACGCGCGTGCCGTTGGAACAGACCTGACCCGAAGAATAGAAATTCCCCAGAATCGCGCCCGAGACGGCGTTTTCGATATCGGCATCGTCAAACACGATCATCGGGGACTTGCCGCCCAGCTCCATCGTGACGTGTTTCATGTCGGCGGCGGCGGCGGCATAGACCTTGCGGCCGGTGGGCACCGACCCGGTTAGCGAGACCTTGGCCACGCGCGGGTCGGTCACCAGCGACGCGCCGACATCTCCGTACCCCTGAACCACGTTGTAGATGCCCTTGGGGGCACCAGCCTCGATCAGAATCTCGGCCACTTTCAACGCGGACAAAGGCGTGGTTTCCGACGGTTTGAACACCATCGCATTGCCACAGGCCAGCGCGGGCGCACCCTTCCAGCAGGCGATCTGGGTGGGATAGTTCCATGCACCGATGCCAACACAAACGCCCAGCGCCTCGCGGATCGTATAGACGAAATCGCCACCGCCCAGCGGGATATGCTCACCGGTCAAGGAACCTGCCAACCCGCCGAAATATTCCAGCGCGTCGGCCCCGCTGGTGGCATCTGCGACCAGTGTTTCCTGCAGGGGTTTACCTGTGTCGTGCGTCTCGAGCAGGGACAGTTCGCGATTGCGTTCGCGCATGATGTCAGCGGCACGGCGCAGAACCCGGCCACGCTCGGTTCCCGACAGCGCGGCCCATTCGATTTGAGCCGTTTTTGCACTGTTTAGAGCCTGTTCTACAACTTCTTGTGTGGCGGAATGCAGCCGGGCGATAATCTCTCCGGTTGCGGGAAAGATAACGTCGATGGGGGCGCCATTGGTGTCTTCGACATAGTCACCATTAATGAAATGGCTCGCCTTGGGCTGAAATTTCATGACCGGGTCCTTTTCAGATGTCTTTCCGCCGGCTCTAACTTTTATTGATTGATCAGTCAATAAACGTAAGCACGGCAAACTCTCGCTGATGTGAATCGCCGTCCTCTTGAATAGAAAAGTTAATGTTCCATTTATGTTCTACATAGTCAGAGGAACATTCCGATGTCTTACGCCACGCAAAATACTGCTCTGAACGGCCCGTCGAACGACTATCACCTGCTGCCCGTCACCGATCGGCAAATGCGCTATGCGCGCGCGATCGCTCAACAAACAGCTTTGGAAATCCCCGTCGAAGCGCAACGGGACCGTCGGGCCATGTCACAGTGGATTTCAACGCTCAAACCGCATGATCCATCACCCTTTGCCAATTATCCGACCGGCAAGCAGGTGGCCTATGCCGAGCGCATTGCCCGCGGCAAACGCAGGCAAATTCCGCAGGAGTGTTTTCGGGACAAACATGCGATGTCGCTGTGGATCGACCACAACAAATAGCGGATCAGTTTTCGCTGTGTGAACGGGCGTAAATCCCGACCGCTGCGGCCACAAACAAGCCCAACAGGATATAGCCGGTGATGGCTTCGGCCACGGCCAAGCCGCGACACATTCCGGCAGGGTGCAAATCCCCGAACCCAACCGTCGTGAAGGTCACATAAGAGAAATACAAAACGTCCGTTGGGCCGCGCGCGCCTACGACGCACAGGTCGTAATAGCCGAACGATCCATAGACAGCCGCGAAAAGAAAGGGGACGACCTGAATGAAGGAAATCCCCATCAACAACAGTTGCCGCCGGGGTGATTTGACCTGAGTCATGTAATACCAGGTCTGCGACACAAGCCAGATCGTCAGCAGCACCGTTGTTGCAGTGCCGATCTTGTCGCCTGCCGTGGTCTCGCTCAGTCGCGACAGCCCGTACCATGCGATGAAACTGGCAAACACCAACCCCAGGGCGGCGACCAGGGTCGACTTCCACTCTTCCAGAGTTATCGGGTCGCGGTGCATGAAACCTCCGTCAACATAAGACACGGTTAATCATCGGGTCAGAGGCACATACCCGCAACCTGAAAAATCAGAGGTTTAGGTCGTACCCAGATGCTCGTGCCCGCGCTGACGCGCCAGACCGATCTGTTTCTGCCGCTCGCGGAAGCGCATTTTGTCAGCCTCAGACGTTTCATTGATGCACCGGTGGCAGGACACGCCATGCTCATATTCAGGGCGCTTCATATCTTCGGGCAGGATGGGGCGGCGACAGCCGTGACACAGATTGTGTGGCCCCTCGACCAGCCCGTGCCCAACGGACACGCGATTGTCGAACACGAAACACTCGCCCTGCCATGTGCTGTCGTCGGCGGGCATTTCCTCAAGGTAACGCAGAATGCCGCCTTTCAGGTGATAGACATCCTCAACCCCTTGCCCCAGCAGGAAGTTGGTCGATTTCTCGCACCGGATCCCGCCCGTGCAGAACATGGCAACGCGCTTGTTGTGGAAACGGTCCTTGTTCTCTTCCCACCAGGCCGGGAACTCGCGGAAACTCGCGGTTTCAGGGTCTATTGCGCCTTCAAACGTGCCAATCGCCACCTCGTAATCATTGCGCGTGTCGATGACCACCACATCGTCGGAACGGATCAGGTCGTTCCAATCCTCAGGCTCGACATAGTTGCCGACACGGGCACGCGGATCGACATCCGGCTGGCCCATGGTCACGATCTCTTTCTTCAGGCGCACCTTCATCTTGCCAAAGGGCGGATGGTCGGCGGTGGCCTCTTTCCACTCAAGGTCCGTGCATCCCGGTAACGCCTTGATATGCGCCAGAACCGCGTCGATTCCGGCGCGGGGGCCTGCGATGGTGCCATTGATCCCTTCTTGCGCCAGCAGCAACGTGCCTTTGACCGCTTGTGCGCGACACAGCTCAAGCAACGGCGCGCGCAGGGCCGCGTGATCCGGGAATCGGGTGAAGTGATAGAGGGCAGCGATGGTATACATGCGCGCGGTCTAAACCTGCATGCAAAGAGTCGCAAGGGACCGGATTGACGCCCCCCTGCTTGCCGCCTACCGATAAGACAACGCAAGGAGGCCCCGATGACACACGCCCTGATCGTAATCGACGTCCAAAACGATTTTTGCCCCGGCGGTGCGCTGGCTGTGCCCGGCGGGGATCAAATCGTTTCCCCCATCAACACCATGATGGACGATTTCGACGCGGTTATCCTGACTCAGGACTGGCATCCGGCAGGGCATTCGTCTTTCGCCAGTTCTCATGCGGGCAAAAACCCTTATGATATGACCGAGATGCCCTATGGCCCGCAGGTATTGTGGCCGGATCACTGTGTGCAGGGGACACAGGGCGCGGCGTTTCACCCTGACCTGCGCAGCGACGGCGATCTGATCATCCGCAAGGGATTTCGCAGGGACATCGACAGCTATTCCGCCTTTTTCGAAAATGACCAGACGACCCCCACAGGCCTTGAAGGGTATCTGAACACGCGCGGCCTCAGGAAACTGACCATGGTTGGGTTGGCCACTGATTTTTGCGTTCATTTCTCGGCAGTGGATGCGGCGCGGCTTGGGTTTGACGTGACAGTGCGCATGGATATGTGCCGCGCGATTGATCTGGACGGCTCATTGGCGGCGGCCCAAACTGCAATGCGTAATGCTGGTGTGACCCTGGCTTAAGGCGTCGACCCTGAATCCGCCAGGTATTTGAGAACAACAAATATGACCACGGCCAGGCCCAAGGCGACACCGACCCGTGCCGGTACGGTCCGACGCTGAGGGGCTGCAGGCGATTTGTAGCGCGGATTGGGCGTCCAATCGGCCACCTTTCTGCGCTGACCGTTCCGTGGGCGGGCCGTTTTGACGTCACGCAGGAACTTCCAGAAGTCAAATTCACCGCAATATTCGCCCTGAACCCCCAGATCGCGAATATTGGCAAACAAGGCGCGCAGAATCCGCTCACGCTCGGCCTCGTCACGCGGACGATAAAGGCCGTGCAGCAACTCGCTGCCCGTGGCGTCGAGACCAAAACCCGCATCCTGAAAGATTTTGCGGATTTTCGGCGAGGTGGCACGCAAAGCGTCCGCCGTTTTCACGTCGCGGAACATCGCGCGCAAAACCGGCTTTTGCGAATACCCATCCGCACCCGTCTCTAGGCCGCCATCCCCCGGGTCGACGACAACGATATCAAAATCGTACTCGAGAACCATTCACTATTTTAACCTCGTCTTCCCTAACCTACTTTCCACTAACAAGCGAAAAGAACTCACAATATGCTCGCTTTGTGACCTGACATTGTCATTGTCCCCGAACGAGCGACTCTTGCCATTCAACGCACCGATTGATCTAACAACGGAAATCGCAGGAGTTCCTCATGGTCGATATTGCGGCGCGTGTGTACAATCATAAATGGCAGATTGACCCAATTGTCCGGTCTTTAATCGACACAGATTTCTACAAACTGCTGATGTGCCAGTCAGTGTTTCGAAATAAGCCCCAAACGGATGTGGTGTTTTCGCTGATCAATCGGTCGAATCACATCCCCCTCGCCCAGCTTATCGACGAAGGCGAACTGCGGGAACAGTTAGATCACATCCGCTCACTCAGCCTCAGCCGGGGCGAAAGCACATGGCTGCGCGGCAATATGTTCTACGGCAAACGACAGATGTTCCGCTCGGATTTCATGGAATGGTTCGAAAATCTGCGCCTGCCGCCCTATCATCTGGAACGCAAGGGCGATCAGTACGAACTGACCTTCGAAGGCAAGTGGCACGAGGTCATGCTGTGGGAAATCCCCGCTTTGGCCGTTCTGATGGAGCTGCGGTCCCGCGCCGTGCTGAATGACATGCGCCGGTTCGAGCTTCAGGTGCTCTATGCCCGTGCCATGACCCGCGTTTGGGAGAAAATCGAACAGCTACGCGGGATTGAGGGGTTGGGCATCGCCGATTTCGGAACACGTCGCAGGCATTCCTTTCTGTGGCAGGACTGGTGCGTCCAAGCCATGATCGAAGGGTTGGGACCTGCGTTCAGCGGCACGTCGAACTGCCTGATTGCCATGCGGCGCGAGGTTGAAGCCATCGGCACCAACGCGCACGAGCTGCCGATGGTCTATTCGGCGCTGGCTGAAACCGATGAGGCGCTGGCGCAGGCGCCTTATGATGTTCTCAGTGACTGGCATGACGAACATGACGGTAATCTTCGCATTATCCTGCCTGACACCTATGGCACGCAGGGATTTTTGGATCGCGCCCCCGATTGGCTGGCCGGCTGGACAGGTATCCGCGTAGACAGCGGCGATCCGGCCACCGGCGCGGAAACTGCAATCCAGTGGTGGAAATCACGCGGCGAGGATCCAATGGAAAAGCGGGTGATCTTTTCTGACGGGCTGGACGTGGACAAGATCCGCGAGCTTCACAGCCAGTTTGCGGGGCGCACCAAAGTGTCGTTTGGTTGGGGCACGCTTTTGACCAATGATTTCCGCGGGCTGGTGCCCGATGACGCGCTGGCCCCGTTTTCGCTGGTGTGCAAAGCTGTTTCGGCCAATGGCCGCCCAACGGTCAAACTGTCGGACAACCCGGAAAAAGCCATGGGCCCGGCAGAGGAAATCGGCCGCTACAAACGCGTGTTCGGAGTGGGCGCGCAGGAGTCGATCGAGGTGATCGTTTAGGCTCTAACCATGGTAACTTGCCACTGTTTTGAGTTGTGAGAACCCAAACAACGCCTCAAATCCCTTTTCGCGGCCATGCCCGGATTTTCCTACCCCGCCAAAGGGCAGTTCCACGCCGCCACCGGCGCCATAATTGTTGACGAAAACCTGACCCGAGCGCAGACGTTTCGCCAATCGCATCTGGCGCGCACCATCGCGGGTCCAGATGCTGGCCACCAAGCCGTAATCAGTTCCGTTGGCAATCCGCACGGCGTCTTCCTCGGACTCAAAGGGGATTAAGACCTGCACGGGGCCGAATATTTCATCACGGGCCAGGGCGTGATCGGGCGGGACGTCAGCGAACAGAGTTGGGCGGACATAGGCCCCATCTGGCGGCGCGTGCTCAACGATGCGTCCCTGCGCAGCGATTTTCAGGTCCGCCCCCTTGGACAGAAACCCTTCGACGATGTCCTTTTGACGGGCCGATATCAGGGGGCCGAGCCGCAAATCCTCATTCGCGGGCCCAACGGTCAGATCGGCATAGGCGTCGGCCATACGGGATTTGACCTGCTCATACACCCCACGCTGCACCAATATGCGGGACGAGGCCGAACAGGTTTGACCTGCGTTCTGAATGCCTGCGTTCACCAGAAACGGCAGGGCGGCGTCCAGATCGGCATCATTAAACACCAGTTGCGGGGACTTTCCGCCCAGTTCCAGCGTCACCGGCACTACATTACGGCCTGCCGCCTGTTGCACCAACGCACCTGTGGCGACCGACCCGGTGAACGAGATATGATGCACGCCCGGATGACCGGACAATGCGGCACCAGCCTCGGCACCCAGTCCGGGCACCACGTTCAATGCACCTGCTGGCAGCCCGGCCTCTTGCGCCAGATGCGCGAAGGCAAGCGCCGTCAGACAGGCTTCTTCGGCAGGTTTCAAGACACAGGCATTGCCCATCGCCAGCGCCGCCCCGACCGAACGGCCAATGATCTGCATGGGGTAATTCCATGGCACGATATGGCCGGTCACGCCATGCGGCTCACGCAAGGTGTAGACGGTATAGCCTTCCAGATAAGGGATCGTCTCGCCCATGACCTTGTCGGCGGCACCGCCATAGAACTCGCAATACCGTGCCAGCGCCACAGCGTCGGCGCGGGCCTGTGTCAGCGGCTTGCCAACATCCATCGCCTCCAAAGCTGCCAGATCATCGACCCGCTCCAATACCAACTGACCCAATCGCGTCAGGATGCGGCCCCGCTCCAGTGCGGTTTTACGACCCCAGTCGCCATCCAGGGCCGAGTGCGCGGCCTGAACCGCCGCATCGACATCTGCAGCCTCGCCCTGGGCGATACGACAAATCTCGACCCCATCAGACGGGTTGACCAAAGGCAGTGTCGACCCCGAGGCAGGATCGACCCATGCGCCACCGATCAGACAATGGGTTGGGTTGAACCAGAGAGGATTGGGCATTTTGGTCTCCTATTACGGCTCTAACATGTGGGATTAGGCCACCTGACTGCCAATTTCTGGCAGGATGGGCGCAGCGTCGATCAGGGTTTGGGTGTAGGGATGCTTTGGGTCGGAAAAGACCTGCTCGGTCTCACCTTGCTCAACAATTTTACCGGCCTGCATCACCATAACGCGGTCGGTGATTGTTCTGACAACGCTGAGATCGTGGCTGATAAACAAATAGGTCAGGTCATACGCCGCGCAGAGCTCGGCCAGAAGGTCGAGGATTTGCGCGCGTACGGATACGTCCAGCGCTGAAACCGCCTCGTCAAACAGGATCAACTCGGGCCGGATGATCAAGGCGCGGGCAATGGCGATGCGCTGCCGCTGACCTCCAGAAAATTCGTGGATGTACTTGTCTGCATCTTTGGGGCTGAGGCCCACAGCACTCAGCATTTCGGCGATCAAGTCCTGACGTTCGGCCCCTTTGGGGGGATTTTCCAATACGTGAAACGGCTCTGTGATCAGCCGCGCGACCCGGTGGCGGGGGTTGAAACTGCCATAGGGGTCTTGAAACACCACCTGCATTTTCCGCCGCACGACCGGGTTTGGCTTGTGGCCCGCAAAAACGGGTTCCCCGTCCAGTCGGATTTCCCCGGACTGAACCTCCTCTAACCCCAAAATCGCCCGGGTTAGGGTCGATTTTCCACACCCAGACTCACCGACCAACCCCAAACGCTCGCCTCGATTAAGGGTGAGACTGACCTGATCGACGGCGCGGTGATGACCGGGTGTATCGAACAAGCCTTTCCGGGGAAGGCGGTAATCGCGAACGACCTGCGTAACCTCCAGCAACGGGCGCGGGCTTATCGTATCGGGCAGGGAAACCTTGTGGCCAGACGCCTCGAACAGCATGCGGGTGTAGGGGTGCTGCATGTTGCGCAACAGGTTTTCCGTGGCCCCTTCTTCAACAACTTCGCCGTGACGCATAACGGCGATCTTGTCGGCCAGATCCGCCACAACCGCCAGATCATGGGTGATCATCAGCAGACCCATGCCATACTCGCTGACCAACCCCCTGAGCAGCTCGAGGATCTGCGCCTGCGTGGTGACATCCAGCGCAGTCGTCGGCTCATCCGCGATCAACAGCGTCGGGCGCAGTGCAATGGCCATGGCGATCACGACACGCTGACGCTGACCGCCCGACAATTCGTGCGGATAGCGGGTCAGGGGGAAACGATCAGGCGGCAGGCCCACACGGGTCAGAACCTCCTCGGCGCGTTTACGGGCTTGTGGGCGGGGCATCGCCTTGTGGATCAGGATTGTCTCCATCACCTGATCCCCGATGGTCTTGACCGGGTTCAGAGCGGTCATCGGCTCTTGAAACACCATTCCGATCGAGGCTCCGCGCAAGGCACACATGTCCGCCTCGGGGCGGGTTAGCAGGTCATGGCCGTCCAGCCGGATTGCGCCCTGCGTTTGCGCCCCGTTCGGCAGCAGGCTCATGACGGACAGGGCCGTCATGGACTTGCCCGAGCCGCTTTCACCCGTAACGGCAACGATTTGGCCGGGGTCGACCGACAGGCTGACCTGTTTCAGAATTTCAACCCCGTGGATCGTCAGCGACAGGTTTTCGATGTACAGCAAGCTCATGCGCGCGCCACCCTTATCCGCGGATCCAGCCAATCACGCAGGCCGTCCCCCAAAAGATTCAGACCCAGCACGGTGACGATAATCGCAAACCCGGGAATCAGAGCCAAATGCGGGGCAAAACTGACCATTGTCTGGGCGTCGGCCAGCATCCGGCCCCAACTGGGCGTTGGCGGTTGCGCCCCCAGACCGACATAAGACAGGCCCGCCTCGGCCAGTATGCCCAGCGAAAACTGAATGGTCCCCTGCACGATCAGCAGATTGGCGACATTGGGCAGGATGTGTTCGGCTGATATCCGGGCGGCACCCTTGCCGGACACGCGGGCGGCAAGGATGAACTCACGCTCCCACAGGGACAGTGCCGCGCCACGAGTGATACGGGCAAAAACGGGAATGTTGAATATGCCGATCGCGATGATTGCGTTGACCGCCCCTGCCCCGAACACGGCGGTGATCAGGATCGCGATGACCAGTGAAGGAAACGCAAATACCAGATCGTTGCCGCGCATGATTAGCTCATCCAGCCACGATCCCTTGCGCGCTGCTGCTGCCAATCCCAGCGGCACCCCCAGCGCCATGCCGATACCCACCGCGACCAAGGCCACCGCAATCGACGTTCGGGCACCGACCATAATCATGGAGAACATGTCGCGGCCAAAATGATCCGTGCCGAACCAGTGTCGCGCATTTGGTGGTTGCAGCTTGTCCGGAATG
This sequence comes from Ruegeria sp. CJ2, assembly GCF_056536745.1. Taxonomy (NCBI): domain Bacteria; kingdom Pseudomonadati; phylum Pseudomonadota; class Alphaproteobacteria; order Rhodobacterales; family Roseobacteraceae; genus Ruegeria; species Ruegeria sp. CJ2. The sequence goes on from NZ_JBQFQF010000004.1 coordinate 107,736, forward strand.
CTCAGCGCCGCATAGTCGTAGGGCGTCCAGACAAACGAGAGCAACGCCGCCAAAACAACCAGCGACGACAAAGCCGCGCCAAGGATCAGGTTGCGGCTCATGTCCGGCTCCTCAGGCGGGGATCGACGGCGGCATAGGCCAGATCGACCAGAAAATTCACGGTGATGACTGCAAACACCAGCAGCATGACCACCGATTCCACCACGATCAGGTCGCGGGCAGAGATCGCCTGAAAGACCAGCCGACCAAGGCCCGGAAGGTAGAATACCTGCTCGATGATGATTGAGCCGGCCAGCAGGAAAGAAAATTGCAACCCGATAATGGTCAGCACCGGGATCAGTGCATTGCGCACGCCATGCCTCCACAAGGCTTGCCTGCGCGACAGACCCTTGGCGCGCGCCGTCCGCATGAAGTCTTCGCCCAGAATATCCAGCAGGGATGACCGCATCACCCGCGCCAAAATCGCCGCTTGCGGCAGGGCCAGTGCGATAGCGGGCAAGGTCAGGGAATGCAGGCCAGTCCAGAACCCGGTGTCCCACCCTGCGAACCCGCCAGCGTTGAACCAGCGCAGGTTGATGGCGAAGATCAGCACCAGCATCATTGCAAACCAGAAATTGGGAACCGCGATGCCCAGTTGCGTGGCACCCATCACGGTCAAATCCCCTGGCTTGCCCCGGCGCGCAGCGGCATAGATACCAGCGGGAAAGGCGATCAGGGTCGACAGGGTCAGTGAATACAGCGCCAACGGCAGCGACACCCACAACCGATCTGCGATCATCTGCGAAACCGGTGTGCGATATGTGTAGGAGGTTCCAAAATCCCCCACCAGCATCCCGCCAACCCAGCTAAAGTAACGCTGAAGCTTCGATCCATCCAATCCAAGCTCCGCACGCAGCGCGGCCAGCGTGTCCTCTTGCGCGTTGACGCCTAGCATAAAGGACGCGGGATCGCCGGGCGCAACCTCGATCACGGCAAAAATGACCACCGAAGCCACGGCCAGGCTGATCATCAGGGATATCAGACGTTTAAGAGCGTAACGGAGCATTGGTGCCACGTTAGGATCACATATCGCCCGGGTCCAGCACCTAAGGGATCAGAAGATAGGCAAAAACCGCGTAACCCACGATAGCGGCATAGCCCAGAGGATAGATCCACTTGATCGCATAGTTGTCCAGCTTGCGCGCAGCCTCTTCTCGGCCCGACACTTTGAGCTTACGCAGGGCCACGTTGAACACGATCAAAGCCCCGGTCATAAGGAACATGCACTGTAGAACGAAATCCAGAAAGGTCAGATACCCCAGCTTGGGCAGATCGGCCGAGATTGCCCAGTTGAAGGCCACAAACACCAAAAGGTTGCCTCCGGCGATTTCGATTCGCCTGCGGTATTCGTCCAGAAAGAACAGCGCCCAGCCGACCGTGATCAGCACCAGCATCGGCAGGAAAACACGGATCACATAATAGGTCAGGTGGCGGCTGCCTTCAAAGACCAGCGCAATCTGATCACTGTCCTGCCCTGACAGGCCCGGAACCGTCGATGCTTCGACACGGGCGTTTCCAAGAACCCACTCTTCCTCGCCCAGCATGTCGCCAAGGCCCGAGTGGTCCTCGAGCGGATAGTAGGACACGTATTCCGAGGGAAAGATCGAGACGACTTCAAAGAAGAAATCCTGCGTGTCGAACGGGTATTTGCGAAAATCGAAATGCGGTGCCTGCAACGTCAGATTGGACTTCTCGACATAGACCACCCGACCGTCATACCGCAGCGAGGCGGCGGACTCGTGAATCCACTTGTTGGATTGTTGGTTGTGAATGACGAAAGCGGGCAACACGGCCCCGATACTTGCCGCGTGGTCGGCCAGGGCTGGAGGATTGAAAACCCGGATATCCCGGCCCAATGCCTGTTGATCGAAGGCCAGTGCGGGGTCCGTCCATTCCACCCGCAACACAACAACCGCGCCGTAATTCTCGGCCTTCTGGTCGACGCTGGTGATCTGGTCGATTCTGATGCCGATACCAACCTGCAAAGGGTTTTCCGGCGTACCTGCCAGTGCATCCAACCGACCCCCAAGGGCGTTTTGCGCCTGCGCTTGCCCGCCCATGACCAACACGGTGCAGGCAAGGGACGCAAGGAAACAAATGGCGCGAAACAAGGTCATGATCAAGTTCGTCAGGGTTCTTCAGAATAACAGGGGCCGCACGTAGCGGCCCCGACAAGATTATTCGGACCAGCTGATTTCCGTCAGGTCGATGGCAGCCGTCGGCGCGTTCTTCCAAAGGCCCTGAACGCCCGCTTTTGCAACGCCCAGCTTGGCAAGCTGGAACAGGTATCCATTGACATAGTCGGTCGAGATCAGCCTTTGGGCTTCACCCAGCAACTTTTTGCGCTCTTCCGGGTCGGTGGTCTCGTTCAGCGTGTCCATCAAAGTCTGAAAATCAGCGCTGTCATACTGGAAGTAGTAATCCGGACGGGCATAGATCCCGATATCCATGGGTTCCGTATGGCTGACAATCGTCAGGCCAAAATCCTTACCCTTGAACACGGATTCCAACCACTGCGCCCATTCCACGTTGATGATTTCCGCCTGAATTCCAACCTCGGCCAATTGTGCTGCAACGATCTCGCCACCCCGTCGGGCATAAGATGGGGGCGGCAGATGAAGCGTGGTTTCGAACCCTTTTTCATACCCTGCGTCGGCCAGCAATTGGGCGGCTTTCTTGGGGTCATAGGCTGATTTCCCGGTCAGATCGACATAGGCCGGGTTGTGCGGAGCAAAATGGGTTCCAATCGGCGTTCCATAGCCAAACATGGCCCCGTCGATAATGGCCTGCCGGTCAATCGCATGCGCCATTGCCTGCCGCACCCGGATATCATCAAACGGGGGCTGCTTGTTGTTGGTGGACAGGATGGTTTCGCCTTCGGTTGACCCGACAAGCACCTGAAACCGCGGATCAGCCTCGAACTGAGGCAGGTTTTCAGGCGCCGGGAAATTGTCGAATACATCCACATCCTCGGCCATCATCGCGGCAAAGGCGGCGGTGGGGTCCGAGATGAACTTGAACGTGGCAGTCTCAAGCGCGGGTTGTTCGCCCCAATAATCCGGGTTTCGGTTCAAGGTGATGCTGTCGCCCTGAACCCATTCACCAAAGGTAAAAGCGCCGGTTCCGACAGGGTTTGTCTTGATATTCTCGATACTCTCGGGGGCCACGATCACCGCGTCACCCCAGGCCAGATTGAACAAAAAATTCCCGTTCGGGGCCGAGAGTGTGACCTTGACGGTAAGGGGGTCCACGACCTCGACGCTTTCGATCCCGGCAAACAGGGCTTTTTGCGCGTTAGCACTGTCTTCGGCGGTGGCGCGACCAAGGCTGAACTTGACGTCTTCGGCATCCATCGTCGTGCCATCATGGAACGTAACCCCATCATGCAGCTTGAAGGTATAGACCGTGCCGTCCTCGGAAATCTCCCAGCTTTCGGCCAGGCCGGGCACGACCGAACCATCGCCCATGAACCGCGTCAGACCTTCGAAGATATTCGTGTACACAACCGAATCGATGGCCTGCGCCGCGGCGCTGGTCGGGTCCAGATGCGGTGGTTCCAGTTGCATCGCGATGGTTATGTCGGACTTGGCCAAACCTTGCGTTGCAAACAGGCTGACGCCCACGGCAAGGGCCGAGGCAAAGGACCGAAACATCTGCTTTGTCATAGAAATAGCTCCCCACTGAATATCCGCGGCCCCTTGGTTTCCGGGCCTTTCCAAGACCAATGTCACTTTAAACCTTAGGTCAATCAAGGGATTGTTGGCGCAACCGGGGTTTCTTAGCCCGTGTCCGATCTGCTATGCCGCGCTGCAACATGAATCCCGGAGGAGCGATCATGAGCGCCACCGCCCATAAAAAGGCCCCGAACGCCGAGGATATCCGCGCCCGCAAAGGCGGCGAACCTCTGGTCAGCCTGACTGCCTATACCACGCCGATGGCACGGCTGATGGATGACCATTGCGACTTTGTTCTGGTGGGCGACAGCGTCGGCATGGTGCTGCATGGTCTGGAATCGACCCTTGGCGTGACGATGGAGATGATGATCCTGCATGGTCAAGCCGTCGCGCGCGGTTTGAACAATGCGATGATGGTCATTGATATGCCGTTCGCCAGCTACGAGCATTCACCGAACGAGGCTTTCCGCAACGCCGCCCGCCTGATGGCTGAAACCGGTGCGGGCGCGGTCAAGCTGGAGGGCGGGGTCGAGATGGCGGACACCATCCGCTTTCTGGTCAAGCGCGGCATCCCGGTGATGGCGCATATCGGGCTGACGCCGCAATCCATCAACACGCTGGGCGGCTACAAGGTGCAAGGCCGGGACGAACAGGCCACGGCAGTTCTGGCCGATGCCCGCGCCGTTGCCGAAGCGGGTGCGTTTTCCGTAGTGCTCGAGAAGGTTCCACAAGGGCTGGCCGACCAGATTACGGCTGACATCGCGATCCCCACGATTGGCATCGGTGCCTCTGCCGGGTGCGACGGTCAGATTCTGGTGGTGGATGACATGGTCGGCTTCTTCACAGCCTTCAAACCAAAATTCGTCAAACGCTATGCCGAGCTTGGCCCGCTGGCGGAATCAGCCATCGCCGACTACGCCGCCGAAGTCCGCGCACGGACTTTTCCGGCCGAGGAACACGTGTTCTCAGATCAGGCCCCGGCCAAAGGACCCACTAAATGACTGCCCCAATCCTGCGCCGCCTGACGGATCTGCGCGCGTTGACGACTCAATGGCACACCAACGGCGAAAAAATTGGCGTCGTACCCACGATGGGCGCGCTGCATCAGGGGCACCTGTCGCTGGTCGAAGCAGCCAAGGCGGGCTCGGACCGGGTCATCGTGACCATTTTCGTGAACCCCAAGCAATTCAACAACCCCGAGGATCTGGCCAAGTATCCACGCACCGAACACGAGGATGCGCAAAAACTGGTCCCTTACGGCGTCGATGCGATCTATGTGCCCGAGCCCGAGGAAATCTATCCGCAGGGGTTCGCCACCACCGTTTCCGTCGCGGGCCTGACCAATGTGATGGAGGGCGAGTTCCGTCCCGGCCATTTTGATGGCGTCGCGACCGTGGTCGCCAAACTGTTTCTGCAAACGCAGGCGGATCGCGCCTATTTCGGGGAAAAGGACTATCAACAACTGATGGTCGTGCGCCGCATGGCACGTGATCTGGACATTCCGGTCGAGGTAATCGGCTGCCCCACGGTTCGCGAACCCTCGGGGCTGGCGATGTCGTCGCGCAATCTGCGTCTGTCGCCGGAAGGGTTGGATATTGCCGCCAACAAACACCGGATCATGCGCGCGCTTGCCAAGGATTTGGCCGATGGTGCGCAATTTGACACTTTGGGCGCGCGGGCTGAAACCGAATTGCTGGCCGCCGGGTTCACGCAGGTCGAATATATTCAGCTGCGCTGCGCCGATACGCTCGAGCCGCTGACCCATGCATCGCGCCCTGCGCGCCTGTTCGCGGCGGCCTGGGCGGATGGCGTCCGGTTGATCGACAACATTCCGGTCTGAACGCACTGGCACCCGCGTCCCTGTTTGCGCTAAAGTCCCGCAAAACGAAACGGGAGGGGCGCAGGCGTGACCTTTATTCTTGCCATTGATCAGGGCACTACATCTTCGCGGGCCATTTTGTTTGACGCGGATATGCAACGCGTAAACACCGCTCAGCATGAGTTTACCCAGCACTTTCCACAGGAAGGCTGGGTCGAACACGACCCCGAGGAAATCTGGGATAGTGTTCTTCGGGTCTGCCGCGAAGTGATGGACAGTGCCGGTGTGACGCCGGATCAGATCGCCGGGATCGGGATCACCAATCAGCGCGAAACAACTGTCGTATGGGATCGCGCCACGGGCAAGCCGATCTACAATGCCATCGTCTGGCAGGACCGCCGCACCGCCGAGATTTGTGCCCGTTACAAACAAGCGGGTTGCGAAGACGACGTCACCGCGCAGACCGGGCTGCTGCTGGACCCGTATTTCTCAGGCACCAAGGTGAAATGGCTGCTGGATACCGTGCCGGGTGCGCGGGACAAGGCCGAAGCCGGAGAATTGATGTTCGGCACCATCGACTGCTTCCTGATCTGGCGCCTGACCGAAGGGCGCAGCCACGCCACCGATGCCACCAACGCAGCACGGACCCTGCTGTTCGACATCCATAACGGAGAATGGAGCGCCGAGATCTGTGATCTGCTGGATGTTCCGATGAACATGCTGCCCGAGGTGCACGACTGTGCCTCGGACTTTGGAACGACAACCCTGTTGGGCGGCGAGATTCCCATTTTGGGCGTCGCAGGCGATCAGCAGGCCGCGACGATCGGGCAGGCATGTTTCAAACCGGGCATGATGAAATCCACCTATGGCACCGGCTGCTTTGCGCTTTTGAATACCGGGTCACAGCCGGTGGAATCCAAGAACCGCCTGCTGACAACCATCGCGTACCAATTAAACGGTCAGCGCACCTACGCGCTGGAAGGGTCGATCTTTGTCGCCGGGGCCGCCGTGCAATGGTTGCGCGATGCGTTGCAGATCATCGAGTCTGCGGCCGAAAGCGGCGAGCTTGCTCAGCAGGCCGACCCGAACCAGAACGTCGTTCTGGTTCCTGCCTTCACCGGTCTGGGCGCGCCCTATTGGAAACCGGATTGCCGCGGGGCTGTTTTTGGTCTGACCCGTAACTCCGGGCGCGCCGAATTTGCCCGCGCAACGCTCGAAAGCATCGCCTACCAGACGCGCGATCTGTGGCACGCCATGCAAGGGGATTGGGGCCAGGACACCAAGGTGACTTTGCGCGTCGATGGCGGAGCCAGCGCATCGGACTGGGCCATGCAGGGTCTGGCTGATTATCTGGGGGCTGCGGTCGACCGCCCTGTCATGCAGGAAACGACGGCTCTGGGCGCAGCTTGGCTGGCTGGAATGCGCGCGGGGCTGTACCCCAAGCAACATGAATTCTCGGAAACATGGGCGCTGGATCGCAGATTTGAACCCGAGTTGTCAGAAGAAGACCGAGATGCCGCCTATGCACGCTGGCAACGGGCAGTGTCAGCAGCAATGGCATTCTGAAAAGGCGGAAGGGTCAGCTATGATCCTTCATCAACCGCTGTTTCTGACGTGACCAATCCCGTTTGGCCTGGGTTTCGCGCTTGTCATGGGTCTTTTTACCCTTGGCGATCCCGATCTTCACCTTGGCCCGGCCCTTGTGGTTGAAATACAGAACCAGCGGCACCAGCGTCATGCCTTTGCGCTGGGTCGCGTTCCACAGGTTCGACAGTTCTTTGCGCGACACCAACAGCTTGCGGCGGCGGCGTTCTTCATGCTTGAAGACCTTCGCCTGCTCGTAGGGCGCGATATAGCTGTTGACCAGCCACAGCTCTCCATCATCGACCGAGGCATAGCTGTCCGCAATATTCGATCCCCCGGCCCGCAGGGACTTGACCTCGGACCCTTCCAGCACGATGCCGCACTCGATATCGTCCTCGATCGCGTAATCGAAACGTGCCCGCCGGTTTTCGGCGATGACTTTGTAATTCGGGTCTGTCTTCTGCTTGGCCATGACGCGTTGATTTAGGCGGCTTGGGGCGGCCTTGCAAGCCCTCAGGTCTTGGCCGAGATGATCAGATCGGGGCCAAAAATCGTGTCGGCATGGTTGTGTAGATAGATCTTGAGCCATGGCGTGAACCGCGCGGGGTGGCGCTGCACCTCGGCCAGCAGATCGTGATAGTCGATCCAACGGATATCCATCACTTCGTCCGGGTTCGGCTCGATGGTCAGGGGGCCGCGCACATGGGCAAGGAAAACGTCCACCACCTCATGTTCAATCATCGAGTTGCCGACATCAGCGTGATATTCCAACCGGTGGCGGTATTCGGGGTATAGCCCGGTAATCCCCAGTTCTTCGCGCAGGCGGCGCACGGCGCATTCCGAAGGCGTCTCGCCCCAGTCGGGATGAGTGCAGCACGTATTCGCCCAAAGACCCGGCGTGTGGTATTTGCCCATCGCCCGACGCTGCAGCAGAATTTCGGTACCGCGCACGACAAAGACCGACACCGCCTTGTGCCGGAGGCCCTTTTCATGCGCCTCCAATTTGTCCACGGGGGTTAAATCGCCATCAACCCAGGCCGGGATCATGATTCCCATTTGATGTCTCCTGCTGCCGATCCCACTGAACGGCCGGATAAAATCTTCTGGCTGTCGCCGGACCGACTTGGCTTTGCGGTTGCATCCGAAAGATGCAGTCGAAACCACATAGGTCCAAGGTGGCGCTGATCGACCGAGTTATCAACCGCACGAAAGGCCGCAGGTAGCTGCGGCCTTTCTTAAACTTCCAGAGTGCGGAGTTTCAGACGTTACTCACCCGAAACGCTGACAATATAAGCGTACACATCCTCGGCACCCGACTTCAGGCGGAATGTCATTTTGGACTTGGCAGCCGTGTCATCGAGATAGGATTTCAGGAACGCCTTGGGGTCCTGAGCGTATTCGGCAAATGTTGTCTCGTCCCAGACCAGACCGTTTTCACCTGCGGCGACAAGGCTGTCACCATATTTGAACCCCTCAACGGTTCCGGCTGTACGTCCGGCAATACCATAGAGGTTCGGTCCGGTCTTGCCGCCCTTGACGATCACTTCTCCGGCGGGATCGGCGATCAGGTGGCAGGACTTGCACTTATTGAAGGCTTTCTTGCCAGCGTCTGCGTCGCCTTCAGCAAATGCAGGAACGGCCAGCAGGCCCATGAGTGCGGTTGCGAGGATGCGATTCATAGCTTTGCTCCGATACAAATTGGCTGCCCCGAATGGAAACCCGCACGAGAGCAGAGTCAACGCGCAGATTGCCGCGTACGAAGGTCGGATTTCACTTTGATCCTGTGCCGCTCACAGTGTCGCTATTGTGGTCGGACCAGCAGGGCAACAAATCGCCCTCTGACGGTGTTGCCAGATACACTGCGCGTGCAATCGCACGGGCCAGACAGATCGACGCCGCATGGCCAATCATGCCCAAGTCCAGCCCGGTGCTGCCGATCTCTTGCGCACCGGTACTGACCCCGAACACCAAATCCCCGTCACCCGGCGTGTGGGCGGGAACAATGGCCCGCGAGATCCCGTCATGGGCGGCAACCGCCACACGTTGACATTGTGACTTGGTCAGCTTTGCGTCGGTGGCAACGATTGCAATCGTTGTGTTTGTCTTGTCCGGTTCGGCCGGATGCATGACCTGCGCCTTGCGGCTGACCACCTGCCGCCCCAGATCGGTTGCAGGGTCGGGGCCCAGTCCACCGAATTCTTGGTCGACTTCGAAAGGTGCGGCCCAGAAATGCCGGTCTCCCGGAGTGGTGACGCTGCCAAGTGGATTTGCGGCGACGAGGGCACCGACCGTGACCCCGTTGGCCAGAACCAATGAGGCCGACCCCAGACCGCCCTTGTGCATTGCCGCAAGCGCGCCAGTCCCTGCCCCGCTGCTTCCCAGTTCAAACTGATCCGACGCGGTTTCAAATGCACGCCGTCCAAGAGCGCGATAGGGGTTGTCCTCCCACTCTTTTTCTCCACCGTTCAAAAGATCGAACAGGATCGCGCCCGGTACGATAGGAACAATCGCGCGGCCCACCTGAAACCCGCGCCCGCGTGCATGCAACGCGTCAGAAACACCAGAACACGCATCCAGCCCAAAGGCTGAGCCACCGGACAGGACAAGGGCATCCACCCTGTCCACGGATTTGTCCGCCGCCAACAGATCGGTCTCACGCGTGCCCGGTGCGCCGCCCATGACATGCACTGACGCCGTAAAGGGGCTGTCCGAGGTCAGCACGGTTGCGCCCGATTTCAACGCATCGTCCTGCGCGTTACCGACCAAAAGGCCGGGAACATCGGTGATCAGGTTCTTTGGTCCGGGTGTCATGGGCGTCTTGGGGTTTCGGGCCGAAAAGCGCGCAAGCGCGCTGCCTCCGGCGGGGATATTTTTGGCCAGATGAAGAGCGGATCAGATACAGCGGCCACCGTCGACCTCCAAAGCGGTTCCGGTGATCATGCTGGCCTCGTCCGAGCATAGGAAACAGGCTGCGTTGGCCATGTCTTGGGGCGTTGAAAAACGGCCCAAGGGGATGGTGGACAGGAACTTGGCCCGAACCTCGGGCGTGTCCTCTCCCATGAACGATTTCAGAAGGGGGGTTTCGCCCGCGACCGGGCAGATCGCGTTGACACGCACACCCGAGGGGGCCAGTTCCACCGCCATCGTTTTTGTTGCGGTGATCATCCAGCCCTTGGACGCGTTATACCAGTTCAGGTTCGGGCGCGGTGACAATCCGGCGGTCGAGGCCACGTTCAGGATTGCCCCTGTTCCGCGTGTCTTCATCTGCGGAACAAAGGCGCGCGCCGTGAGGTAGACGGATTTCATGTTCACCGCAAAGACCCTGTCAAAATCCGCTTCGCTTACAGCCTCCAAGGGGGTCGGCAAGTGGGTGACACCGGCGTTGTTCACCAAAATGTCCAGATGCCCGAACCTGTCGGCTGCCGTGTCCGCCATGTCCTGAACCGAGCTGTCATCGGCGACATCCACTTGTTGCGCCAGAGCCTGCGTCCCAAGTGAGGCCGCCAGATCATGGGCCGCATCGCCGTTGATATCCGCGATCATCACGCGCGCGCCTTCGCACAGGAATTTTCGGACGATACCCGCCCCAAACCCCGAGGCGCCTCCAGTCACGATTGCGGTTTTTCCTTCTAGCCTCATACCCTTGCCTCCCAGTCGTCTTTGCGCGCCAGAGTAGCAAGGCACCGCGAACTTTCCAGATTAATCTTCCGACACACGACCCCGGAGCGCCTTGACATCCGAGCGGGCCTTTTTCGCCGCCAAGCGCCGTTTTACCGAGCCGTAGGTGGGTTTTGTCGCGATCCGCCGTTTGGGTTTCACCAACGCACGTGCGATCAGGTCTGCCAACCGGTCGCGGGCAATCTCACGATTGCGGGCCTGGCTGCGGGTCTCTTCGCATTGGATGATGATTGCACCGTCTTTGGTCCAGCGACGCCCAGCCAACCGTTTCAGCCGGTTTTTGACTGGATCGGGCAAAGAGGGCGAGCGCGCGGCTTCGAACCGCAGCTCGACAGCGGTGGACACTTTGTTCACGTTCTGCCCGCCGGGGCCCGACGACCGCACGAAACTTTCGGTCAATTCCCAATCCTGCAGGACGATATCATCGGTAATGCGCAACATGGGGTGGACCTTACTTGGCCTGCGCGAAAACAGAAAGGGCCGCCCCGGTGGGACGGCCCTTCGAAAGTTCAGGAGGTCGGGTCGGTTAGATCAATCGACCAGCCGGAGCGAGCGCTCCGCCAAGGGCTGCCCTAGCAGGCTTTCCCCCCGGTTGTTCCGACACCTCTCTCCAATCTCTTTCTCGACACTGGATCACCTCCTTTTCTATCTGTTGCGGTTGATAAGGATGGTGACACAAGATGCGCCATTCTCAAAGCACTTTTTACGCAGGTTGGGCGGACAGCCGCGCAACGATCACTTTGAACGGGATCAGCGCGATCAGCGCCAGCGACAATTTCACCAGCCAGTCGGCAAAGGCCAGCGTGACCCACAGCGGCGCCATCGGGCCGGACAGCATGAAGGGCACCGGTTCCCACGCCCAGTTGATCGCGGCATCCGCATTTGCGCCGAAGAAAGTGACCGAGGCTGAGAAGGCCAGGGTGAAGAAGATCGCGGTGTCCAGCGCAGATCCAACCAGTGTCGAGACCAGTGGTGCGCGCCACCAGCGGCCACTGCGCATCGCGTTGAACACCGTGACGTCGGTCAGTTGCGCGATCAGGAAGGCCGTGCCCGAAGCCACGGCGATGCGCAACGGCACGGCGGCATAGGTAAAGCCGTCGCCTTGCAGAATGATCTGGCTGCCGATCAGCGAACAGATGATGCCGGTGACAAAACCAGCGAATACGACCTTGCGGGCCGGACCGACGCCATAGACGCGGTTCATGATGTCAGTGACCAGAAAGGCCAGAGGATAGGTGAAAGCACCCCAGGTCAACAGACCGTCCAGGATGAGGAACTGGACCAGGATGTTTGAGGCCACAACAATGGTGGCCATGGCAAGAATGCCGGGAATATAGCTGCGTTGCATTTTCAGATGCCCGTTTTGACAAGGTAGCGGCGACTTGGCCAAGGGACCGTCCCAAGGCAAGCCGCGCTTCTAGACGCTTGCTCGGCGGCTGTCAATCAGGCAGCAGGTATTCCACCAGTTCGGTGCGCTGCAACGCAAGGAAGTTGTCATCGGACACCATAGTGGCGCGCAGGCGGTTTTGATCATCGCGCCAGATCGACACGCCTTCGAGGTTGTCGTGCCCCCCTGTTCCGGTGGTGAACAGAACCTCTTCGCCGACGGGCGAGTCTTCTTGAATCTGCCACCTGCGAAGGCGCGACCGGAAACCTGTCAGCGACACAGCGCGTTCCAGAACGTAAAGTCTGCCGTCCGGCCCGAAATCGGCTGCGACGGGTGAAAACCGTCCACGTTGGGGTAAAACAAATGCTGTTGACCAGACCTGTCCGTTCCACCGGTACACCGGAATATCCACATCCTCGGTCCGGCCTTTCTCGGTCAAGGTATAGAGCCGCTGCTTGTCGTCGATCGCCAACGCTTCGAAGGAGCCGTTATAGGGCAACTGATCAAACGCTTTGGGGCGCGGCAGAACGCGCGCCTTGGACCCCGGCGCTGAATAATGGGCGACGCGATGAACACGTTCGAAAGAAATGAAGTAACTGCCATCTGGCGCGACGGCCAGCCCTTCGGAGTCACCGGAAATCCCGGATAATGGCTGACCCGTGCTGGAGAGCACCGGCCATTTCCCCGTGATCTCAACTCCGGTAATTGCATCGGCTTCACGTATTATTCTGGCGTGCACCAATATGGCCCGATCGCTCAACGCAATCATCTTGCGACCGTCCGGCGAAACATGCAGCGCGGAAAACCCACCGAACCAGCCAGCCGGATCACACCAGGCAAAGCTGCCTAACTCAACGGCGGTCTTTGTTTCGACGGCCCAGGCCGGTCCTGCCAAACAAAACGCGGATATCAGTTGGATTGCAGAACGGCGGCGCATTGCTGGGGCAGATCGGCCAGACGATATTCCCGGCGTTTTTTGGGTGGCGGCGCATTTGGGTCAGGCGGCGGCGGGTTCAGGATATTGTTCACCCATTGCTGCGCTTCGGCGCAGCCGTCACCCTTGGGCGGCGGGTCTTGATTGACGCAGCCTCTGGACCCGCGCGGGCAGGCAAGCCGCACGTGGAAATGATAGTGATGCCCCCACCACGGCCGGATCTTGCGCAGGTAGGCGCGGTTACCTTTTTCCTCTTTGCACATCTGCACTTTCGCGCCCGGAAAGACGAAAATGCGGGCGACCCGTTTGTCCTTGGCTGCTTCACGCAAAACGGCGTGATGCTGTTTGGTCCAGTTGTCGTTGACAAACGCCCCATTTGAACGGCGCATGGAAACGGATGAGATATTCTCGCGCGCTTTGCGGCTGAGCCGCATGTCGTTGCCGGGAAGCATCCAGATATCAATGTCCAGACCCAACTGGTGCGACCGGTGCCCCGATGTCATTGGCCCGCCCCTCGGCTGGCTGATATCCCCGATATAGAGACCATTCCAACCCGGTTGCCTGGCCGCAAACTGGCTGAGGTCCTGCACATAATCTATCGCCACCGGGTGCCCCCAGTTGCGGTTGCGTGACAGGCGCATGGCCTGCCATGTCGGGCCTGTTTCGGGCAGTTGCACCGACCCCGCAGCGCATCCGCGCGAATAACTGCCGAAAGCGGCGGGTTTTTGTTGTGAACTTTGCTTTTGCGCTCCGAATAATTGCTTGGCCAGGGGTTGCGCCCCTGCGGAGCCTGCCAGTGTGATTAAGGCCAATATTGCCAAAAAACGCTGTAATATCATCTGCTCTGATCCCCTTCCGGTTTCACCCAGCGCATCAGGATTAGACCCAGAATAAACAACAGAATGATGGGTGACACCCCCAGACGCGCACTGCCGGTCGCGGTTGTGGCAATCCCGATCAACAGAGGCGCGACAAAGGACGTGGCGCGACCAGACAAACCATAAAGACCAAAGCTTTCCACCGGGGCTTTGGGATCGGTGTGGCGCACCATCATGGACCGGCTGGCTGACTGCAAAATGCCACCCATACCGCCAATCAGGATGCCGCAGGCAAAGAACACAAGATCCGGCAGGCCCGATCCTTCGGGCAAAGCGATGCCGAAAACCTGTGTCCGGTCCATGGATACGATCGTGACGCAGACAAGGATCAGAACCCAGATGCTCACCAGAATGACCGGTTTAGGGCCGTTTTTCTTGTCCAGCTTCCCGCCCACCCACGAAAAGGCGGCGGCGGCCAGAACGCTGACGATCCCAAAGACGCCGATCTTGATGAGGTCCCATTCCAGCACCAGACGGGCATATACGCCGCCAAAGCTGTACAGCCCGTTCAGCGCATCGCGGTAGAACATGGACGATCCCAAATAGCTGGCCAGACTAAGCCGGTGCCGCAGGTTGGAAATCGAATGCGCCAACAAGCCCAGCGCGTCGCGTACCGAGCCGTGTTTCTTGGACGATGACTCGTCCCGCACCCACAGGAAATACGGCACCATGAACAGGATGAACCATCCTGCCGTGAACGGGCCGACGAACCGGGTGCCCTGTTGCTGCGCCGCATCCAGCCCAAAAGCAGGGTCCAGTCCGATCAGCGTCTTGCCGTTGGCCTGCTCGACAAACAACAACAGCATGATCGCCAACGAGATCAGCCCTCCGAAATAACCGAAGGCAAAGCCCGAGCCGGAAATCTCACCCACTTCCTTATCGTCGCCAAGATCAGGCAATTGCGAGTTGATGAAGATCAGCGCATATTCCGCGCCGACAAATCCAAGACCAAAGGCCGACAGCATCAGCCACATGTTTGAACCATCCGGCAGCGTGTACCACAGCGCCGCGGACCCCACGACATACATGACGGAAAACCCAAAGATCCAAGGGATGCGCCGCCCTGACACATCTGCCATCGCGCCCAAAAGCGGCGCACCAAAGGCGATGATCAGCCCCGTAATGGTCAGGCAATTCGCCCAAACCGTCTGCGCCCGTGCAGCCGCCGCCTGAGAGTCCAGCCCGGTTCCTGCGAAATACCCAGCGGCTACCCCGGCGAAATAGGGTCCAAAGACGAAGGTGACCAGAAGGCTGTGATATGGCTGCGTCGCCCAGTCGAAAAACCACCAGCCCCAGATGCGCTTGCGCTTGGAAATCTCTGCCATGACTGCCCCTGTTCTTGTTGCCTTTCATAAGACGGGGCTTTGGGCGGTTTCGCAAGCGTTCTGTTGGCGCAGACTTGCTCTTTCGCCCGTGGGCGCTTACGTCTCGACTGACGCAAATACCGGAGGCCCCATGCTGTCACTGATCCAAATCCTGCTGCTGATCCTGGACATTGTCTGGTTCATCATTCTGGCCCATGTGATCATGAGCTGGCTGATCAACTTTCAGGTTCTCAACTTGCACCAGCAGTTGGTGGCGCAAATCTGGTACGGTCTGAACCGGATACTCGAACCGATCTACGGCCCAATCCGCCGGGTTCTGCCGAATATGGGCGGTCTGGACCTGACGCCTCTGGTCGTTCTGGTCGGCGTCTATGCGCTGCGGATCATCCTGATCAACAATATGGTCTATTTCGTCTGACCTCTTGTTCACCGAATCTTAGTATGTGATTGTCCTGTCTTAAGAGCAGACAAACCTTAAAACAGGGCAATCCCCCCATGTTCGACGCCGCGCCTTTGCTGCGAGATGTCTTTGGATTCGACGACTTCCGACCGGGTCAGGAAGAGATTGTCGATGCCGTGACTGCGGGCGAGAACGTGCTGGCCATCATGCCCACAGGCGGTGGGAAATCCCTGTGTTTCCAACTGCCTGCCCTATTGCGAGACGGGGTGACGGTGGTGATCTCTCCGCTGATTGCCCTGATGCGCGATCAGGTGCGCGGGCTGCAAGAAGCCGGGGTCGAAGCTGGCGCTCTGACATCCGGCAACACCCCCGAGGAAACCGACGCGGTGTGGGAGGCGTTGGAGGCCGGTCGCCTGAAACTGCTCTACATGGCCCCCGAACGTCTGGCTGCCGGGTCCGCGCTGGGGATGCTGCGGCGGATCAATGTCAGCCTTATTGCGGTGGATGAGGCGCATTGCGTCAGCCAATGGGGTCATGATTTTCGCCCCGATTACCTGCGGATCGGAGAGCTGCGGCACGCGTTGAACGTCCCCTTGGCCGCCTTCACCGCCACGGCGGATGCGGAAACGCAAGACGAAATTGTCGAGAAACTGTTCGACGGCTCCGCGCCCCGCAAATTCCTGCGGGGGTTTGACCGGCCCAACATCCATCTGGCCTTTGCCGCCAAGGACGGGCCGCGCAAACAGGTTCTGGATTTCGCCGCTGCGCGCAAAACCCAATCCGGCATCGTCTATTGCGGCACCCGCAACAAGACCGAAGTGTTGGCCCAAGCCTTGCGCGCCGAAGGGCACTCGGCCTGTCACTATCACGGCGGCATGGACCCCGAGGATCGCCGCATTGTCGAAACCCGCTTTGCGCGTGAGGACGGTCTGATCGTCGTCGCCACGGTTGCTTTTGGTATGGGCATCGACAAACCCGATATTCGCTGGGTCGCCCATGCGGACCTGCCGAAATCCATCGAGGCTTATTATCAAGAAATCGGCCGCGCCGGGCGTGATGGTGGCCCGGCTGAAACGCTGACTCTATTCGGCCCCGACGACATCCGCCTGCGCCGCTCGCAAATTGACGAAGGTTTGGCCCCACCGGAACGCCGCATGGCCGACCACGCCCGTCTGAATGCTCTGCTTGGGTTGGCCGAGGCGCTGGTTTGCCGCCGTCAAACCCTGCTGGGTTACTTCGGTGAACAGGCCGAACCCTGTGGCAAATGCGATCTGTGCGATGCCCCGCCCGAGGTATTCGACGGTACCACGCCGGTTCGCATGGCCCTGTCTGCCATCTTGCGCACCGAGGAATGGTTCGGCGCAGGCCATCTGATCGACATCCTGCTGGCCAACGAAACCGACAAGGTCCGCGCGCGGCGGCACGATGCGCTGTCCACATGGGGCATCGGCAAGGACTGGTCCCGCCCGCAATGGCAGGCGATTTTCCGGCAGATGATGGGGCATGATCTGGTCCGCCCCGACCCTGATCGCCACGGTGCCCTGCGCATGACCGAGGCCGCAAAACCGATCCTGAAGGGCGAAGCACAGATCAACCTGCGCAAGGACACGATCCGCAAAGCCACCCGCCGCCCCGCCGTCAAAGCGATGGTGGCCGAAGAAGACGCGCCGTTGCTGTCGGCGCTCAAGGCCAAGCGCCGCGCGTTGGCGGAATCGCAGCGGGTGCCCGCCTATGTCATCTTCCCCGACCGCACCCTGATCGAGATGGCCGAAACCCGCCCCATGACTCTGGACGACATGGCCCGGATCGGCGGTGTGGGGGCGAAGAAACTGGAACGCTATGGCGACACCTTCCTTGAGGTGATCGCGGGTGAGGCCGCCGCGCTGCACCCTGCCCGCCGCAAACTGGCCGGGCGCGATCAGGGAGAGATCTACGACCAACTTCTGGCCGTGCAGAACGATCTGACGCGCGGGCCCGAAGGGATCGACAAGCCGCTGACCTGCTCGGCCTCGCAACTGGCCAAGGTCGCTCAACTGCGCCCCGGCGATCAGCGCGGGCTGGAACAGGTGCTGGGGGATCGTCGTCACGAAAGGTTTGGCGCCGCCTTTCTGGACGTGCTGGAACAGGCGGGCTAAATACGCCCTATCAGGCAAGAAAAGAGGGCGGATATGCTGGTAGTGATTTCCCCGGCCAAACGGCTGGACTGGGCCGAGCGCGATGTGACGGTGACCCAACCCGATTTTCAGGATGACGCGATCCGGCTATCGAAAACCGCCCGCAACCTGACGCTGGGCGATCTCAAAAAGCTGATGGACCTGAGCGATGACTTGGCCCGTCTGAACCGTGACCGGTATCGCGCCTTTTCCGATGCACCCGAGGCCGATCTGACCCGCCCCGCTGCGTTGGCCTTTGCCGGGGACACCTATCAAGGGCTTGAAGCTGCGTCCCTGGATGCCGATGAAATGGCCTGGGCGCAGGATCACCTGCGTATCCTGTCGGGCTTATACGGCGTGCTGCGCCCACTGGATGCGATCCAAGCCTATCGGCTTGAGATGGGAAGCAAGCTGAAAACCCGGCGCGGCAAGAACCTGTATGAATATTGGCGCGATCAACTCAGCAAAGCTCTGAACGCGCAAGGCACGCAGATCGGGTCGGACGTGCTGGTGAACTGCGCAAGTCAGGAATATTTCGGCGCGGTCGATCCCAAAGCGCTTAAGCTGCGGTTTGTCACGCCCATGTTCATGGAGGACAAGGCGGGCACCCCCAAGATCGTCAGCTTTTTCGCCAAGAAAGCACGCGGCGCGATGGCGCGATACATCATCCAGCACCGCCTGACCGACCCGGTGGGGTTGTTGGATTTTGACAGCGGTGGGTATGAATACCGGCCCGACCTGTCGACCGAGGACAAACCCGTTTTCGTGCGCCCCTATCAGGCCTGAGTCAGCATTGACCGGTCGTAAGCGACCAGTTCAACGGTGTTGCCCTCGGGGTCTTCGGTGAAAATGCCGCGCCAGCCTATCCAGCCGAATTGCTCGACCCGGTAGGGCTGTCCAATGTGTTCATACCAACGTATGACAGCGTCCTGTTCTTCAAAGGGCAGCGACAATGCAATGTGATGCAAAGCCGACGCGCCGCCGGTCACCGGGGATAGATCACCTGTGGGATGCAGGCCGGGACGCGGTGCGGCTGTATGGTGGAACAGGGCCAAAACCTGAGTATGCCCACCGAAACCCTGCGCGATCTCGAAGAAAACGATCGCGCTGTCTTGGTCGCCGCTGAGACGCCGCAAGCCGATCACTGTTTCATAAAACTCGACCATCGCCGGCATATCGGCGCATCGAATGGCAATCTCGCCCAGTGCGCGAGGCTGAAAACCGCGTTCATCTGACATGCGCCCAACCTAATTCGGTTAGGGCTGTCCGGCAACGACTGCCTGAGTGCCCTCGGGTTGATGGTTCAGGATCGCTTGGTGGATTTTCTGTTTTTGCAGAGGCTTGGTCAGGTAATGGTCCAGACCGGCCGACAATATCCCCTGATCATCCCCTGACATCGCATGCGCGGTCAGCGCGACGATCGGAACATGGCGGCCCGTCTCAATCTCGCGCCGCCGGATTTCACCAGTGGCCTGCTTGCCGTCCATTTTCGGCATGGAAATATCCATGAAGATCAGGTCAGGATCGAATTCAAGATGGGCTTCAACGGCCTCAAGCCCGTTTCCGGCGAACCTCAGGTCGATATTCAGATCCTTGACCATCTTTTCCAGGATCAGTTGATTTGTCCGGTTATCTTCAGCGGCCAGAACACGCATCAGGCGTCCGCCTGAAACCGCATGGGTGCGTTCTGGCTCCGCGGGTTCGAGCACAGTTGCTCCTGCATCTTCGATCCGCGCTTCCTGACCAAGCGCGGTCAGGTGAGTGTAAAGCTCGGCCCGGGGAATGGGTTTTTGCAAAACCCCTTCGATCAGGTGGCGGGCCGGGTTTGCGTGGATGACAGCGGGATTGGCCGACATCACCACCACAGGCAGGTCGCCCCACCCGCGATCTTTCAGCGTGGTTGCCAATTCCAACCCATCCATATCCGGCAGATCGTGATCGCATAAAAGCAGGTCCACGGTATCGTCAATTGCGGTCAATGCCTCTCCGCCCGAAGAACACACCGTGACGCGCGATCCCAATCGGCCGAGCTGTTTCGACAGAATGGCCCGGTTTACCGCCAAGTCCTCGACCACCATCACATGGTGCAGCCCCCCGCCCAGATCCGGAGGGGCAGGTTGCACGCCTTCGACGGTCGGCATCGGCACGCGGAACCCGAAACACGACCCACGCCCCGGTTCGCTTTCAACCCAGATCGTGCCACCCATCAACGAGATCAGGCGTTTCGTGATGGCCAGACCCAGCCCGGTCCCCGCGAACTGACGGTTGCGTTCATCTTCGACCTGATTGAACTCACCAAATATGTGGTCGATCTTGTCCTTTTCGATTCCGATCCCGGTGTCTTCGATCGCCACATGGATATCGCAGGTCTTGGTATCAGAGTTGGGCACCCCGGTGACACGGATCAGCACATGGCCGTTGGCGGTGAATTTCACCGCATTACCCACCAGATTTGTCAGAACCTGACGCACACGCCCCGGATCGCCCACAAATAGTGTTGGCAGAAACAGGTCATAATCGACCAGCAGCGTCAGCCCCTTGTCGCGGACACTTGGCTGCAACAGCATCGCGACCTCAAGAATACAGCGCTCAAAGTCGAACTGTTCGGGGTGCAGGATCAGCTTGTCCGCCTCGATCTTGGAATAATCCAGAACGTCGTTGATGATGACCAGCAACGCCTCGCCCGAATTGCGGATCGTATTGAGATAGAGCCTTTGTTCCTCGTCCAATGGGGTTTCAGTCAACAGGTCGGTCATCCCGACAATGCCATTCATCGGAGTGCGTATCTCATGGCTCATATTGGCCAGAAATGCGGATTTGGCACGGTTGGCTGCTTCGGCACGTTCGCGGGCTGCCGTCAACTCGGCCTCATGCCGGACCGAGGCCGAGATATTCAGCGCCAGACTTACAACATCGCCACCATTGCCCCGCTGGTCGATCAGCTTGACATAGTGGCCGTTCCACAGGCGAATAACCTCTGCGTCAGGATGCGGTTGCGCCCATCGTGCAAGCATCCTTTCAATCCATTCCGGTCCAGCCTCGGACCCCAGATCAATCAACCCTTCAGCCGTCAAAATCTCGAGTATCCGTGGATATGCGACGCCCGGCGCAACTTCGTCGATCCCGTCGAACAGGCTTAGATAGGCCGTATTCGCCCCGATCAGACGGTTATCCCCGTCAAAAAACGCAAACCCGTCCTGAAACGTCTGGATCGAATGCCACAACCGCCGTTCGGCCACCTCGATCTTGGCATTGGCCAGCGTCAGGTCGGATTTGACCTTTTCATTCTCACCCCGAACTGTTTCCACCTCGGCCTGCGTTTCGCCGATGCGCTTGGTCAAGGCCATCGCATGCAGGCCCAGCTTGCGGTTGGCGGCGGACAATTCGGCCTGCTTCATTTCCAAAAGACGCTCTGCCGCCAGACGTGCGCGTCGTTCCTGTGCCAGTTTTGTTGCAAGACTCATCTTTGGTGATCCCGGACTAACCCGAGATCAACATCCAGCCAGAGCGTGAAGAAGTGTTTAAGCGCTTACCGCGCTGTTCGGGTCACGGGCGCGGGCCGTCAGCGACGCCCCTCGCGCAACCAACCGCCCAGCAGGAAGCCGCCCGCCAGAAGCAGCACCAACCACGGCGGCAGCAAACCGGCCTGCGTGACGTCCCGGGTTTCATAAGCGTCGCGCGGTGTCAATCCAATCCAGCCGCGCCCGGACGCCGGTCGCCCCGCGCGAACATTGCGGATGGCGGGCAGGCCGTCCTCTAGCCTGATCGCCCCACCGCGCAATCCAGCCAGCAGCGGATCCAGAACGTCCGAGGTTGCAATCGTGCGCTCAAATTCTTTCGGCGCGGCCGGACCCAACCCGATGACCGCGGATAACTCGCCTTCCTGCAACCGGTATAGTCCGATTTCCGGCCCGAAATACTGGGTTTCGAACCGGCCGGGGGAAATCATGTCCAGCGTGATGTCCAGCGTTTCCCCATTCGGGCGCGTGACCGTAACCGGGCCGACCTCATCCTCTAGGGTCTGCCGAATGATGCGCATGATCTGGCCGTTGGCTTCGGCCCACAGCGCTTCTTCCTCAAGCTCGGGTTCCTTCATCATCCAATGCGCCAGCCGGCGCAGTAGTTCGAGCTGCGGCCCGCCCCCCTCGAACCCGCGACTCCAGAGCCACGCGTGATCCGAAGCCAGCATCGCCACGCGACCTTCGCCTACACGATCCAGAACCAGCAAGGGCCGGTCATCAATCCCGGTCATCAGCAGCTCGCCCGAGCGGTGCTTTACGTCGATCTGGCGTAGCCACGCACCCCATTGTTCGGAATCGCCAAGATCAGTCGTGACCGGATGGCGGTGCCCCAGATCGGTCACCATCGGGACAAAGCGTTCCTCGATCACCCGCGCGGTTGGCTGCGCAGGCAGGATCGGGGCCAGAGGGGAACGAAAGATACTGTCCGCGCTGGCAAAGTCAGGCCCCGCCGCGATCAGGACGGCACCGCCGTCGTTGATATAGTTGTTGACGTTGTCCAGATAGATGGCAGGCAAAATGCCTCGCCGCTTGTAACGGTCAAAGATAATCAGATCAAAATCGTTGATCTTTTCCAGAAACAGCTCTCGAGTCGGGAATGCGATCAGCGACAACTCATCCACCGGAACGCCGTCCTGTTTTTCAGGTGGCCGCAGGATCGTGAAATGCACCAGATCGACCGAGCTGTCGGATTTCAGCAGGTTCCGCCACGTCCGCCCGCCCGGATGGGGTTCACCCGATACCAGCAGCACGCGCAGACGATCACGGACGCCGTTCATCTGGATCAGCGCCGTGTTGTTACGGTCTGTCAGTTCGCCTTCGGCTTCGGGCACCGTGAACTGAATGACATTGCGCCCGCCATGCGGAAGGCTGACAGGCAATTCCACATCGACGCCAATGGGGATCGAAAAGTGTTCGGGCTCGGCCCCGTCGACCGAAATTTCAAGCGGCGCGCTGGTCGCGCCAGCAGGGGCGGCGCCGCTGTCCTCAACGCGCAGGGTCAGGGTAACCGGCTCACCGATAATGGCAAAGGCCGGGGCATTGCGCACAATAAGGCGGCGGTCCCAATCTGTGGCACGCCCGGTTTGCAGCAGATGCATCGGTGCTGGCAGGTCCGGTGCCAGATCCGCATCGTGCACAATCCCGTCCGAAACCACGAGAATTCCGGCGATCCGCGCGCGCGGTTCCTCGGCCAAGGCCTCGTTCAATGCGGCCATGACCTGCGTACCTTCGTCGCCGTCACCATCGCCGACTTTGATCCGGCGCAGCTCGGTATTGTCGCGCGACTCGATCTCGGCGGCCAGTTCTTCAGCCGCCAACGCGGTCTGCTCGGCCCGGTCCGAAAGGGTCTGACTGGCGCTTTCATCCTCGATCATCAACACGATGTCCGTCAGGGGCGCGCGATCCTCGATCTGGTAGACCGGACCGACCAGCGCCCCGATCACGACAAGGGCCGCCAAACCGCGTAGCGCCCAACCGGACAGACCCCGCCACAGGGCCAGAACCACCCCGGCAAGAGCAATAGCGGCAACGGTGGCCAAAACAGGCCACGGGATCAGGGGATCAAAGATAACGGTTCCTGTCATTGTCCCAACCTGTCCAGCAAGGCAGGCACGTGCACCTGATCGGATTTATAGTTCCCGGTCAGAACGTGCATGACCAGATTGACACCAAAGCGATTGGCCAGCTCTCGTTGTCGCTCACCCGCATAGCCGCGTCCAACGGGCAACAGCGCCTGACCGTTGCGGTCAACGGCCCATGCTCCGGCCCAGTCATTGCCGCCGATTACCACTGGCGTCACGTTATCGTTGAGGTTGCGGAACGGCATCCCCTCGATCTGTTCGGCATCCAGCGGCGCGGCTTCGACCCAGACCTCGGTTCCGGCGTAGCGCCCCGGAAAATCCTGCAGCAGATAGAAAGCGCGCGTCAGGACATGGTCACGCGGGACAGGCTCTAACGAAGGGATGTTCAAAGGCGCGGCCAACTGCTGCAATTTGCGCCCATTGGGGCTGGAGGCCCCAAATCGCGCCACATCCGAGTCCCGCGTGTCAAACAGGATCATCCCACCCGAGCGGAGGTAAGCATTGAGCTTGGCGTAGGCTTCGGCAGACGGTTGCGGTTGCTGGGGGGTTATGGGCCAGTAGAGCAGCGGGAAAAAGGCCAGCTCATCCCGTTCCAGATCAACGCCGATCGGTTCGGCCGGTTCGACAGACGTGCGATAAAAGAGCGTTTGCGCAAGACCCCGCATTCCGGCACCCGCAATGTCATCGACCTGCGCATCACCCGTCAGGACATGCGCCAGCACAAGTTCCTTGGTGGCGTTCAGGGCAAAATCTGTATCCGCGGGCGTTTGCGCGTCCGCTTGGGGCACAAACAACAATATTCCGACCGCAGTGGCCGCGGCCTTGGCCAGACCCAACCGTCCTGACAGCGCCAGAGACGCAATGACATCCACCGTCAGCAACAGCAGCGCAAGGCTGAGCAGGATACCCCCGATGGGCGTTTCTGTGCTAATTTCCTGCCCCTTGATGGGCACATCCGACGGCCAGACAGCCGGGCTAAGGACCGTGTCGCTGGTCAGGACATTCCGCGCCAGCTTTTGCTTGCCGCTTTCGTAGAGCCCCGGACGCAGATCCGGGCCAATTTCACCGGAGACAAGATCGACACCATCGACGCCCGACAGATTGCCAGCATCAGACAAGGTGCCGAACCCATCCATCACCTGAATTGGCTCCCACGTGGTGCCCTGCAACTGAGACACCTGCCGAGACTTGGCGGCCGAGGCGACGGCCAGCCGATCCAGCATTTCGACAAACAGGCCCGACAGGGGAAGGCTAGACCATTCTGCATCAGCCGTCACATGAAACAGCACAACCTGACCCAGCCCAAGCGCTTTGCGGGTCACCAGTGGCGTGCCGTCCGACAGCGATGCAATCACGCGATCCGCCAGATTAGGGTCTGGTTGTGCCATGACCTGCGTGATGACAGATACATCTCCGGGCACTTTCAGCCCGTAAAAGGGTGAGCTTTCGGGGAACGGCGCCAGCCCCTTGGCCTCGCCCCAGCTCATCGCGCCGCCGACAGACCGGCCACCGCTGCGCAGGCGGACCGGCAACAGGATATCTTCCTCGTCACGGCCCAGACCACTGGCGGCCATGCGCGGCCCCGCAAATCGCAGCAGCAACCCGCCTTGTTCAACCCATTCGACCAGCGCCGATTGTTCGCCCCCGGACAGTTTGGCGACATCGGCCAGAACGATCACATCCGGGTTGGCTGGCAGCACATCCAGCAATCCGCCATCAACAAAATCCGCCGTCGGGATCAAAACCTGCGTCAGGTAATGCAGCGGTGACAGCAGCTCCAACCCTTCGCGGTTCCGTGTCCCGGCGATCAACGCAACTTCACGCCGTCGCAGGCTGTCATCGGTCAATGTCACAGCCCCGGCAGACCGCTGGCCCTGAATTTCAAACCGCGTGATCCGGGCGCGCAGTTCTGACGGCAGGGCCAGTTCTATCTGGGCCTGCGTTTCGTCGCCTGCAAATTCCACCTCGGCAGATTGCAACACCCGCATCGCCCCCGCCGGATCGCGGCCCTGCGCCAGAACCGTGAAGCGCTCAGCCGGACCAGCCTCAGCCCGCTGCGCGGTCAACTGAATGACACCGTCCTGATAGCCAGCCGGCAATAACCCAACAACGGACGAGGGCGACTGATACACGGTCACACCCCCGCGCGCCTGCAAAGCCGCAAGCATCGCATCACTGCCCTCAAAGGCCAGCCGATCGCTGAACCAGTGCGTTTCAAACCCGCCCTCAACCTGATCCAGCGCGGCCAGAGCCTGTTCAACCTGTGTCGCCGTGGGCTGCCACGGCATCGGAACCAATCCCGGCAATCGACCGCTCCACGCTTCGGCAGCCTGGAATACAGGAACCTCTGGGTCTGTCAGGTTAAGGATCGCGACCGTGCGCCCGGCGCGCCCGGCCTCGGTCAGTTGCGCGTCGATCTGATCCAGCGTCGAAGACCAACGGGATGCGCCCGCCCAGCTTCCATCCAGCACCAACATCAATGGCCCTGATCCGGCTTGCTCTCGGGACGGGTTCAGAACCGGGCCGGCCAACCCGATGATAATCGCCGCCGCCGCCAGCATACGCAACAGCAGCAACCACCACGGGGTGCGGTCCGAAACGCTTTCTTCATCCTTCAGCCCCAGCAGCAGCGTGACCGCCGGAAACAGCCTGCGGATGGGCGCGGGAGGCACGGCGCGCAGGATCAGCCACAGAATGGGCAGGGTCAAAAGACCCAGCAACACCCACGGTGCGGTAAACCCTATACCCGCCAGAACTGTCATGCCGTTCCCCCGTCCAGCGCACGATAGAGCCACAACAGAGCCGCTTGCGCGCTGTCACCCGTGTGGTGCAACCCAAGTTGCCATCCGGTCGCGCGACACAGTTGCGTCAGTGCGTCCTTGCGGCTGGCGAGACGCTCCAGATAACGGTCCCGCAACTCTCCGGCCTTGAGGGTTTCGTGTCGCGCTGTGCCGCCAACGCTTTCAAATATGGTCCGCCCGCGATAGGGAAAGCTCTCCTCGGTCGGGTCCAGAACCTGCAACAGAACACCGCGCACGCCCCGGTCGGCGGCTTTGGTCAGGGCCAGTTCGACCTCATCCATCGGCCCGAGGAAATCGGAAATGAAGACGGCACGCGCATGTGGGATCATGGCCCTATGTTCGGGCGGGGCGTAATCGGCTGCGGCATCTTCGGACCACGCCTGCGCCAGTCGCACGATCTGCGCATTGCCGCGCCGGGGCGGAAGGGTTGTTCCGGTCAGGCCGACGCGTTCCCCGCCCCGCACCAGCAGGATCGCCGTTGATAGACCAAGCAGGCGCGCCCGGTCCGCTTTGGTGTGCAGGGATTTGTCGGACGCAAACCGCATCGACGCGCCCTGATCGACCCAGAGCATCACCGATTGCGCGATCTGCCATTCGCGTTCGCGCACAAATTGCTGATCCCCGCGCGCCGAGCGGCGATGGTCGATCATCCGTCGGCTGTCGCCGATCTGTGCCGGGCGGTATTGCCAGAAATCATCACCCAGACCCGACCGCCTGCGCCCGTGATCGCCCAGCAGAACGGTTCCGGCCAGATGTTCAGCCCGCGCCAACAGGGGCGGCAGCCGGGACGCCTCGGCCTCGGATCTTTCGCGAAGGGTCAGCGCGGCATTCACGCCGCAGCCTCGGTGCGGATCAACCCGGCAGCCGTGGATTCGATCAGATCAGCAAGGCTGTCCCCGCGCGCACGCGCCGCAAAGTTCAGCGCCATCCGGTGGCTGAGGACAGGGCGTGCCATGTCCAGCACATCCTCGGCATTCGGGGCCAGCCGTCCTTGCAACATCGCCCGTGCGCGCACCGTCATCATCAGCGCCTGCGCCGCTCGCGGACCCGGCCCCCACGCAACGGTTTCAGCCACACGCTCAGACACGCCTGCCTCGTCAGGGCGGAAGGCACGAACCAGATCGAGGATCAGTTCAACGACCGAGTCGCCCACCGGCATCCGGCGCAAAAGAACCTGCGCGGCCAGCAACTCCTCTTTAGTGAAAATCTCATGCGCGTCGTCTTCCTCAACACCCGTAGTGGCCAACAGAATATCCCGCTCGGTCTGACGATCCGGGTATTCCACGTCGATCTGCACAAGAAAGCGGTCCAACTGCGCCTCGGGCAGCGGATATGTGCCCTCTTGTTCAATCGGGTTTTGCGTCGCCAACACATGGAACGGCGTCCCCAGCGAGCGATCCTCGCCCGCGACCGTCACCGTGCGTTCCTGCATCGCTTGCAGCAGCGCCGATTGCGTCCGGGGGCTGGCACGGTTGATCTCATCGGCCATCAGCAACTGGCAAAAGATCGGGCCTGAAATAAAGCGGAAATGACGGCTGCCATCTTCGGCAGTATCCAGAACCTCGGACCCCAGAATATCAGCAGGCATCAGGTCCGGCGTGAACTGGATGCGATTGCCGTGCAAGCCCATCACCGTCGACAGCGTTTCAACCAGTCGCGTCTTACCCAGACCGGGCAAACCGATCAACAGCGCATGCCCGCCGCACAGCAGCGCGGTCAGGGTCAGGTCCACGACCCGTTCCTGTCCGATAAAGCGGCGGGTGATCGAGGACTTGGCCTCTTGCAGTTTGGTTTCCAGCGCTTCGATCTCGGACACGAGGTCGGCAGGTTCGGTCATGACTTTCCCTTCCGTGGACTAATATGGTTGAAGTGTATCGCGCGAAAAGGAAATGGCAAAAGTAATGAGCGGACAAAAACCTGTGACACCTTCCCCTGATGGCATTGCGGCATCAGTCAAAGCCGCCAAAACCAGGGGCTTGCCCCCGGTTCATCTGTGGAATCCTCCGTTTTGTGGCGATCTGGACATCCATATCGCCAAAGATGGCTCTTGGTCTTATCTAGGGTCACCGATCACCAGGTTCGAGCTTGTGAAGCTTTTTTCCTCAATTCTTAAGAAGGAAGACGGGAAATATTACCTCGTTACCCCGGTCGAGAAGGTGGGAATCACTGTCGAGGACGCGCCTTTTGTGGCGGTTGATTTCGATGCGACGGACACCGGCGCGGCGCAGGTGCTGACTTTCACGACACATGTCGGTGATACCGCCGTCGCAGGACCGGATCACCCGATCCGCATTGTTATCGACCCTGAAACAGATGAGCCCGCGCCCTACATATTGGTGCGTGCCAACCTCGAAGCGCGGATCGACCGCAAAAGTTTCTACCGGATGGTCGACATTGCCGAACACAATGACGGATGGTTCGGCGTCTGGTCAGGCGGACAGTTTTTCCCCCTGATCCGGTCCGAGGATTTGCCGGGTTAGGCCCGGCGCGCCACCCGACGGTCTTGCGCCAGCACCACGGCCACCGCCACGATCCCCGCGCCCAGCGCGCGGGTCCAGTTCCACTCATCCCCCAGCACAAGCATGATCAACATCACGTAAAACGGCGCGATGTTGATGTGGAACGAGGCCAGCGCCACGCCGATCCTGCCGACCGATGAGATAAAGAACACCTGGCTCAACCCCATCGAGATCAGCGCGTAGATCATCAGCATCCCCGCCTGCTGCATGTCGACCGGAGCCGCAGGGATGACATCCATCCCCAACTGCCCCGCCGTGACGAATAGAATGACAGCCACGACCAGCCCGCCCAAGAATGTAATGGTGCTGCGCCCGGTTTGGCTGAGTTCAGGAAAGTCCCGCGCGGTTGCCATGCTTGCCCAGCAAAACAGCCCCGTCGACACAATGGCACACCCCGCGCCCAGCCCCAGTTGCGCAGGGGCCACCGCGCTGGTCGCGATCAACCCTCCGATGATCGACACGACGACTCCGATGGCAAAATTCCAACGCAGACGCCGCGCACCCGTCGCCAGCTCCAGCAAAGTCGCAAACAAGGGCGCGCATGAGGCGATGATGGCCACGGTCACCGGGTCGGTCAGCTTTTGCGCCAGAATGATCAGGAACATCCCCGCCCCCAGCGTTCCGCCGACCAGCATCGCATGTCCCCAGCGGGCACGCAGCACCCGTGAGGGCCCGTCAAACAGCACCCAGATCGGCACCATCACCAACACCGCAATCGCAAGTCGCGCCACCAGCAACGCGACCGGAGGCCAGCTTTGCAACAACACCTCGGCCGCCGGAAAACCGGCCGCCCATGTCAGCATGCTGGCCACCGCCAAGCCATTGCCGGGCAAGGCAGAACTGCGCCCGGCGGACACAGAAAGAGTGTTCCCGCGCACGGGGTCAGGGCTCATCGCCATGGTGTCAGACCTTCTGTTGGACCGGCGACCGAAAATGATTCGCCGCATTGTCCCGAATGTCTCTGAATTGCATCGGACGATCTGGCCGATTTTCGACAATCTGTCGTTTTCAGTCCCTTTCCCTGAAATCACCCGACAGCTAAGGTCCGCTCACCAAATGTCCGGACCTGCCAATGCCCAAATTTGCCGCCAATATCTCATTGCTCTTTGCAGAGCTTCCCTATCTCGACCGGTTTCAGGCTGCAGCAGAGGCCGGGTTTCAAGCCGTTGAGATTCTGTTTCCCTATGATCTGGCCGCCAAGGAGACGCGGCGGGCCTTGCTGTCCAATGGGTTGGACCTTGTCCTGATCAACGCGCCACCACCGAATTACACGGGCGGACAGCCGGGCTATGCGGCAATCCCCGGCGGCGAAGCACGGTTCCAATCGGATATGCGTCGCGTGATGCGTTACGCCGAGGTTCTGAAACCGGGGCTGATACACATCATGTCGGGCTATGCCTCGGGGCCGGACGCGCTGGACTGTTTCGTGCAGAACCTGACATGGGCTGCCGATTTCGCGCCCCAGCAACAGTTCACGATTGAGCCGCTGAACCCGGTTTCGCAGCCAGACTATTTCCTGAACGACTACGATCTGGCTGCTGATGTTTTGAACCGTGTGAACCGCCCCAATATCGGCCTGCAATTCGACAGCTTTCACGCCCATATGATCCATGGCAACGCGCTGGACGTGTGGACCCGGTTCAACGACAATATGGTTCACGCCCAAATTGGCGCGGCACCGGACCGATCCGAACCCGGGCGCGGGTCAACCGATTTTCCCGCCCTGTTCAGCGCGATGGATGATGCAGGATACGCAGGATGGGTCAGCGCCGAATACGTGCCCTCAACACCGCAAACGATCAACAGCTTGAGGTGGATGCGCGCCTAGCTCTGGCATTTTTCTAAAAAATCCCGCAGATGACATGGGTCGAGACCAATAGGATTTAGTCAATGATCCCTGCCCGCTTTGCCCGCGCTCTGTTCAGCCTGATCATGTCGGGCCTGATGTCCTGCATCGTTACAGGTATCGCTACGGTAAAGGCGATCGGGATAGGCCCAACCACACTGGGCGACTGGATGGCTTCCTGGGCCTTTTGCTGGCCGATCGCGTTCTCGGTCATCCTGATTCTCGGACCTGCCGTGCAACGGTTGGTCAATCGCCTGGTCAGGCCGCAGGACTGACCCGCTGCGAAGAGGGTCAGTCGGACCTGATGAGAAGCGCGCTGGTGTGCCTCAGTGTGCCTCGGCCCAGTTCGCACCCTGCCCGGCATCGACACTCAGCTTGACGTCCAGTTTCACCGCCGGGTCCGATGCGCCTTCCATCACGTCGCGCGCCACAGTGATCACCTGATCCACCGCATCCTCGGCCACTTCGAACAGCAATTCGTCATGCACCTGCAACAGCATCTTTGCAGGTAACCCGTTGATCGCCTCTGGCATCCGCACCATCGCGCGCCGGATCACGTCTGCCGCTGTCCCCTGAATTGGTGCATTGATCGCCGCCCGGCGCGAGAAGCCTGCGTGCGGCCCCTTGGCGTTGATTTCGGGCGTGTGAATCTTGCGCCCAAACAGCGTCTGGACATAGCCATGCTCTTTGGCAAAGGCGACCGTGTCGTCCATATAGGCTCTGATACCCGGGAACCGCTCGAAGTACCGGTCGATAAAGCCCTGCGCCTCGGCCCGCGGAATGCGCAGGTTGCGCGCCAGACCAAAGCCGGAAATGCCATAGATCACACCAAAGTTAATCGCCTTGGCCTGACGGCGGATATCCGGCGTCATCTCGTCCAGTGGCACGTCAAACATCTCGGATGCGGTCATCGCGTGAATGTCCAGCCCATCCGAAAACGCCTGTTTCAGCGCCGGAATATCGGCAATATGGGCCAAAATGCGCAGCTCAATCTGGCTATAGTCGAGGCTGACCATCACATTGCCCGGCTCAGCAATGAACGCCTCGCGAATGCGGCGGCCTTCTTCGGTGCGCACCGGAATGTTTTGAAGGTTCGGATCGGTCGAGGCCAGACGGCCCGTGTTGGCCCCCGTGATCGAATAAGACGTATGCACCCGGCCCGTATCGGGGTTGATATGGGTTTGCAACGCATCGGTATAGGTCGATTTCAGCTTGGAAAGCTGCCGCCAATCCAGCACGCGGCGGGGCAACTCGTGCTCGGTGGCCAAGTCTTCCAGAATATCGGCCCCGGTCGAGTATTTCCCGGTTTTACCCTTCTTGCCGCCCTCAAGTCCCATCTTGTCGAACAGAATCTCACCCAGTTGCGCGGGCGAGCCGACATTGAAAGTCTCCCCGGCCAATTCGTGAATTTCAGCCTCTAACCCGGCCATTTTCTGCGCGAAGGTGTTGGACATGCGGCTGAGGACATCGCGGTCGACCTTGATGCCGTGCATTTCCATTTCCTTGAGGACAGGCACCAGAGGGCGTTCGAGCGTCTCATACACCGTCGTCACCTGCACCTGATGCAGTTGCGGTTTGAACAGCTTCCACAGGCGCAAGGTGATATCCGCATCCTCAGCGGCGTAAGCCGTGGCCTCATCAATCGGCACCTTGTCGAAAGTGATTGCCGATTTGCCCGAGCCCAGCAGCGGCTTGATCGGAATCGGCGTGTGGCTCAGATAGCGCTCGGACAGGGTATCCATCCCGTGCCCATGCTCGCCACCATGCATGGCGTAAGACATCAACATCGTGTCGTCGATCGGCGCCACTTCCACGCCGTAGCGTGCGAAAATCTTGGCGTCATATTTCATGTTCTGCCCGATCTTCAGGATCGACGGGTCCTCAAGCATCGGTTTCAACAGGGTTAGAGCCTCATCCAAAGGCATTTGTCCCTCGGCCAGCGCGTCTGAGCCGAACAGATCATCTGCGGCCCCATCGCGGTGCGTCAGCGGGATGTAACAGGCCGAACCAGCCTCAACACTTAGCGATATGCCCACCAGATCAGCGATCATCTCATTCAGGCCCGTCGTCTCGGTATCGACGGCCACCCAGCCGGTTTCATAGGCCCGGTCGATCCACATCTGCAAAGCCGCCGCATCCCTCACACATTCGTATTTTGAGGCATCAAACGGGATCACCTCGGCCTCTGATACAACCTCGGGCGCAGGGGCTTCGGGGATCACAGGAGAGTCGACGCCAAGCTTGTCGGCAATCCGCTTCGTGAGGGTGCGGAACTCCATCTCGGCCAGAAAGCCCATCAGCGTGTCCGGCTCGGGGTCTTTCACCTCAAGATCGTCCAGCGTGAAGTCCAGAGGCGTGTTTTCGTCCAACTGCACCAGTTTCTTCGACAGCTCGATCTGGTCGCGCTTTTCGATCAGGGTCTGACGACGTTTGGGCTGCTTGATCTCTTCTGCGCGGTCCAGCAGGGTTTCCAGATCACCATATTCATTGATCAGCAAGGCGGCGGTCTTGACGCCAATGCCCGGAGCGCCCGGTACGTTGTCCACGGAATCCCCGGCCAACGCCTGCACATCCACGACCCGTTCAGGACCAACGCCGAATTTCTCGACCACGCCATCGCGGTCGATGCGTTTGTTTTTCATCGCGTCCAGCATTTCGACGCCGCCGCCCACCAACTGCATCAGGTCTTTGTCGGAACTCACGATGGTCACCCGCCCGCCGGCCTCACGCGCCTGCACCGCAAGCGTGGCGATGATGTCGTCCGCCTCATAGCCCTCAAGCTCTTTGCAGGCGATGTTGAAGGCGCGGGTCGCCTCGCGGGTCAGGGGCATCTGCGGGCGCAGATCCTCGGGCATCGCCTCGCGGTTGGCTTTGTAAAGGTCATAAAGGTCATTGCGGAACGTGTGTGAGCCTTTGTCAAAGATCACCGCCACATGAGTCGGCGCATCAGGCCCATCATTCCCTTCGACATATTTCTGCAGCATGTTGCAGAACCCCGACACCGCCCCGATCGGCAGCCCGTCGGATTTGCGCGTCAGCGGCGGCAGCGCGTGATAAGCCCTGAAAATAAAGGCCGATCCGTCGATCAGATGCAGATGACATCCTTTTCCGAAATTGCTCATGCGCGCTCTCCCTGTCGGTCAGGGATGGTTCTGCCACAGGGCCGCGCGCGTGACCAGTCAGGAACGCGGCTTATCCACCAAACAGGCCGCTGAAGACGTCCGAGAAACTGTTCAGCAGCGCCATGATAATCAACACACCGAGGAAGGCAAAAAATGCAAAGGCAAAGAACTGGAACAGGATCGCGCCCACACCAATGGCAACGCCTGCAATAGCGGGGCGTCTCTTTTCGTGACGCAGGATACCAATAACGGACAACACAATTGCCAGCCCGCCCAGCATGGCGACCCCGATACGCAGGAAATCATCCAGATCACGGGTCGGTGCCACCGGTTCGGGCTGCTCAAGCCCGGCCGCGGCGCGCAGCGTGGATTTTCCGATCTCGGCCGCCAATTCCCCCAAGGAAACCCCGGTGGATTGCTGCGGCGCGAACGGTCCTGCCCAGAACACAAAAAGCGCTGCAAACAGCGCAATCGACGCGAGGCCAAACCCTGTCCAACCAAAAACAGGGTTTTCTGTGTCAGTAGCGTGAAGGTCTGTCATCACTCTCACCCGGATTGGTTCCGGTTGAGCCTTAGCACGAAAAACGCGGCGAGATTTTGGCGTTCACATCCCGAAAGGGCGATCAGCCCTTTTCTGTGCCCTTCAGGACATATTTGCAGTCGCAATAGGGGCATTCGACCCAACCAGTGTCTTCGGGGATTTGCAGCCACACGCGCGGATGGCCCAACGCACCTTCGCCGCCATCACAGGCAACTCGGGCGGTTTCCACGATCTTGGTTTCCGGCGCTTCGATGGTCACGGCTGGCGATCCTTCTTCGGTTGTCGGCCTCGCGGGGCATGTGTCACTGCGTTTATGAGCGATGCGCAAACCGGGGGCAAGTGCCGCATGCGCGATGCGGCAATCAGGATCACCGTTAGATGGCAAAGACATGTGGCTGCGGCCTCAGACGGGTTAAATGCGGTCGATCCGGGCCTGGTAGCAGTTGTTGCGCGCAGATCGAACATGGATATAGGCGACGTCTGACCGGGCAAAAATCCCCTCGACCGCTGTCGCGATGTCCTGCGTTGGGGCGATCACCCCGGTGCCATAGACAATCCGATCATCCCCTCCGTAGCCCTTGATCAGATAGTCCGGCGCGGTGGTCAGGATTTCGGGCATTGCGTCACCTTCGTACCGGTCACACGGGCTGCTGCACAAAAAGATCGGGCCGGTTTCTGCGTAAGAATGTGTCTCTAAAAAAGGCCGATAGGCCAGTACCAACATGCTTTCTCCCTCTGGGATGTTCTGCAAACAGTGCCGGCAGGGATTGCCTGCGCCGGTTGAAATGGCGCGTTCGGGCGCTGTGCCGTAAGCGTCCGGCCCACCGGCTTGGAGGGCGCGCACCTCATCGGTGGGCAGTGCAGTGATCTTGAACATGTCAGGTCTCCTTTTTGTCCACCCTGCCCAGCGTCGCAAAGCCAAGCGACCCGTTTCCTGCGCAAAGGACTCGAAAAAGAACAAAAGGTGAATATAATAGGGAATCGCCATGTATGCCGAGCTGTCGATCACGTCGAATTTCACCTTCCTCACCGGGGCGTCCCACCCCGAGGAATACATGGAGCGTGCCGTCACCCTGGGCCTGCCCGCCATCGCGATTGCCGACGACAATTCGGTGGCCGGGATCGTTCGCGCCCACACCCAGGCGCGCGAGATCGCCCGAAAGGTACGCGAACGGTTGGAGTGGGAGGCGCAGAACACCTCTGTCGGCCCGCCCTGCCCCGATCACATCCCCAAACCGCCCTCATATCCCGTCCACGCAGTGCCGCGCCTGATCCCCGCCGCGCGGCTGATCTTTACCGACGCACCCACCGTCACCGCCCTGCCCCTGAACCGGCAGGGCTGGGGCAACCTGTGCCGTATTCTGTCGGCTGGTCGCCTGCGGGCTGAAAAAGGCGACTGCATCCTGCATCTGTCCGACCTGATGGAGTTTTCCGACGGTCTCCACCTGCTGCTCTGGCCACAGGCGACCCCGTCACAGGGCGGCGCGGACGCGTGGCGGACACAGGCGCAGCAGTTGACGCGCCGCTTTGCCGGGCGGATGCATCTGCTAATGCACCCCAGATATGACGGTGCCGATAGTACTCATTTTCCCTTGTTAGAGGCTAATTCAAAGCAACTCGGCATCCCCACCCTCGCCAGTGCCGCGCCGATGATGCACCACGGCACCCGCCGCAAACTGG
Organism: Ruegeria sp. CJ2; assembly: GCF_056536745.1. Lineage (NCBI taxonomy): Bacteria > Pseudomonadati > Pseudomonadota > Alphaproteobacteria > Rhodobacterales > Roseobacteraceae > Ruegeria > Ruegeria sp. CJ2. The sequence goes on from NZ_JBQFQF010000004.1 coordinate 143,718, forward strand.
CCGATGTGCTGACCGCCATCCGCCTGCGCCGCAAGGTCGATGATCTGGGCCGCGAGGCACTGGCCAATGGCGAACAGCGCCTACGCTCCGAGGGTGAGATGCTACGTATCTTCACGGGTCATGAGGGCGCTGTCACCCGCGCCTATACGCTCAGCGAAACCCTCACCTTTTCACTCGATGAGCTGCGCTATGAATACCCCAGCGAGGGCAGCGCGCAGGAAACTTCGACCGAACGCCTTTACCGACTGGCGCATGAGGGGCTGAAGTGGCGCTATCCGGCGGGGGCGTCGGAGAAGGCCAAGAAAATGCTGGCGCATGAGCTGACCCTGATCGGCAAGCTGAAATATGAGCCCTATTTCCTGACCGTCCGCGATATCGTCCATTTCGCCCGCTCGCGCGGCATCCTGTGCCAAGGGCGCGGCTCGGCGGCCAATTCGGTGGTCTGCTTCTGTCTTGGCATCACCGAGGTCAGCCCCGAGATGGGCACGATGGTGTTTGAACGCTTCGTCTCCGAGGCACGGGACGAGCCCCCCGATATCGACGTCGACTTTGAACATGAACGCCGCGAAGAGGTGATCCAGCACATTTATGACCGCTATGGCCGCGAACGCGCGGGGCTCTGCGCCACGGTCGTGCACTATCGCGGCAAGCGCGCCATCCGTGAGGTCGGCCGCGCCATGGGCCTGACCGAGGATACGATCTCGGCTCTGTCCTCTCAGCTTTGGGGGTTCTTCTCGGCCAAAGGGATCGAGGCCGAACGGATGCGCGAAATCGGCCTCGACCCCGAGGATCGACGGCTGAAACAGACTCTAATGCTGGTCTATGAGATTGACGGCTTCCCCCGTCACCTCTCGCAGCATGTGGGTGGGTTCATCATCACCGAAGGGCGGTTGGACGAGCTTGTTCCCATCGAAAACGCCACGATGGAGGATCGCACGGTCATCTGCTGGGACAAGGACGATATCGACTCGCTGGGCATTCTGAAGGTCGATGTGCTCAGCCTTGGGATGCTCACCTGTATCCGCAAGGCGTTCGATCTGATCACCCAGCACCACCAGACGGGCTATACCCTCGCCACCCTGCCGCCCGAGGACTCGGTGGTCTATGACATGCTGTGCAAGGCGGACTCGATCGGCGTGTTTCAGGTGGAATCGCGCGCCCAGATGAACTTCCTGCCCCGGATGCGGCCACGCAATTTCTATGATCTGGTGATCGAGGTCGCCATCATCCGCCCCGGCCCCATTCAGGGCGACATGGTCCACCCCTATATCCGCCGCCGGAACGGAGAGGAAGAGGTCAGCTTCCCCTCAGACGCGTTGGGTGAGGTGCTGGGCAAAACGCTGGGTGTGCCGCTGTTTCAAGAACAGGCCATGCAGATCGCCATCGTGGGCGCGGGGTTCACCCCGGAACAGGCCGACCGGCTGCGGCGATCACTGGCGACCTTCAAAAAGCACGGCAATGTCAGCGAGTTCCGCGCGCTGTTCCTGCGTGGGATGAAACGCAACGGGTACGAACAGGATTTCGCAGAACGCTGTTTTTCCCAGATCGAAGGCTTCGGCTCTTACGGCTTCCCCGAAAGCCACGCGGCCAGCTTTGCGCTGCTGGTCTATGCCTCAGCCTGGATCAAATGCCATCATCCGGGCATCTTTGCCTGCGCGCTGCTGAATTCGCAGCCGATGGGGTTCTACGCCCCCGCCCAGATCGTGCGGGATGCGCGTGAACACGGCGTACAGGTGCGCCCGGTCTGCATCAATGCCAGCTTTTGGGACAATGTGATGGAACCCGACGGTCACGGCGGGCTGGCCCTGCGACTGGGGTTCCGTCAAATCAAGGGCCTGAGCGAGGAAGACGCCAGTTGGCTGACCGCTGCACGCGGCAATGGCTACCATCAGGTCGATGACGTGTGGCGCCGCGCGGGGCTGGGGCCGTCGGTGATCGAACGGCTGGCCGAGGCCGATGCCTTTGCCGCCTGCGACCTGACCCGGCGCGAGGCGCTGTGGCAGGCCAAGGCGATTGCCACCGCGAAGCCGCTGCCGCTGTTTTCGCAGGATTTGGAGGGCGAGGCGCTGGAGGAACCCGAAGCTTATCTGCCGCAGATGACCTTGGGCGAGCAGGTGGTCGAGGATTACGTGGCCACCCGCCTCAGCCTCAAGGCGCATCCGGTGGCCCTGATCCGGCACCTGCTGACCCCCGAGCCGCGCGACAAAACCACGCCTGTTGCCTGAGCGCGCAGCCGGGTATGCCCGAAACAGTGCCGAAGCCCGAGACCCAGATGACCCGACCCACCCTGCCGCCACGCTTTCCCGCGACACCGGACCAGATCAACGCGCAGGTCCGCGCCTTTTATGCCCGCGTGCGCGAGGATGCGGTGCTGGGACCGGTCTTCAACAAACACGTCCAAGACTGGCCCGCGCATGAGGACAAGATCGCCGCCTTCTGGCGCAACGCCATCCTGTTTGAGCGCAGCTATGACGGTAATCCGCAGCGGGTCCATATCGAACAGCCTGACGTGCGGCCCGAGATGTTCGCCCACTGGCTGGACCTTTTCGAAGAGGTCGCCAACCAGACCCTGCCGTCGGAAACCGCCACCCCATGGGTCGCGCTGGCGCGCAGGATCGGCGTTGGAATGAAGGCGGGCGTTCAGTCCGCACGCCAACCCAAGGACGCACCGCCGATCTTGCGATAGCGCCCCAACCAAAAACCGATGTTAGCGGTAAAATTGAGGCTACCAGACTCGGCCAAATAGGGGTAAGCAACAGGCAACCCACCTGACATATTGCCGAGACCTTCGTGATGACCACGCAAAACAACACCCTCAAGGGCCTTGGCTATGCTTTTGCAGGCTTTGCGGTCTTTGCCAGCCATGACGCGCTGATCAAGGTGCTGGGCGGGACCTACTCGGTGATGCAGATCATCTTTTTCGCCACGCTATTCTCATTCGTGCCAATGGCAGTCACGATCCTGACCGACCGGGCCACCGGGAATTTCCTGCCGCACCACCCGTGGCTGGTCCTGCTGCGCTCGGCCCTGATGGTCACCGGCATGTCCTGCGCGTTTTATGCCTTCTCGGTCCTGCCACTGGCCGAGGTGTACTCGCTGCTGTTTTCCTTCCCGCTGATCGTAACAGTCCTGTCCATCCCCATTTTGGGAGAGGTCGTGCGCGCCCAGCGCTGGGCAGCCGTCGGCGTCGGTCTGATCGGCGTGCTGATCGTTTTGCGCCCCGGGGCGACAGACATCACGCTTGGCCATCTTGCCGCCCTGACAGCCGCGTTTTGCAGCGCCTTTGCATCCGTTCTGGTGCGCAAGATCGGGAATGAGGAACGCTCGGCGGTGCTGATCCTCTACCCGATGCTGCTGGCCATCTTGGTGATGAGTCTGGCCCAACCCGCGGTCTACCTGCCGCCCTCGCTGTTGCATCTGGCGATGATGGCGCTGGTTGGAGTGTTTTCAGTCATCGCCCAGCACCTGATCATACTGGCCTACCGCGCTGCGCCCGCCGGGGTCGTCGCGCCCAGCCAATACAGCCAGATCATCTGGGCCACGCTGTTCGGCATGATCTTTTTCGGCGAACGACCCGACGGCTGGGTCGCGGTCGGAGCCAGCATCATCATCGCATCCGGCGTCTTTGTCGTCTGGCGCGAGAGCCGGGCGAATACCTCGTCGGTCAATACTCCGGTTCTGCGGGTACGGTCACCGCGTTCGGATACGGGGGCGACGCGGCCGGGGGATTAATTCTCTCTCTTCAAACTTCCCCGCATCTGATCTTTAGATCGCCGTTTGTACCACTCTTTTCAAAACGGTCGATGGCCCGCACCAAGTCGCTCAATCTTTTGTGGCCATATGTGCGTGAATCAAAGTCGGGATACATCTTTCCCAGCTGACTTCCGACGAAAGCAAGGCTTGCCCATCCGTCAGGTTCATTCGTGTTCAACACGACATTCCGGATCAACTGATATGCATGGTTCAATTCATGCTTCGTCTTCAAACTTTCAGGCTTTTTGTTTTGCGGTACGCCGGTTTCCAGTTTTTCGATATTTTCGATATAGATAAACCTGTTACAGGCGGCCACAAACGCCTTGGGCGTCTTCCGCTCACCTATTCCAAACACGTCCAAACCCTGTTCTCGGATACGGCTTGCAAGTCGGGTAAAATCGCTGTCCGAAGATACCAAGACAAATCCGCTAAATCGGCTTGAATGCAGAATATCCATTGCATCAATGACCAGCGCAATATCGCTGGAGTTTTTACCGGTGGTGTTCGCAAATTGCTGGTGGGGAACAATAGCGAATTCAGCCAAAGATTGGGCGCTCCACCCTTGTGGCGATCCGCTGGAAAAATCGCCGTAGATACGCCTCAGCCCGGCTTCACCCAATGTGGCAATTTCTTCAAAAATCTCTGCCGCATGTTTTGCTGGCACATTGTCTGCATCAATCAGGACCGCAAGGCGGTCAGTATTCCGTGTCGTCAATTCAATCCCTCAACCTGAAATAGTATTCTTGAGGATGAATGTAAGAACAAAAAGGGCGAGCAAAAGCCCGCCCCGTGAATTTATTTTCGCTTTATCAGTAGACTACAACCGAACGGATGCTCTCACCCTTATGCATCAGGTCGAACCCGTGGTTGATGTCGTCCAGACCCATGGTGTGGGTGATCATCGGGTCGATCTCGATCTTCCCTTCCATGTACCAGTCGACGATTTTCGGCACATCGGTCCGGCCACGGGCACCGCCAAAGGCCGTGCCGCGCCACGAACGCCCGGTGACCAGCTGGAACGGACGGGTCGAGATCTCGGCCCCAGCAGGTGCCACGCCGATGATGATCGATTCACCCCAGCCCTTATGCGCCGATTCCAGTGCGGCGCGCATCACGCCCACATTGCCGGTAGCATCAAAGGTGTAATCCGCGCCACCTTTGGTCAGATTGACCAGATAAGGCACCAGATCGCCCTCGACCTCGGCTGGGTTCACGAAATCGGTCATACCGAACTTGGTCGCCATCTCAACCTTGGCGGGGTTCAGATCGACGCCGACGATCTGATCGGCCCCGGCCAGACGAAGGCCCTGAATGACGTTCAGACCGATACCGCCCAGACCGAACACGATGGCACGGCTGCCGATTTCCACTTTGGCGGTGTTGATGACAGCGCCGATACCGGTCGTCACGCCGCAGCCGATATAGCAGATCTTGTCAAACGGCGCGTCCTCACGCACTTTCGCCAGCGCAATTTCGGGCAGAACCGTGTGGTTGGCGAAGGTCGAGCAGCCCATGTAGTGCAGGATCGGATCGCCGTCCAAGGTCGAAAAGCGCGAGGTGCCATCGGGCATCAACCCTTGCCCCTGCGTTTCGCGGATCGCCTGACACAGATTGGTCTTGGGGTGCAGACAATATTCACACTCGCGGCATTCAGGGGTGTAGAGCGGGATCACGTGATCGCCCGGCTTCAGGCTGGTGACACCCGGACCGACCTCGACCACGACACCGGCACCTTCATGGCCCAGAATCGCGGGGAACAGCCCCTCGGGGTCGGCTCCGGACAGGGTGAATTCATCCGTATGGCAGATGCCGGTTGCCTTGATCTCGACCAGAACCTCGCCCGCTTTGGGGCCTTCGAGGTTCACATCCATCACTTCCAAAGGTTTGCCCGCCTGGACGGCGACGGCGGCACGGGTACGCATTGTGCTTGTCTCCCTGTCTTTTATGCCTCGACCCTGCGTCAATTACAGGGCGTTTTCAACTGTGCTTTCGTGACAGATTGGCTAATTGTTTGATATTGCAGTAACGACGTTGTCAGGAGGAGAAACGCCAATGCATCGATTTTTACCCGCGCTGGTCCTGCTGGCAGCCTGTGCCGAAACTCCGCCCGCCCCGGAAGAGGCCCGCATCGCACCCGAGGCCGCACCCGTTGATCTTGCCTTTTGTCAGGGTGAGGCATTCGCCGATTCCGTTGGCCAACCGGTTTCGACCATTCAGGCACAATTGCCCGAACGGTCGCGCATACTGGGCCCCGACGGGATTGCCACGCAGGATTACCGCATTGACCGGCTGAACGTGTTCGTCGATGGCGCAGGGATCATTCAACGCCTGACCTGCGGGTAAGCGTGGACTCGGGACGTGATTCTCGGATAAGAACAAAATGGGAACATTTTGATGTCTGCCGATGCCCAAACGCCGAATACTCTCACTCTGGTTTCCCCGCCTGGGGGCTGAACGGCTGGTCCGCGCTGCGCGGGGGCTGCAGGATGGGCCTTTGGTGGTGGTGGCAGAACAGTCGAACATGCAGGTTGTCACCTCGTTGAATGATCAGGCACAGGCCGCGGGGCTGCGTGTCGGTCAGCCGGTGCGTGATGCCCACGCCATGTGCGCCGCCCTGATCACCCGCCCCCGCAACACCCCGGCCGAGGCTGCCTTTCTGACCGCGTTGCGCCGCTGGGTGGGCAAGTTCAGCCCGTGGGTGGCCGAGGAAGCACCGGATGGCCTGATCGTTGACCTGTCAGGATGCGCGCATCTGTTCGGCGGGGAAGAGGCGCTGCTGAACGTGATCGAAACCGACTGCGCCGATATGGGTCTGAGCGTACAGATGGGCATCGCCGACACGCTGGGCGCAGCCTGGGCTTTGGCGCGATACGCGGGGCAAGAGGCCACATCCGACCGCAATGGCGACGCCATCAGCCAAGAAGCCCGCGCCACCCGCGCCCGCGCCACCAAGCGGCGGCACTGGACCAAGGGCGGGGCCGCACCACAGGTGGTCGCGTTGGGCGGCGGCGCGCGGATTGCAGCGCCGGGGCAATCTTATGGCGCGCTCAGCCCGCTGCCCATCGCGGCGCTGCGGCTTGAGGATCAGGTGGTGGCGCAGTTGAACCGTCTGGGCCTGCGCCGGATCGGGGATTTGCTGGGCCAACCACGCGCATCACTGGCGCGGCGGTTCGGGCGGGGGTTGGTGTTACGGCTGGATCAGGCGATGGGCAGCGCGCCCGAGCCGGTCTCACCCGCCCGTCCGCCGCATCACTTTGCGGTGCGGATGACTCTGCCCAACCCGATTGGCCTGACCGAAGATGTGATGGCCGCGACAGACCGGGTTCTGCCAACACTTTGCGCCAAGCTGGAGGAGAAAGCGCGCGGGGTGCGAACATTGCGGCTTGAGGCGCATCGCGCGGATCAGGCAGCCGAGGTTATCGAGGTTGGCCTGGCCCGTCCGACTTATGACAAACACCGTATTCGGCCTTTGTTAGAGATGAAAATTGACAAGATCGACGCGGGCTATGGCATCGACATGTTGCGGCTTGAGGCGGTGCAGACCGAGCCGATCCACGCCCGCACCATGACGGGTCATGCCGAGGCACGCCGCGCCGTGCGCGAGCGGCTGGACGGAAACACCGCTGTCGAGGATCTGATCGGCAAACTGGGCGCGCGGGTCGGGTTAGACGCGATCACACGGCGACATCCGGCGGCCTCGCACATCCCCGAGAAGACCGCGCAGGTATTGGCGGCGGCATGGTCAGAGCCCGCGCGCGACTGGCCTGCGCCGCCGCGCCCGCGCCCCTTGCAGATGTGGCAGCCCGAACCGGTGATGGCCCCGGACACTCCGAACGTGCCCAGCGCCTTTCGTTGGCGCGGGCGCGACTGGCAGTTGACGCAGGCGACCGGCCCGGAACGGATCGCGCCGGAATGGTGGCTGGACGACCCCAACTGGCGCAGCGGCGTGCGCGATTACTGGGTGGTGGTGACCGAACAAGGGGAACGGCTCTGGCTGTTTTACGGACATGGCGGCACCATGTCAGCGGGTTGGTTTTGCCACGGTCAGTTTTGTTAGAGTCTATTTTCCGCGATAAACAAGAATATCCGGCAGATAGTCGATCAACCGGATCACCCAGGAAAACGGGGCCGGGAAATCGGTGCGGAACCGACGCCGCGACATTGCCTTGACCACGTGGGCGGCTGCATCCTCGGGCGTCATCAGCATCGGCATCTTGAAACTGTTCTTCTCGGTCAGGCGGGTTTTGATGAAACCCGGGTTTACGATGCGCACCGTGACGCCGGTTCCGGCCAGGTCATGGCGCATGGTTTCCGCCAAGGAAATCAACGCCGCCTTGCTTGCCCCATACCCGATAGCGGCCGGCAGACCGTGATAGCCCGCCAGGGACCCGATCAGGGTGATCTCACCGCGCCCAGCTTGAACAAATCCCGGAACTGTTTCCCCCAACACGCGAACGGCACCCAGATAGTTGACATCGCTCATGGCCAAGGCCGCTTCGGTGTTCCAGTCAGCACTGCGCATCGGATCATAAGCGCCTGCGTTGTAGACCAACCCATCAACAGCCCCAGCCTTGGCCACTGCATCACGAACAGAGTCTAAATCGGTCACATCCATCGGAACAGACCGGGCATTGGGAAGCCCTGCGCAGATTTCATCCAAACGGTCCGCATTGCGCGCGGACAGGATCAGGTGCGCCCCCTGACGGCCAAGCGCGTCGGCCAGAGCACGCCCCAAGCCTTCGCTTGCGCCGATAATCCAATAGGTTTTTCCATCAAAGCTGCTCATGCGTCGACCGATCCGTTCCATGTGATGCTTTTACGGCCACGCCAAGGCAATGGATCACGCGCCGGGACCGAAAACGGGTCTCAACGCCTGAAGACTTGGCAGTGTTCTTTGCTGAATTTCTCATAACCTGATTGATCCACCCCGGCCCAGTCTGCGTATCTTATTGTAAAATGTCACATAACGAGGCTTGAATGTTCGATGAATCCCGGGGCGTCCGGAAAAAAATCGCAGTAATTGGCGCAGGAATCTCAGGTCTCTCCGCAGCTTACTACCTTTCAGAAAATAACGACGTGACCGTCTTTGAGGCCGAGCCCAGACTGGGCGGCCACGCCAGAACGGTGATGGCCGGCAAGAATGGCGATCAGCCGGTGGATACAGGTTTCATCGTCTTCAACTATGTGACCTACCCCTATCTGACCAAACTGTTCGATGAGCTGAATGTTCCCGTTATCAAATCGGAAATGAGTTTTGGCGCGACAATCGACAATGGCCGCATCGAATACGGCCTGAACAACCTACGCACGTTGACGGCTCAGAAACGCAATCTGGCGCGTCCGGCCTATTACAAGATGATCGCAGACATCCTGCGGTTCGGCAAAGAGGCCCCCATTGCGGCGCAGGACGATGACACCACAATCGGTGAGTTGGTTGACCAACTGCGTCTTGGTCACTGGTTCCGCCACAACTACCTGATGCCGATGTGCGGTGCGATCTGGTCGACCCCGGTCGAGTTCGTGGATCAGTTCCCGGCGCGGTCTCTGGTGCAGTTTTTCCGCAACCACGCGCTTTTGGCCAGCGGACGCGCCAAACAACACCAGTGGTACACGGTCAAAGGCGGCAGCGTCGAATATGTCCGCCGCATAGATGCTGCGCTGCGCGGGCGCGGCTGCGACATCCGCCTGGCCGCACCCGTTGATCACGTGCAGCGCGACGATACCGGTGTCACGGTTCACAGCCAGGGACAGGTCGACCAGTTTGACGAGATCATTCTGGCCACCCATTCCGATCAGTCGCTGACCATCCTTGGCGACAGCGCGACACCTGCCGAAAGGGACGCTCTGGGCGCGATCCGGTATCAGCCGAACACCGCGATCCTGCATTGCGACCCCCGCCAGATGCCCCGGCGACGCGCGTGCTGGTCCAGTTGGACCTACCGCTCGCAGGCTGGAAACGTGGGCGTGACCTACTGGATGAACCGTTTGCAGAACATCCCCGACAGCGATCCATTGTTTGTATCGCTCAACGCAGGTTCAGACATTCCTGCGGATAAAATCTATGATCAGGTCGAGTTTGCGCATCCGGTATTCGACAAGGCAGCCCTGAAAGCCCAAGGGCAAATCCGCGAGATGCAGGGACAGAACCGAACCTGGTTTGCCGGTGCTTATAACCGGCACGGTTTTCACGAAGACGGGATCGCCAGCGCGATGCATGTCGTCGGGCTTTTGAACGGCGCCCCGCAAACCCTCGGAGCTGAAAATGGCATTCTTGCAAAAGATCCGGCCATCCCTGTCTCAGCGGATCTTTGATACCTGCTGCGCCGCACTGGTATCCCTTACGGTACTGATACCGGGCGGGCTGGCGGCTTCGCCGATCTCGCAAACCCTGTCCAGCCCGCAGCAGATTGGCAGTGCAACCTTCCGATTTCTGGGCATACCGGTTTATGACGCGCAGCTTTTCACTCCGAACGGCGCGGCGTTCAGTTGGGACGCCGATTTTGGCCTGAAGCTGACATATAGGAAGACACTCAAGCAAAAGGCTCTGGTCGAGTCCACGTTGGAGGAGATGGCGCGGCAGGGAAATCCCGCGCCGCCGCAAAGCGCGCTTGAGGGGTGCTATAAGGCGGTCGGCAAGGGCGACAGCTATATCGCGATATCCGAAGGCCCCAACATGGTCGGGTTCTGGCGCAACGGCCAGAAGACCTGCACCCTGTCCTATCCCGGCGCAAAACGGGCCTTCATGTCCATTTTCCTTGGCGCAGACACGCGAAGCGCCAGCTTTACCCGACAGTTGAAGGGGCAGTGATGCTGTACCCGCGCGTCAGTCTCTATGCGCTGATGCTCGCTGCGGCGGGTATTCCGCTCTATATTCATCTGCCGCGTTTTGCTGCCGTCAATCTTGGTATTGGGCTGGGGGTTATCGGGACCGTTCTTTTGGTGATCCGTCTGGTGGACCTGATACAGGATCCCCTGATCGGCTGGGCCATAGATCGCTGGCCGCGGGCGCAGGTGCTGTTTGCGACCCTGGCCGCACTTGGCCTCGCTGTTGGGTTTCCATTGCTGTTTTCCCTGCCCGATGGGGCGAAACTGAATGCGTTAGTGTCTGTTTTGATACTTCTCTTTTCCGCCTACAGCCTTGGGACCATCCTGCTCTATGGCCGCAGCGCGACGCTGGCAAAACGCGCCGATGCCAGAGAGCTGATGACCCTTGCAGCCTATCGCGAAGGTGGGCAACTGGCCGGAGTCGTTCTTGCCGCAAGCGCACCCGCCCTGTTTGTGGCCTTTGGCGCGGGTGCTCAGGGCTACCCTGCCTTTGGTCTGTTTCTGGGTGGTCTGGCTATCATCACGCTGATCGTGACCTTTCCTATCTGGCAGCGCACCCCGATCACCGGCCAGGGATTGTCCGTTGCCGGGCTGGGGCAGGCCGGGGCGCTGCGTCTGCTGGCGCTGGCGCTGATCAACAGCTTGCCCGTTGCGATAACATCGACGCTGTTTCTGTTTTTTGTAGAAGACCGCCTGCAACTGCCCGGCAAGGCTGGTCCACTGCTGATCCTGTTTTTCCTCAGCGCCGGGGCAAGCGTTCCCTTGTGGGCACGTCTCAGCAATAGAATTGGCCCGAAACAGACTCTGATGATCGCGATGCCATTGGCGATTGCGGGGTTTATCGGTGCGGCCACCTTATCTGCTGGAAACCTGACCGGGTTCGCCCTGATCTGTCTGGCTTCTGGTGCGGCGTTGGGTGCGGACATGGTTGTGCTGCCCGCAATGTTCTCGGTCGCCCTGACCCGTGCGGGTCTGAACGCATCGGCTGCGTTTGGCATCTGGTCCTTTGCTGGCAAGCTGGGCCTTGCGCTCGCGGCCTTCTTCACTCTGCCATTGCTGGAACGCAGCGGCTTCACACCGGGACAAACCAATTCGGCGGCGGCTCTGCAGACGCTCAACCTCGCCTATGCCGTATTGCCCTGCATCCTGAAACTCGGCGCGTTTGGAATGGTCCTGACGCTGCCAACTGAGGTATCAGCCAAATGACTTTCGTTGTTGCCCTACTACTCGCCATCCTCGTCTTTCTGATCGCCAGAGGCCGCTTTCTGAGCTTTCGCGCGCAATCGCCTGCGGACTATGCCGGGACCGGACCCACGTTCAAAATGAAAGAGGCGCTGAACGGTGAAATCCTATCCGAAGGGTTGATCTATGGGCCCAACGGCAAGATGTCGAACAGTTTTGTTGCCCGCATGGTCGGGGAATGGGACGGAAACACCGGAACGCTGGCCGAATATTTCACTTATTCCAACGGCAAGGACATGACTCGCAAGTGGTATCTGACACTTGGCACCGGGAACACCTTTACCGCAACAGCGGATGACATCGTGGGCGAAGGGAAAGGTACGATTTCGGGCGCGACCGTCAAATTGACCTATCGCATCATCCTGCCCGAAGACGCCGGAGGGCACACGCTGGATGTGACCGACTGGATGTACCTGACCGAAAACGGGGTGATCATGAACAGGTCCGAGATGCGCAAATTCGGCATCAAGGTCGCCGAACTGGTTGCAACGATGCGCCCTGCACCCGAGGCAAAGGCCGCCCATCTAAACGGTGCGAACGGCTATGACAGCGCGCCGGAAACGAGGACGGTTCAATGAACTGGAGGCGCTTTCTGATCTCGACGATTGCGATTGTCGGTGTGACCGTTCTGGCATCCTGCTCGGCCAAACCCCGCGTGCCCAAAACCTTCTTGTCTGATCGCCAGTTGAATCTGGAAGAGTTTTTTGAAGGCAAGACCGTCGCATATGGCCAGTTTCAGGACATTCTGGGCAACGTCCCGCGTCGGTTCACTGTCGATATCGAGGGCACATGGGATGGTGAAACCCTGACGCTGGTTGAGGATTTCGTCTATGACGATGGGGCCACGGAACAGCGGATCTGGACACTGACCAAAACGGGCGAAGACACCTGGACCGGCACCGCGCCCGGCGTACTTGGAACCGCCAGCGGAATGGAGCGTGGAGACACGTTCAACTGGAAATACAAGATCGACCTGCCCGTGAAGGACGGCACGATGCGGGTCAATTTCGATGATTGGATGTGGCTGCTGTTGGACGATCGCCTGCTGAACCGCGCCTATGTCTCGCGGTACGGTGTCCGGTTGGGCGAAGTCATTCTGTTTTTCGAAAAGAAGTAGAAAGCGAAAACAAGAAAGGGCGGGTCACACGACCCGCCCTTGAACCTTGATGGTTCAGGTCAACTTAGAAGTTGAACTGAGCACCGAAATCAGCACGGATGCGGCCGTCGGCGTCACCGTCTTTGATTTCACCAACTGCGCCGCGTAGCGATGCACCGCCGCCCAGGTCGTAGATGGCGCCAACACCGATGTTGCGGGTGTCGTCGTCAGCAGAACCGTCGCCGTAAACCAACTGCAGGGTGGTTGCCGCGCCCAGGTCATAAGAAACCGAGAAACCGTATGCGGTGCCGTTTTCCGCATCGTCGATGACGTCATCGTCTGCAACGAACAGGGTGCCATAGAAGTCGCCCAGTTCAGCGCCCAGCGTGAAGACGGTCAGGCTTTGATCTTCGCCGTCAACCAGATCGGTCTGTCCATAGGCCAGCGATGCGGTGATGTTGTTGAAGACGTAGCTTGCGAAGATGTCCCAACGGTCCGCGTCTTGCGGTTGACCCGCCAGAGCCAGGGTGCGCTGGTCATACGAAGCACCGAACGACAGGTCGCCAACTGCGTACTGGAAGAACACGCCGTTCGCGCCCGAACCGGTCGAGCTGTACTCGAGGAACGAGTAGTTGACGCCCGAGTACTGACCCAGGAACTGTTCCAGGCCCGGCTCGGTGCCGAAGTAGTCACCCAGGTTGTCGAACGAACCCGAGACGTTGCCGGCGTCAACGCGCAGACCGCTGTAGATGACCGAGAAACGTGCGCCGTTCAGACCGGCTTCGTTCTGCTCGCCATTGCCCGAGTCGTCGTCAGCTTGCAGACGAACACGACCCTGGAATTCAACGCCGCTGTCGGTTTCGACATTTGCGTCGATGTTCAGACGGAAACGCGAGACCAGAATGGTGTTGTCGGTGTCAACGGTGGCGCTTGCGGTGGTGCCGGTTCCACGAACGATATCGCCGCTTGCGGTGGTGGTGAAGTTCGCAACCGTGCCAGTGCGATCTTCCTGGTAACCGATACCAAAACGGCCGTAACCGCTGAACCGAACTTCTGCGGCAGCAACACTTGCGGTTGCAAGCAGCGCAGTCGATGCAAAGAGAACTTTTTTCATGGTTGATCCATTAGTTTTGAGAGGAGTGTAGCCACACAATGGCAGCTGGCTGCTTCTTCAAAGAAAAACCCTGCGCGCACAATGGCTCCACAGCGTTTCAAATTGAGAGGACGGAATTCTGTTGCAAGTTTGCACAACATCCTCACTGAAATGAGACAACTTTTTATGTTTATTTACAATGTCTTAAATAAACTCTCAGGAATCGTTTCAATAAGTTGAACGCAGAAATACAAAGCCGCCTCTTTAAATCTGGGAAAGATTACCGTCGGCTGTAATTGCACAATTTTTGACCACCTGAGCTTTTACCTAAATGTCAGGAATCCCGCGTGGGAATCGTGCCGAGAAATGCGCGGTTGATCTGCCTGCGGGACGCGTCAGTTGCTTGTATAAAAGAACGAGAGTTTCCGGCTCACCCCGCCCGGTGGCGGCGGGAAAGGCGAGGCCGCGCGCACCTGCGCTCTGGCCGCGCGGTCTACTTCGGACGATCCGGAGCTGTCCACGACATCGACCCACGCCAGCGTTCCATCCGGGTTGATCTCGAAAAACACCTGCGCAAATCCTCGGGCAGACACAAATACCACCGGCGCGCGGTTGAGATGAACCAGTACCTGGCCCGCATAATTGGTCGTGTTCGAGTTCCCCGGACCGCGCCCACCAGAGCGGCTGCCGGTGTTACCCGAAGTGAATGCGTCGATCCCCCTGCGCCGGTACGTGGTCAGTGGCGACTCGACCTCCTGCGATGGGAATCTAAGAGCGCTGAAATCCCGCGCCCCGCCTTGAACCCCCTGTCTTTGCGGGGCGGGCGTGCGCTCCGGCCGTTGTGGGCGTATCGAAGAGGTCACCGCCAGATCCGAGGTTTCATCGGTTTCATCCGCGGATTCTGCCGGCGTCGACAGGTCTGGCTCAATAGCTTCGTTTTCCAGCGGCACCACCGGGACAGGCGACACTTCGGGAACAGGTGCGGCTTCGGGTGGCGGCAGCGCGGCAAGCTGTTGCGGCTCGGGCACGACGGGTTCAACCTGTGTCGCAACCGCGTCAGGGGCACCTTCGAGTGTTTCTGTTACTTCGGATGGTTCCACCAGTGGTGTCTCATCCACCTCCTGGCTGGCGGCGTTGTCACCTTCTGACGTGTTCTCGGTCTCAGCCACATCCGGCTCAACAGGCTCGGTCACAACCGGCTGCACGACCTCTGCATCCCCTAAATCCGGCGAGGGTGTCACCTGCGGGTTGTCGGATGCAACAAGCGCCTCGCTGACAGGCACCTCGGGCGGTTCTTCCGGTGCTTCGACAGGTGGTTCAGGCGCTTCGGGTGGGTCCGGCTCAACCGGCTCGGCAATCACTTCGGCAAGGTCTTCGAAGGTGTTGCCCAGCGCCACGGTGTCCGCCGGGCGTTCACTGGTTGGTTGTTCCGACAGGCTTGGGGCCGTGAATGTCAGGCCCATCACATGAACAAACAGCGATACTAAAATGGCCACAGCCGCTATGACGACCGAACCCCGGATCATTCCAGCGCCTTTTCGGTGACCACGTAAACCGAGGTCGCGCCCAGCCTGCGCAATTCGCCGGTAACCTCGATCAGACGGGGGGCGGGTGCTGCACGGTCGGGAACGATCCGGACCGCGCCGGGGTCGCGACCCTCCATATAGGCTTGGGCATCGGTCGTCTGGCCACGAAAGCTGACGCGGCCATCCTCATGCAGGATCAGGGCATCGGGCGGTTCGCGGCCTTCAAGATCCGACGTATCGACAAGATCCAGATCAGGATCCAACGGCGGTGCCACGGTGCCCGCGATCAGGAAAAAGATCAGCATCAGGAAAACGACGTTGATCAGCGCGATGGTGGAATCGCGTTTGCGGTGGGGACGCATCGACCGGATCATTCCAGCACCAATACGCTGAGGCCATCACGCCCGCGCAACCGGACCAACAGGTCAACCAGACGCTGCGACGTCGTATCGGGGTCAAGACTGACAAGAACCTGCCCGGTTTCAAGCTGATTACCCAGCTCATCCAGTGTGATCGGCGCACCGTTCAGATCAAGCCGGTCGGTTCCAAGCTGCACAAAATGCCGCTCTGCCGGGGTTTCTGAGGCCGCGCCTCCGCCTGTCGCATTGCTCAACTCGATCTCGCCGTATTTGGCGAAAGTTGATGACAGCATGAAAAACAGCAGCAACAGAAAGATGACGTCGATGAGCGGCGTCATCGACAATCTTCGCCTGACGAACGGTGCAGGGTTACGCATGCTCGGGCGCGACGGCCGTCGCAGAGGTATCGACTGGGCCGGGAATACCCTGACCCGGCACCAGCACCGTGCGCAGAGCCTTATCCGCGAAAACCCGTTCGCGCGCCGTGCGGCTTTCGAACCAGGACAGAACCATCGAGGTGGGCATGGCAACAGCCAGTCCCACGGCCGTCGTGATCAGCGCGACCCAGATACCACCGGCCAGCAAGGACGGATCGACCGTTGAGCCTGCGGATTGAAGGCTGCGGAAGGCTTCGATCATGCCAAGCACGGTGCCAAACAGACCCAGCAAAGGCGCAAGCTGGGCCACAGTGTCCAACAGCCGGAACCCTCGTTCCAGCCCCGCCAGTGCCAGCCCTGCCTCGGCGTCCAGCCGTTGGTCCAGCCCGGGCGTGTCCGGCGCGTCCATTGCGACCCCGACAAGCGGAGCAAGATAGCTGCGGCTTTCGGCCAATCGCGCACGCGCGCCCCGAACATCACCATCATCCCATGCCGCAAGCGCCTGCGACAACACACGGTGCCGCCCGACGCCCGACACGGCAAACTGCCAGAGTTTGTAAAGCGTCACCGCAAGTGTCACCACGGACATCGCGATGAGAATTCCAACAACCGGCCCGCCAAGGGCCAGGATTTCGCGCAATGCGTCCAGCGGGCTCATCCAAGTAACTCCACTTCTGTCCGGCTGTTCAGCTTCAGATTGTCATCGCACAGTTGACTGTCCGCACCCGCAACTACGCAGGTGTTTGCACCGTTGATCAACGCCCGGCCCACCCCTGCGCATGTCATGCCCGGCAAATCAAACTGACGCACACGCGGCCGACCCGCGGGCAGATCACGGAAGTTGAACAGCGACAGACTGACGACACTGCCCGACGCATCGAATATCACCGTCTCGAAACTTGCCGCATCTATTTCGGACCCTGTCTTGTTGTCGACCAGAAACGTCAAACGGCAGGCCCCTTCGACATCCTGTAGAGTGTTCAGTTCCAACAACAGCCCGGTCTGGTCCGCGTCCTCGGACTGCGCAACGGCTGTAAGCGGTAGTGAAACGATTATCGCGGCAAGCACCACAGGGCGAAACTTCATTTGCGCGCTCCCAATTGTTCGACGCAGGCATCGGCGACCGGCATGTCCGACGGGCGCTGTAACCGTCATATCCAAGACAGTTAGGGCAAGAAAGGGTCACCGACACCATTGTGACCCTATGCGATTACCCGTGCTCGGATTTCCGCCGTTGAAAGACACACATAGCAATCGCGCCAGTGGTTCGACATGCGCTGGGCCGTCCTCTACCCGTCGTGCTCGGGGGGCGCTTCTGGTTTTCGATAATTGACCATGGCGCATGCGATCAGCCACTCCATGGCGTTGGCCTTGATATCGTGCTCGGACGAGATCGCGATTGTCCGGCTTTCGAAGATCTGGGCATATTTCGGCCAGGCCAGCTGGTCGGTCGGATAGATTGATCCGTCGGTCTTTTGCTGTTCCCATTTGTGCATCACGCCGCCAGCGACGCCAAAGCTGATCTGGCCGGGAATGGGTGGATTGCCGCGCCCATCAATCAACAACGGATCGGCATAATCCCGGCGACCCAACCCCTGAACAAAGCTTACATTGGCCGGATTGCACCCCAGTCCGAACCACATCCCTTCGACCACTGCTGCCTGCATTTCAGGCGGAAGCGCGCCATTGGCCGCGAAATACAGGGCAAAATGCGCGGCCCGCCAATTCGACCCCGGCCCAAACCGAAGCCAACCCGGACCCCACGGATACGTCGCCGTGCTGTGCAGGCCAAAGTCTTGCCCCATACGCTCGCCCCTGTTGGCGCGATACCTGATCCAGCCGCTGATCGACTTGACGATCTCGGGATGTGTTGGCCTGCCTTCCCGTCCAGCCTGTAGATATTCATAATATGAGAACTGGAAGATCTCACGTTGAATGCCCACGGCGGGATTGTCAGACAAGGGCTCGAACGGGTTGTTATCCTCAAACACCTTCAAGGCCGTCGCATCCCCGCTGGCGCGATAGATACTTGCGGCGGCAGCGACACGGGACCGCGAGACAACGCTCACCCATTTTTCCGGTTTTGGCTCGGTTCCGTCTTCGTTCAGTGGCGCGGGTGCATAAGGGTTTTTGGACAAAAACTCCTGCTCGGCCCAATGCCAGGCGCGCACTGCCTCGTCGATGAGGCTGTCGCCCAGAACGGCGTCACCGCACACGTGCTTGATGACGTGACCCAGTTTCGCCGCACTAAAGGCAAACCAGTACGAGGCCCAATCTTCCGGACCATAGCTATATGCGATCTGAACCGGATTCCACGAGACCGAGCCGAATATCCCCGAGTTCGAGTATTCAACCCCCCCGCCTATGCCGCCATCCTCGCGCTGGGTTCTGCGCCACAGGGAAATGCCCCACAATGCCTCGTGTATCAGATCGGGAAGAACGGTCTCTCCGTCCCCGCGATCGGCCTCGTTCTTACGGGCACGCACGGATTCGTCGGAAAATGATCTGCCGCTTTCGGGGATATTCAGGTCCAGTGTGCGGGCATAGTCGAACGACTCGACGATATGGGCCATGTGATAGACGACATCGGTGTGCTGAATGCGGCGGTCCCAATCGCCTGCGTCGTGCCATCCCCCCCAGGCATTTGGGTTGAGGTCCTCGGACCATGACGCGGTGGAGCCCTGCAGACTCGCGTTTCCAATCGGTTGCTCGCGCAATATCTTGAAAACGCTCGACCCGTCATAGCCCTCGGATGTTCGTCCAAGCTGCACTTCGGTCTGCCACACCACCAGCCCATCTTCGGGATGACCATTGCGGGGGCGGGTTCTGCCTTCCCCAAAAGGTTCGGCAATCTCGCATCCCGATCTTTGATGATAATACCAACGCGCAGCCAACCTTAGCGCATCGGCATAAGGCGCGTCGGAAACCTTGAAGGGAAAGGAGACCCCCAGACCGTCCACGTGCAGATGATAGTCGCCATTGCTGTCCAAATCCGAGAAATCGGCCTGATAGATATCGCAGCCGTTGAAGTTTTCTTCATCCCGGTGTGGTTCGGTCGCGGGTTTGGCAAGCACCAGACTGCCGGTGCGCACAACCGTGCCGTCCAGCTCATCAATCAAGCGCCAGCCGGTTTGTTCCGAAAGAACCGCGTCTGTGTTACCAGCCGTTCCGTTCTGGTCATGCCCCCACCACTCTCCGACATAAGCCTTTTTGGGGCCTTGCAGCGGATATCCTGCCTGACAGACATGCACGGCTTCGCTGAAGGTTGAGGCAGGCTTTTGACCCTGAATTTCAGCGACAGAGGGTCCTTTGAAGGAAAGGGCCGCCCTTTCCGGGATCGGGCGGTCCAATACGAATGTCAAAACGTGACGCTTGGTGCTGTCCCAACGGCGGACATCCAAGGCCTCGGTCCGGATCGGGGTAGACTTGCGATACAACGCAACGACGGTGGCGGGGTGTCCGTTGACGGTAACACGCCAATTTTCTGGTTGGTCTGCAAGCGCGTGCTGCTGGTGCGGTTCGGTTCCGGTACGGAAACCGGACAACCTGCTGTCGGACAAGACTTTGGGCCAAGCTGTGAAAAGCTGTGGCTGGGTGACATTGGCATCACCTGAAAAATAGCCGTCCTGCCTGTTGAGCCGACCAACCGAGCCAAATGAGACATAAGGATCGGGAATCCATTCGCGATTGTCTTCGGGCTTGACGGCCACCGGATCGGATCTTTCGAACAGTGTGTCGATGACCGTGATCTGAACGGTGTCATCGCCCACGAAACCCATCTGGGTTTCGCCCTGACTATCCGCCCCCAACGAAGATACCAGCCCGATCGCAATAGGGGCGGACACCGCCAAAGCCGTACCCTGAAGCAGTATGGCACGTCGCGAGAACATCATGAGACGCATACTCCCCCAGGATCAACAGGGCGACCGTACCTCATTTCGCCGTCCGATCCAAACTCTGCAGAAATCGCCAGATCAAGCGGGGGCGCAGCAGGCTGTCGGGGTACAAAACAGCACCGCAGGCGCCTTCGAACAGGGCCGCCGACTTGCGCCCATATTGGTACTGATTTCGCACGCCTGACCAGAAGATATCAATTTGCCGCGCGCGCAGGAGCGACCGCAACCGCGACCCGAACCGCTCTTTCATCAAAGGGTTCGCCGCAATTTGTTCGATACAAGGTACACGCCGCGCAAATACCGGGCCGCGCGCCCCGAAATTGGCACCGCTGGCGACTTGGCGGTACTTCAGCAAAGCAGGCCCAGACACAACAATGAATTCACCCAGCAGGGCAAGGCGGCACCAGAATTCCCAGTCTTCACCGTTGACCAGCGCTACATCATACCCACCGCAGCGCTGGGCGCATTCGGTTCGGATGGCCAATGCCCCCCCATTGACCACAAAGTTTTTGCGCAACAACGCAGCCAACTGATCGTGATCCGGCACAAGCTGGCGGTTGTCAGCCCCGCGCATGGGCTGCCCGTCCACGTCGATTCTCTGAACCCCAGCAACAGCGGCAACGGCGTCGGTGTTTTTCAGAGCTTCGGAAAATGTGCTCAATGCCTGCGCATGCAGCAGGTCATCAGCGTCCAGAAACAGAACAAACTTTCCTTTGGCAAGGCTCAAGCCAAGATTTCGGGCCGCACTGACACCTTTGGCCGGGCCGTCCACGGCGTGAAACCTGCCATCCGCTTTTACAAAACGCTCCGCAATTTCTCGGGTGTTGTCCGTTGAACCATCGTCGATGCAGATCACCTCAAAATCCCGAAACGTCTGGTCCTGCACACTCAGAAGCGTTTCGTCCAGAAACCGCTCCATGTTGCGGGCCGGAATGACAATCGAAAAACCCGGGTCGTCAGAGGCACGCTGCACAATCATCCCTCCTTCACGCGATCGACTTTGACGGCCGCACTGCTGTATTCCGCAAAGTCAAAGCGCAGCAGTCCCGCGACCATGCCCGCCCCCCTGAGAATTTCGAGCCACCCCCTGTAAAACCTGGCCCGAGAGCCAAAGCCGAGGCACAAACAGGTCAGCGCACCCCAACCCATGGCCGCAACGCTTTTCAGGGCACGCATCGCAATACCTTGCCGCCGGATCAGGGCGATGCGGCTTAACGTATTGCCCATTCGGAACCACCGTCGGCCAAGCCAGCGCAATGTCAAACGGTTTTCCGGCACATCATCCCAAACCAGTGCATCTGCTGCGGCCCGGATCATTCCACCACCTTCCCGCAGCCGAGAAAAGAACTCTTCATCTTCGCCCCCGGTTATGTTGAAGCGCGGATCGAACCGCAGGCCACGGTCCCGAATGACCGCCGCATCCACCATCGCGTTATTCGTCGCCGCAGCCGGTAGCATGGCCCCCTGCGCATAAGGACCCATGCGAAAGAGATTAAGCGCCTCGATCCAGTCCGGTGGCGGTTGCTGGTACCGGGGCTCTACCGCCCCTTGCACGGCGACAGTTTCCGGCAGGGTCATCGTCTGCAGCATCTGCGCCAGCCAGTCCTCGGATGCCACTTCATCATCGTCCAGAAAGGCGATGTAATCTGCGTCAATCGGGGCTTCGCTCAGCGTTCTGTTGCGTGCCGACACGATTCCGCGTTCGTATTCAACGGTGTAGATCACCGGCCAATGGCTCAACTTCTGGATATCACCCAACGCATCCGTCGCAGGGGCGTCGGGTGCGTTATCGGCAATCACCAAGGTTACACGAATTCCGGGAACTTCTATCTTCTGCCGGTTCAGGCTTTCGACCAAAGACCGCAAACCCTGAGGGCGCAGGTAAGTTGCAATGCAGATGGCAACATGCGGCACGTCGTTATGTGACTGCTCACCCGTCATCGGCAAAGCATGTTTCTGTTCTTGCAGTTCCGGTTTCTTGCGCCGGTCCTGCCAATGTTATGCGTCGCCGATGATCCCTGCATGGTTATCCCTTTGCCTCGGCATCCGCCGGTCGCAGATCGCTCCAGGTGGACCATGGCAAGGTTTCACGCCCTGTCAGTTCAGCCACGAATTCCATGTCGGGCCTGAACTGGTTCGCCAGTCTTTCCCGCGTTTCAGACGTGGGCGGCGGAACCATGATTTTCAAATGCTGCTTGTTCATCGACAGCATCTGTTTCAAACCCGGAAGGGTCTTCAGCTTTTTCACCCCGTCACCCATTCCCAGTGATCGCATCATATCGCCGCCAAACCGAAGCGACTTTTGCAAAGTCTTATTCCTGTAGGTGATGTTTTCATGAAACCTTTCTGAAATCGCCTCGGACCCTTCCCGGGACGAGAGGCCAAGATGCCCGCAGATCTGGTCATAAGACTCGTCGGGATTTGCGGCCACTTCCTCGGAAAACAGAACCAGCAAAGCGTCCCGGTCAAAGTGCTGCAGCCAGTTTTCCAGGTTGGTCTTGTACTGACTTTGCTGCACATAGGCGGGGTTTTGGGCCAGACCCGCCTCGACCGAAGTCGAGGGCGCGATGTGGCCTTTGCGAATTTCATGCAAATGGTTCGAGAACACACGCCCAATCGGATCCCTGAGGATGCAGATCAGCTTGAGATCCTTGTTATAGGCCCGCGCCCGCCGGGGTGCATCCGAACTGAAGAAGTAGGTTGGAGAACACTCTCCGCATATGTTTTCGGGGGGAGCATCTGCAAAGCAGCTTTCGTACCATGCGTAGCCCCGGTCAAAATTCGCGGTGAAAAAATTCAGCTCTTTGGTATCGTTCGTCGTCACCGAACTGTGCTCGGACAAAACGTGATGCAGCCAGGTCGTCGCAGCCTTCTGCGCACCGATTCCTATGAAATCCACCTTCCCCACGCGAAATCCCTTCTGAACAAACCAACTTACCAATACCTCTGGCGGAACTCCGGGAAACTCAGTTCAGCCAGTCTTTGCGCCCTTCTATCTGCGCTCGAACCGCTTGGGCACATCTTTTCTGAGCACAATACTCAATGCATGCGGCAGCGTCCGCATATGCCTTCTGAACAGATACCGCGGACCGGTCGCCATGCGATGCAACCACTCTAGCCCCATTTTCTGCATCCACAAAGGCGCGCGCGGATAATCCCCCACGACAAAATGAAAACACCCGCCACAGGTCACAATCCAGGCACAGTGGTCCAGTTTTGAGGCAATGCGATTGGCGAACAACTGCTCTTTCGGCTTCCCCAGGCCGACCCACAGGATATCCGCCTTGCTTGCGTTGATGTCCGCGATGACGGCCTCTTCTTCGGATGCATCGAAATATCCGTTTCGCCTGCCCACGATGTTCAGGCCGGGATACAGCGCGGTCAACTCTTCGGCGCATCCACGATTAATCTCTTCAGTGCTGCCCAGAAGATAGAACTTTACGTCGTTCTTCGCCGCTGCAGCAGCGGCTGAGTGGATGAAATCGGTGGTGGCCGTGCGTTCGGGGATACCCTTGGCCCCTTGCGTCCACTTCGAGGCCCAGACGACGATCTGCCCGTCGGCATGAATGATGTCGGCCGAGTCTATCGCTTTGGCGAATTTTGCATCTTCGGCATAGAGCGATATTCCCTGTGCGTTCGAATCGAACACCGTCAATGCGCGGCGGTTCAGCCCGGCCCTGCGCCGTTCAACATCGTCCAGCATCGCCGACGTGAGTTCGGCGTCGCTGGCGAGAGCGACGGGCATTCCACCTACTATTGTGTGCGACAAACGCTTGTCGAGAATCTTGTTCATCTCATAGCCAACTGGTTAAAACACTTAGAGTAACGGCAGGTTATCAGGACTGCCGATTCTCGCTAATACATACTCCACGAACTGCTCAGTTTATTGGCGCAGCCCCGTGCGAAATGGCAAACCCCCTTAAACTTCCTATCTTTTCGCAGCCAATCATGGTTTTCTAGGGCCATTGTTGACGCCATCTGTTGATTTCCCTGTTGATATAAGCCCGCCGACACTATGCTCGGGCCTATCCTTACCGCACGTTGTTTTTTGTTATGACTGATCAGTACCGCCGAGGATTAGATGTCGAACTCTCTGGGACGAGCCTTGCTTCGGCAGGCGACCCAGAGCTTAGAACGCTGTCCAATATTGCTTGGGCTATAAGGCGCTCTCTCCCCTGGATCATTGCGATGGGGTTTGTGGGTGCTGTTATAGCATATATATTCACTTACACCGCAGACACAAAATATACGTCCAGCGCGAAAGTCATGATGGAGACGCGCGTTCAGACCGAAACGCAGTTCACACCTTACGTTTCAGGTCTGCCGCTATCGCTGACTTCGCTGGAAAGTGAGCTTGAACTTCTGCGCTCTACCGACTTGATCGAGGGTGTCGTCGATCGGATGCAGCTTCATCTGGATCCTGAATTCTCGGGGGAAGACACCAGTATCAACCTGTCGCCGATCGCATTGGCGCGCAGCCTCAAGAATGGTCTGGTCAACGCCCTAAGCAGCGATGATGACACGGTTGTGGACACTGAAAGCTCGGCCGAAGAGCTTGCGCGGGAAACGACAATCGAAAATCTGTTGAATTCCACGCGGATCGAACAGATTGGCGACATTTCGGCGGTGTACCAGATTCGGGTCACGGCCAAGTCACCGCAGAAGGCGGCAGACATCGCCAACAGCCTTGCGTCAGAGTATCTGTCCAACCTGACAACCATGAAGCGCAATGATCTGAGCCAATCCCAGAGTTGGCTTACAACGCGGATCGGGCATCTGCGGGATGATCTGAATAAACTGAGCTCGGATCTGGAAACGCATTCGATCGAAATTCCCTATTCCCCCGACGAATACGCGACCATCAAGGCCCAGCGTATCAAGGCCGAACGGCGGGCTCAGTTGGTTGAAAATGAACTGGCCCGGATCAAGGAACAAACCAATACGATCCACACGCTGCGCGCGCAGGGGAAATCCCAGGACGCGATTGGCTTTGCCAAGCAAATCGGACTGCTTCCCCCGGATCTTGGAGAGGATTCCAATACCGAAGAAGCACTGGAACGGCTCAGCGCGGCGCAGGACATTGCCGAAAAACGGGTGGAACAGTTGGACGACCAACTGAACGACTTGAATCGCAGCATCCAAGTGTTTCGAGACCAACAGGCCGAACAGGTCCAGCACGATTCGGTTACCAAGCGGATTGAGAATGAAATCCTGGTCACCGAAGCGATTTACCGGGACTTCGTGTCCCAGCTTGGGCGTCGGGCCGAACAAGGCGATTATCTGGACGCCGGGGCGCATCTTATTGAGCGGGCCCGCGTCTCAGTCGACCCGTCGGAACCCAAGCGGTCCCAGACATCCATCGGCGTGATGTTCATGATCATCTTCGCCGGTCTGGGCTGGACCGTTGCACGCGAAATTTTTCAAAGGCGGCTCAGAACCACCTATGAGTTCGAAAGCGCAACAGGGGTGAAGCTGTCCGCGATCCTTCCCGAGATCAAAAGCGCTCCACAATTCGAAGCGTTCTTTACCAATGACGGAAAGCTGGACCCCGAATTTATTCGATATGGCAAAAAGCTGTTGGCCAGCAGTGATGTTGGTTTGCGGTCGCTGCGCCAGCAAGGTGAGCCGTCCTTTTCGCAAGCGGTCGAGTTTTTTTCGAAAAGTCTGGACGGCAAGCCCAATCAGGGATTTGCGAACAACGGGTGCGTCATCTTCTCTGGCGCGTCCGCGCTGCCGGACGAAGGGAAAACATCATCCCTGCTGTTGATCGGGTCCGTCTGCGCCAAGACAAAATTCCGCACGCTGATTATTGACTGCGATACGGTTGCGTCTGCTTATCGGGATCTGTCGAAACTGTCGGTCGATGAACTGAAGTACTGCACCGCCAATCCCTCGTCCTTTCAGGAACACATTGTTGCGACGCCTCAGGATGGGCTGGATATCCTGCCGCTTGCCGGCAACCTGGATTCCGAAGCAAAAGTCACGCTTGTGGAAGAGTTTCTGCGCTCTCCGGCGTTCCTCAACCTGTTGATTACCCTGTCCGATATGTACGAAGTGATCCTATTGGACACACCGCCCCTGCTGGCGGCGGTGGAGTCGGCCTATCTGTCGCAGATTTCCCAGCGGGTCATTTTGTTTACCAGATGGAACAACACGCACAGAAATTCCGTCTTTCAGGCCATTCGTGAGTTGGAAAACGCTGATGTCAGGCCAGCGGCCCTGGTTGCGACGCGCGTCGATTTGAAACGCGCCAAGAACTATGGGGACCCCAATCTGGGGTAACGCCTGACACGTCAAGCTACCCGGCAAGCATCTTCAATCAGCACAGGTTGCGGAACGGTTTCATTGTTCCGTTTTCTGGTCCGACCCCAAAATGCGCCGCGAAAACAGAAAATTGATGACCATCCCGGCCAGCGTCGCGGGCACCAATGCAATCACCGGATAGGCGCCGGCTGTCTCGTTGAGCCTGATCAACGCAACGAACACGGCATAGTTCACCGCCAGGCCAAAACTCATCGCCAACACATAGCTTGCGAACTCTCTCAGCGTCGGGCGGCTGAGGGTTGCGAAGGTGTAGGTTCGGTTCAAATACCAGGTCGTTGTGACGGCCCCGCAAAAAGAGATAATGCGCCCAATCTCAGGGATCAGGCTGAACCACTCGGTTGTCAGCAGCAGCAGACCGGCATCCACGAAGAACGCGATGCCACCCACGATTACAAACTTGAAAAACTGAGAGGAAGGCATGTTCACAAATCCACCGCCGCCTTTGATAATACAATCTACGTCCAAGTGGTCGGGGTTTAGCTTGGACCCCACTGATAGCTCTGGAAAGACCGCAGCAAATTGGCAGCAAAACAGGTTAGAGCTTTGACCCTTATGTCAATTTTTCTTTTGGCATAGGTGAATATCTGGTATCCCAAAACATATTCTGTCAATCCGTGTTTTTTGTTTTTTTGGAGGATGAGTGCCGTGTTGAAGGAGGAAGCAGCTTCGAGTTTGAAGGGTGGCAACCCAGATCACGTTGCTTCGGATGATGCGGTTCGGATTGCGATCATATTACCCTGCTATAACGAAGAGGCGGCGATTGAACTGACCGTTTCTGAATTCCAGGAAGCGCTGCCAGACGCCGATGTGTATGTGTTCGACAACAATTCGTCGGATGCAACAATCGAGGTCGCGCAGCGTGCGGGCGCGACCGTCCGGTCCGAAACAAATCAGGGTAAAGGAAACGTGGTTCGGCGCATGTTCGCGGACGTGGAGGCGGACGTATATGTCATGGCCGACGGTGATGCCACCTATGACGCCAGCAACGTCACCGACCTGATCGCATTGCTGCGGAACAATAATCTGGACATGGTAAACGGGGCGCGAAAACACTCGGACGACGCGGCCTATCGGCCCGGCCACAAATTTGGCAACCGGATGCTGACCTCATTGGTTAAGCTGTTCTTTGGCCGAAACCTCGAGGACATGCTGTCAGGCTACCGGGTTTTCAGTCGACGGTTCGTCAAAAGCTTTCCCAGTATGTCCAGCGGGTTTGAGATCGAAACCGAACTCACCGTTCACGCGCTTCAGATGCGGCTTCCGATTGATGAAGTTCAGGTCAAGTATCGTGCGCGGCCCGAGAATTCGGTGTCCAAGCTGTCGACCTACGGAGATGGCCTGCGAATCCTGCGCATGATCGGATTTCTGGTGAAGGAAGAGAAACCGCTTTTGTTCTTTTTCTCGCTCGCAGGGCTGATTTTCATCCCTTCGGGCCTTGTGTTCCTGTCGGTGCTTTTGGAGTTCCTGGAAACAAATCAGGTCGCCCGCTTTCCATCCTTATTCGCAGCCCTGACCGGGTTTTTGATGTCGATTGTGTGTATCGCCTGCGCCCTGATCCTCGACACTGTTTCACGCGGCAGAAGAGAGGCCCGCCGCCTCAGCTATTTGCAATATGCGGCGCCCAAACCCTAAGTCCCGGCGCGACGCTGATTGATGTGAAACACAAGATAGGTCGCCAACAGCGGTAACAGCCAGACAACGCGCGCCTGATACCGGTGATGCGGATCCGATAGCACACCGCAGACCACAGCGTTCACGACAAGCGTTGCCAATATCAGGATGCCGAAAGCCAAGGCCGCGTTTGAAACAGGCCGTGACGCGTAAATGTAGAACACAGTCACCAAGCTGAAGGCCGCAACCACATAGATCAGGGTCGATAACGCAACAAACGGGTAGGCCCCGGTAACAGCCATCGAGTTCCCGTAATTTTTCAGATCAGTTTCACTCATGAACAGCGGTGCCTGCTCAAGAAAGACCCGTTTGGCCGTTTCAAACTCGTACAACCCGAACAGGCCGAACTGTTCGGCCGAATTTTTCAGCGATGCCGCGATCTGCATCCCCGGATATTCCAATGCTGCCGTCAAAAAGACCGAAGCGTCCTCATTGCTAAGTTGCAGTTTGGTGTCCGGATCAGACGACCGGAAAAACCCGTCCGGATGCCAGAGAAAATGTTGCGAGTCGCGGCTTTGCAACGGAGCCGCACCGCAGATTGTGAACCCATGCTGGTCGCAATCATTCTCTATGAGTTCCGCAACCGGTCCATCCTCGATCCCCCGTGCGGTCAGAAAGGGGATGCTCTGCGGCCAGCTTCCGAAAATGGTGAAGGCGACATAGGCGAACAGAAAGACCGCAAACACACCTGCGCCAAAGGCAGAAAATGACACAAGCAGACCGGAAAACGTGGGCCTGAGCCGTGGCCAGATCGACATGATCAGCAAGATCATCAGCAATCCGAAGATCACCAGAATATGGCTGTTATGGAACGCAGCCGCGGCTGCCAGCGTGACCCAACAGAACACTTGCTGAAGGACCGACAGGTTCTTTCTGCCGTAACACAAAAGGAACAGGCAGATAGGGGCCAATGCCGCGAATATATCCGGCATGGTATATGTGGAAAAATATGGCAGCGGTGTCGCCAAAGCGCAAACCGCACCAGCGGCCAAATAGGGTTTTACAGGATCAACCGGGCACAACTGCCTGACAGCCAGCCACGCCGCATAGCCAACGATGAGTGACTGAAAAAACGCAAGCAAATAGGGCTGGAGGTTAAAAAAGGCGTACACGAAAATCCCGTAATACGGGGATCGTGACATTGGCACTGCGAACTTGCCGCCCTTGTCCGAGTTTCCAGGTTGTGCAGTTGTCTCTTCGCCGGAACTCTGCGCTTGCGATCCGGCACTTTCAGCGATCAGCTCCTGAGCGGGCTTTCCGGCAATCGTCTGCACCACCGCCCCGCCCGCTTTGTGATACCCTTCCGTGTCAAAGAAAACGAACGGAAACCCGTTTATGGCGGCCGGTATCATCTGCATGATCGCAAAAGCAACAACCAGCAACAAAGCCTTCAAAGTGGTCAGGTGCGCCGTATCAGCCTGAGAGGGAACACTGGCCCCAAAAGACGCCACGCTGGATGCTTCGTTTTTCATGCTAAAAACCACATTCGAAATTCGTTACCCGTTTAACAGCTATGGCGACGCAGATGGTCACTTACTTTTTCAAACTTGCGCCGCGCCGGATGTGCCTCCTCTGACTGAGAATGTATTGGCTGAGGTCACTCGGTCAGCGGCGCTTCGGGCAGCAACTCTTCAACCTTGATCTCCAGGCTGTCACCCGGAAGCAAACGTGTTTGCTTGTCCCCCTGAACCGCCTGCAGTTCACCTTCGACCAAGCGATAAATTTTCACCGTGTAGTCGATGTCGGTAATAAGACTATCAATCCCCATCTCATTGGACGCGCCGGCCAGATATTTGGCGATCGTGTCCATTTGCAGCGTCGATTCCCGAATGGCCAGATTTGCGTCCCTGCGCTCCTGCAACAGACGCAACGACCGCTCTTGTTCGTATTGTTCGCGATCCCGTCTCAGCCGGGTCAAGACCAGACTGGTCGCGGCAAGGTCTTCGTCGACATCCAGCAGCCGTGTTGCGGACAGAACGGTTGTACGGCGTGTATCGGCGATCCGAGATCCAGGTGCCAGACCACGTTCCACAAGGCTGACGACCCGCGCCTCTTCTTCTTCGTCGGCAGCCAGCGCCTTGGCCAGTTGGAATTTTTGTTTCTGAAGAATCGCGATTCGTTGGCCAGCCTGTTCCTCGGCATCTTCAAAGAAATGCCGTTCACCTGTTTCATTGGCCAGGTTCACCGTGCGAATCTTGATCTGCTCAGTGATCAGGTCCGCCAGAACTGTTTCCGATACGGAAACATCGCCGATCAAAGGCTCGGGATGGTTCATATTTTGCAACAATTCAGTTGTGACCCGCCATTTCCGGGTCAGCGCTTCGGCTTGATCCAACGCCGCCTGACCATAGGCCGTTTGCCAACGCATCAGTTGAATGGGGTCAATGGTGACGTCATCCGTCAGAAGCTGGCTTCTGACACCGCCAGCCAATGCGACGGCTTCACGGGCCGTGACACCCGGCCGATAGTCGATCTGACCTGTCCGCGCGACATCTCCGCCAATGATGATCGGACGATACCCGTTCCGAGAGATCTCGATCTCATCACCGTCGAGCTGAATGATGAAAATCTCACCGTTGTTGTTGTATTGCTTTACGATTTTGCCCGAGGCGTCCAGACGCACGCGCTGTTCCAATTCCTCCAGCGACAACCCCTGTGCTTCGAACTGACCTAGCCATTGCAGGTTCACGTAACCATGCACGTCTATTGCCGCTTCAAATGACAGGTAATCCAGCCCCGTAAACGTCACGCGGACGTTGTCGCCGGGCTCAAGATCGAAATCCGCAAAGGCGGCTCCGGCGTATAGCACAAAAAATGCCGCAACCACGCCACGACCAAAGGACCGGAATTGATCCCCAACCCAGCCGGACGCTTTTCCAAACAATTCACACAGTCCAAAAGTCATCTCGGTCACCACTTAACTTGCAGGCAACAAGCCCGGAATTTTCAGTAACCGGTCGCGTTGCACACTGCGCCCACGGTTCGGAACAGAATCTTGAGATCAAACCAGAACCCGATTTGCCTGGCATAGTCGCTGTCAAAAAGCGCGCGATGCGAAAACTCGACATCGTTGCGATCAGATACCTGCCACAGACCAGTGATTCCGGGCTTCATCAAGCCGTATTCTAGACCCGGATACAGAACCTGCTGTTCAGGCAACATGGGTCGCGGACCAACCAGGCTCATATCACCCATAAGGACGTTCCAAAGCTGTGGCAGTTCATCCAGCGATGTCATGCGAATGAACCGGCCAAACCGCGTGACCCGTGGATCATTCTCCAACTTTTGATGCTTGCGCCATTCGGCCGCCGCCGCAGGGCATTCTTTCAGATGTTGCTCCAGCATCTGGTCCGCATTCGGAACCATCGAACGGAACTTCAGAAAGTCAAACTCCTTGCCACCGATACCCACGCGCCGTTGCCGATAGATGGCAGGGCCACCGTCCAGTTTGACCAGGATCGCAATGACAAGAATAAGTGGCAGCACAAATGGTGCACCGATCAGGATAAGAAAAATGTCCAGCAGACGTTTACCCTTGACGGCGTAAAAGCTTTTTAAATTGCAGAACTCGACAACTTCAGAAATAGATCTTTGATTTGGTTTGCATATTTCAGAATCTTCTATCCGAATAGAACTTCGAACGTGGTTCATAATAACCCCCAAGACAACACAACAGCACTCAAAACGTCAGCGGCAAAACTTACCGCGTAACGCTTCGCCACACGCTGCGCCGTTAAGCTCGGATACAGCGGCGACTACAAATTCTATTCGCTCGAATTTGGGGTACAGCGCACCAAGTGCGTGATCCCACCCATGTTATACCCCGACTCGGTGCCAACACCGACCGGGATTATTGCCCCGCAACATGATCGCACCTTTAAAATAAAGAGACAACTTATTTGTTGGAGATTATCGGCGCCCGAAACCTTTTGCATCGAAACAGGGCACCCGAGGGGTCAACGGGTGGTTAACCGGCTGTTAATGTTTCCAAAACGGAAACAATCAGGCACATTTCTGCGCACTGTTTCCGATATCGTTACTGACCGATCTTCGAGGGCAGTTTACTGAACATTTTCAGGCGCAACTTGCGGCTGAATGCGAAATGCAAAACGGCAACCAGAAACGGCGTAAAGCATCCAATCAGCAATCCACCCAGCACAGCCACCCCCGTGCTCGAGCCCGTGAGAATCAGCGCGACACAGCACAGAACGGCGACAAGCGGCCCAGAGAGAAGATAAACGATTACCATCTAGTACGTTGCTCTTGTTCGGTCTTTTGTCATCTTTGTTTCACCTGCCTTTTGACCTCATGCTCTTGTGCGTTCAGGCAGTTGGCTCTGAATATAGATCACCCCACGCGATAAGCCATCAAGTGACACAAAATCTTGAGATCAGTGACAATCTAACATCATATTCAACCAACCACGAGGGACCCAATCGCCCGATTCAAGAAACCCACAGCAACTGGGCAAAATTATGCCCACACACTGAAGGAACTGTGGCCAGATGGTGGTTAATATATTGTTAAATATACTTTATCCACGGTGGCAAAGTTTGGCTAACCAACCCGGCCCCGTATCCTGTTCCAGACAGTAACGGCTGCAGTCTGCCGAATAACAACAAGTGTAGCGAACATTGCCAAAGACCCGACCAAGAGCAAAACGGCCTGGATAAGGAGGGTTGAGGACCCTTCCGCCATCACGCCGAACGGCACGAAAATCAACGCCCCCATCAGGGCTTTGGTCAATTCCCGGACGGGGACTTTCAGCGGATCAACCTTCCGTCCGATGTAGAAATACACGACAAAACTGAAAAGGCTGCTGACCAAAAACGCATAGGATGCTCCGGGTGCTCCGAACAGGTTGATGACGGCCAGTGACAGTAGGGCATGCACGATCAGCGTCCCGAATGTGATCACCAGTTGCAGGCCGGTCTTTTTTGATCGCATGAACGAATAGCTGAAATACGCCCCCTGAAGGCCCGTCACGAAAGCCGCGATTGCCAGAACCCGCAGGTATCCGGCCGTTTCTTGCGCAAAACTGTGGTCAAACAGCAGGTTCGCGAACACGCCGGCTGCGCTGACCAGTGCAACGACAATCGGCATCGAGATCAGCATCAGGAACGAGAAGTAACGATCCAGAACCGAGTCGGAATGCGCAATTCCCTTGACCTCATGCGCTTCAAAGACGGAAGGCGCCACCACGTTTGACAGCGTGCTCATCGTCAGCACAAGCGATCGCATGGTCAGCGCCTGAGCTGCCGCAAAATAGCCCGCCGCTTCGATCCCGACCAGCACCGCCAGCAACGACTGTGTGGACAT
Source organism: Ruegeria sp. CJ2 (assembly GCF_056536745.1). NCBI lineage: Bacteria > Pseudomonadati > Pseudomonadota > Alphaproteobacteria > Rhodobacterales > Roseobacteraceae > Ruegeria > Ruegeria sp. CJ2. Next base: position 177,199 of record NZ_JBQFQF010000004.1, read on the forward strand.
GGCGCGAAAGACCGAGGTTGACCCGACAACGGCCAGGGGGAAGCCAAAGAACAGGTATGTTTTCGCCTCGGCCCGTTTGGGAAAATAGACGCGAGACCGACCGACCGTAACAAGCACCGCATATGCCCCTGTCAGCGCAGCGCCCAGCGAAATACCGATCACGGCGCTTTCGTATCCGCCGCCGTTCACGATGAACGCAACGGCCAATGACGCGCCCAGCGCATGACGCAGCAATGTCACAGCCGCAAATTTTGGCCCTTCGTTATACTGACGCAAGCAAACTGCACCGATCTCATGGATCGCGTGGCTGATGCAAAACACGGCCGCATAGAAAAAGCTGTTGGCCCAGGCAAAGGGCAGAACAACGTAAGACATCGCCACGATTGCCAGCAGAGCGAGGACAATCAGGACGGCAGATCCCAGAACCGTTCCGATCGTTCTGCCTTCGAACTCCTTGGCGTGATGAAACCGTCCGACAGAGATCACCAGCCAAAAGAATGTGAACGAGAACAGCAGCGTGCCCAGCAGCAGGGTCAGGGTATAGCGCCCGAATTCTGCGGGCCCCAGCACACGCGTCATCACCACGAGGATCACGACAGACATGAATGCGGACAGCATTCTGGGAACAAAATACCAGGTCATGAAAAACCGATATGCGTGATGGGGTGCAGAGCCTTCATAAAAATACCCAACCGTCAGAAGCCGACATCAACTCATAAGTCACAAGGCCGCCCGGAAAACTTCAAATGGGGCTGCTGCCATAAGCTTGCGGGCCAATCCGTGAAAATGCGGCGTGACAAACCGGCGCAGAGGCCGGATTCGTTAAATCATATTCCACGCGCGGTGTCGATTTGCTGAATTTATTGATGAAATTGGGATTTACGGCGCGCAAACCGGCACGGAAACAGCACGACGATGGACTCGTGCAGCCGGGCTTTGCTAGGCTTGGTTTCATAGTTTTCTGAGTGATCTGCTGAATCGCGCATTCAGCATCTGGGTATTTGGGTTTGTTGGCCGTGTCATGAGGCGTTCCTTTAGCAGTATCCCCTATCAGCAGGCGGCGGGCACATCGTTCCACCGCAACGTCCTGATGATCTGCATGATCTTACTGATCCTTGTGGGATCGGACATTCTGTCGGTTGTCCTTTATCGCAACAACCTTGCCAATCGGATCGAGATCCTCACGCTTCTTCCGATCCTTGCAATCATTGCTCTGTATTATCGGCACCTGCTGCGCAGTGTATTCGCCTCGCCCGAAATTGTGCTGATGATCATTCTTGCCATGCTGTCTGCATCCTGGAGCGACTATCGCCTGCTTACGATGGAGCGCACCGTTCCTTTGGTCGCGACCACCCTGTTCGGCCTGACCTTGGCCAGTATGATGTCCATGCGGGGTCTGGCGCTGTTTGTGGCGCTGTATTTTGCGCTGTCCATGGCCCTGTCTCTGGCTGCTATTGGCGCCCTTCCGCAAGCACGTGGATTGCCGCCCTGGGAAAACTCGTGGAACGGCATCTACCTGCACAAGAACGAGCTGGGCGCGAACTCCGTGATGGCGATTCTGTCGTCCTTCTTCGCCATAAAGGTCACGACTGGACGGCTACGCCTGTTCTTTCAGGTCACGGTGGTCGCAGCGATTGTTCTTTTGGTCGCCTCCGATTCACGAACCGCGCAGATCATCGGGCTGTTTGTCGTCTCGGGCTTTCTCATGATCAAGATCATGCCCCGGCTCGAGTTCCTTTGGGCTTTGGGCTTCATGCTCTTTTCAGCCTTTGTGATCGGGCTGGGAACGCTGGTCCTGGCCTCTGACGTTGCCGAGCCGTTATTTGCGATGATCGGACGCCAGCCCACGCTGTCCAACAGGATTCCCATTTGGGAGCTGACCTGGCCGTTTGCTATGGATCGGTTTTGGCTGGGGTTTGGGTATGCGGGCTATTGGCATGACGCAGCCCCCCATATGCGCATCTATGAAAATCAGTACCAGCTGGGGTTCACGCCCTACTATTCGCACAATGGGCTGATCGAAACCTGGCTGAACATTGGGTTTGTTGGCGTCGTGCTGCTGTTTCTCGCTTTCTTTCGGTTCTACAGTTCGGTGTTTTACTGCCTGCGGCACCTGAAACCCCGAGACGACTTTGTCCTCGTGTTTGCGTTGAGCGTGGGCTTCATCTTTCTGAATATTACCGAGAGCAATGTTCTGGGGCGTCTGGACGGCATGTGGATCTTGCTGGTGACGTACATGACCAAAACGAATCTTGTCGCCAAAGCACTCGTCGCGGACTTCAGATTGCGGGGCGCGTCGTTGGCATGAGGGACATCAGGACAATCGGACGGCAGGAGGTCGCGCAATACGCTCAAATCACATCCATCATCCCGACGTCTCCAAAATATTTGGAAGGCTTCAGATTTCAAAGATTGACAGCGGCCTGCCCGGTGTTGTCGACTTTAGCCATTCGTAGTTTTTTATCTTTTCCGAGTTCTAGTATCCGTTGGGGAGGCACTATTGAAAACAGCCATTTTTGCAGGTGGTAAGGGCTCTCGCCTGATCGAGGAAACCCGCGTTCGCCCCAAGCCACTGGTCGAAATCGCCAACCGACCGATCCTGTGGCATATCATGCAGCACTACTCGACCTATGGGCATCATGAGTTCGTGCTGGCCCTTGGTTACATGGGCGACCTGATCAAACGCTATATTTCCGATCTGTGTCAGTATGACGGGAATCTCAGGATCGACTTCGCCAAGCGCGAACTGTTCGGCGAACCCGATTATCACAACAGTGTTCTGGATGCGCAGATGCCGCCCTGGACAGTCGATCTGATCGACACCGGGACAGAAACCATGACCGGTGGGCGGCTGGCCCGACTGCAACCGTATCTGGGCGATGACACGTTCATGCTGACTTACGGGGACGGTGTCTCAAACGTCGACCTGGACGCACTTGTTGCCTTTCACAAATCACACGGCAAGCTGGCTACCATCACGATGGTGCGCCCCCTGACGACATTCGGGCATCTGCAAGTGCGCGAAGACGGGTTGGTCGAAGGCTTCATGGAAAAGCCCGAGACGGCGGCCGACTGGATCAATGGCGGGTTCTTTGTGCTGGAGCCCGAAGTGTTCGACGCCGTCGCCAGCGTGAATGGCGACGAGATCATGTGGGAAGAAGGACCCCTGCCCAAGCTGATGGAATTGGGTGAGTTGATGGCCTACCGCCATCCTGGTTTCTGGTATTGTATGGACCATCTGGCGGACAAACGCCGGCTTGAGGAGATGTGGAAAAATGGCAACCGACCGTGGGCAACATGGGAACATTCAAAAGGTTCTGTTAACGGGTCATCTCGGCTACGTGGGGACGGTCACCGCCCCGGTATTGGCCGAGGCGGGAATCCAGGTGACTGGGTGCGATATAAATCTCTTTGACCGGGCCGATTTCGCCCCCGGCGGGGACGTTCCCGAAATCCCGAACCTGGGCAAGGACATTCGCGACCTGACGGTTGACGACCTCAAAGGCTTCGACGCGGTGGTGCATCTGGCGGCCCTGTCGAATGATCCATTGGGACAGCTTCGCCCCGGCCTGACGCAACAGATCAACCACGAAGGCACGATCCATGTGGCGAAACAGGCCAAGGCCGCTGGTGTGCGGCGGTTTGTTTTCGCGTCCTCTTGCTCGAACTATGGTCGGGCCGGAGAGGATTTTGTCGATGAAGACGGTCAGCTTAACCCACAGACGGATTACGGCGTGTCCAAGGTTCTGGCCGAGCGGGATCTGAAACCGCTGGCAGATGACAGCTTCGCCCCCACTTTCCTGCGCTTTGCCACCGCTTATGGTGCAAGCCCCCGAATGCGGTTCGACATTGTTCTCAACAACCTGATCGCACATGCCTACACCTCGGGTCGCATCCTGATGATGTCAGATGGCACGCCGTGGCGTCCGATCATCCACGTCGAAGACATGGCCCGCGCCTTCCTCGCCACGCTCGAAGCCGACCCTGCCGAGATTTCGGGCGAGGCGTTCAACGTCTGCCGGACCGAAAACAACTATCAGATCCGAGATCTGGCCGAGATCGTGGCCGACACGGTTCCGGGTGCAAAAATCGACTATGCCGCCGATGCCGGACCTGACAACCGGTCATACCGGGTCAGCTCGGCCAAGATTGAAAAGTCTATCCCGGGCTTTCAACCCAAATGGGACGCGGTCCGGGGGGCGCAGCAATTATATGATGCGGTCAAAGCTTGCGACCTGCAGGTCGAGGATTTTGAAGGTCGCAAATACAAGCGTCTGGCCCAGTTAGAGGCCCTATTGCAGGAAAACCAACTGGATCAGGACTTTCGCAGAACCGTGCCGACCGCTTCGTGATCGGCACGCGTCGCGTTAGACGGCCTGAAGCTCTTGAATGACGTTTCGGGCGCCGCGCTCACCGGATTTGAACGCCTCGTCCGTCCACTGATAGCCCCATTCTCCGAACCGTCCGACATAGGTAATGCCAACCTCGTCCAGCCACTTGTGAACGATTGGCAGCGCCTCTTCACGGTCAAGATCGAAGATGATGTTGGCGTGGGTGATCAGACGGGCATCCGTGTGCAGAATCTTTTCGTCCTCGGCGATCAGGCCAATCTTGACGAGGTCATCAATCACCGGCTGGATCAGTTCTTCGGGCGCGACGTCCAGCGGCCTGTATTTGTGTGAATAGTAGCATTCCGCCTGAATAGAGCCACATCCCGGCGGGCAGGTCTGGGTCGACATCTTGTGCGGGAAACTCAACCGGGTAAAAACAATGTCCTCGTCATAGATATATGTCCAGGTTGCAGGCGTGAAATCATCGCGCGCCAGCCCGATATTCACGGTTACGCAGGTGGTACAGGCCAGTTTTGCCGCAGCATCCAGAACATGCTGGGGGGCGCCTTTGACCATTGGGATCAGGTCCGGCAGCGGGATAGATGAAATCAGCTTGCCATATTCTTCGGTCACGCCGCTTTCGAACCGGACAGTTTTTGCAACGGGATCAATGGCGACAACCTTGTGATCCAGATGCAGGTCGGTCTTTTTCATGAACGGCTTGAGATAGGAAATGAACCCACCTTCGGTCGGGTAGCGGAAGTCGGTGATATAGTGCACGTCCGGCGTTTCCGCAAAAACCGCGCCGCGGATCACCTCTTCCATCGACGGGCGGTACAAGCGCGGCCCCATCCAGACCGTGCTCATCTGATCAGCGTCAACGGTATGGTATTTCTTGCCATAGACAGCCGGGAAATGCGTGGCGAACGTCTCACCAAAGACCGAGATCAGCCATTCCAGATAATTGGCGGGTTTTTCTACCACGTCCTGCTTGGAGGCCTCGATAAAGTCCAGAATACACTGGGTTTTCAGCTCATCCGGCAGGTTATGCAAATTCGCCTGCGCCGGATGCTTGACCCATGCGCCGTGGTAATAGTTGTTCACGTAAGCCTGCAGTTTCTCAAACTTGCCATCCACATTGCTTGAAAACAGCTCTTGAATGCGAGGGTCCTTCGAGAACGAAATATGCGGCCCGTCATCAAAGATGAAACCGCTGTCATGGGCGAAGGTCGCGGTATGGCCCCCGGGGAACGGGTTCTTGTCATACATTCTGCTCGTCACGCCCTGAGAATGCAGATGATGCGCCGCGCCAAGTCCGGCCATGCCAGAGCCAAGGATAACTATGTTCTCGTTACTCATATCAAGTTTCTTTCACAATTTCGCGGCGCCACCAGGCGATGGTATCCGCAACTCCGGTTTCCAAATTAAATCTCGGCGACCAGCCCAGCTCGCGACACAGGCGCGTGTTGTCGGCCTCGACCAAGGGCGGATCACCCGCGCGCGCTTCTCGTGCGCCCAACCGAACCAAGTCTTCGGCACCGATCTGACGGGCGATCTCGGTTATCAGGTCGGCCAGCGGGATCGCGGTGCCGCTGCCGATATTCAGCGGGCCTTGCAGATCGCTGCCCAGCAGATCGACCAAAGCGCGGGCAACATCGTCGACATGCAGGAAGTCCCGTTTCTGACGGCCATGCGTGCACAAGGCTTCTCGCCCTTCCAGCAGCGAAACGATCACATCTGCTGCAAGCCGCTTTGGGTTTTCGCCCGGCCCATACAGGAAGAACGGCCGCGCCCATGCTCCAGATATCCCCAACGCAGCACACATCCGGTCAAACGCAACCGAAAGGCCCACCTTGGCCGCGCCGTATTCCGTTGCCGGAACCAGCGGGGTCACACCTTCGCGCAGTTTGACGGGCGCGCTCCAATCATACTCCATGCACGAGCCGCAAAACACCACACGCTGCCCCCCGGCCTCGGCAAACGAGAACAGCAAATCCACCGAATGCTGTATCCAGCGAAAGTTCTCCAGCGACTGCTGGTTGCCCGGCCCCATATACCAGGCCAAAGCCAGCAAATGGCTGGGCTGATGGCGCTGCAACAGGTCCGCGACCGCAGCGGTGTCCGCCATGTCGACCTTTACCCACTCCACATCGCCATCCATTGGCGGCGGCGGATCGGTTCGATAGGTCGCGATAACCCGATACCCAGCACCTGCAAGGTTTCGCACACAGGCCCGACCGATAAAGCCAGAGGCACCAGTGACCAGCACTTTTGAATTTTGGGCCTTCAAATTCATCTGGTTTCAAGCTCCGGTCACAGAATCTGTGGGCTGTTACGTGTCAAGCAAAGGCCAGGATGCATCCTTTTCGGAAACAATACTGACTGGAATGGGCCATTGTATCCCAAGAGTAGGATCGTCATATCGAATCCCCCCCTCCACTCCGGGTGTGTAGAATTCACTGGCCGAATAGAACGCCTGCGCGCCGTCCGACAGTGCAATATAGCCATGCGCGAACATCTCTGGCACGTACAGCGCACGGCGGTTCTGCGCGGACAGCTCAATTCCGAAATGCTGGCGATAGGTCGGGCTGTCCGGCCTCAGGTCGACGATGACGTCATAAATGGCCCCCGAGATACAGCGCATGAACTTGGCCTCGGCCGCAGGTAGGTTTTGGTAATGCAGGCCACGGATCGTTCCCTTTTTCTCGTTATATGAGAGGTTTACCTGCGCTACCGCTGGCTTGAGACCGTGCGCTTCGAATTCGTCGGCGCAGAAGGCGCGGGCAAAAAAACCACGATCATCCGAGATTTCCTGCAGATCGACAACAAAAGAGCCCTGCAAAGGCGTTTCAGTAAAAATCATTAACCATCCGCCTGTTCCAACGGTCACCAAATATCGGGCGGTTCAGCTTCTGAGACCGGGCGTGGATCAGTGGTAAAGGAAATGACCCTAAATAAGAGCCCGCGAAATGAACCAGACGTAAAAACTTAACCAGACAACGCAGATTTTTTCCATAGTTTTTGAAGCGGCCAGCCGATATCGTCCGGGCACTGCTGAAATCTCGATCTTACTGGGCGATCAGCGGGACAAGTTGAAAGGTTCGGGAAGAAAGTCTTTGAATAGGCCACGTCGTGGCTCTGAAATACATTTGACCTGGAATACTTTACAAGGAATACGTGTTTGACCAGTCCAGCCCCGTCCGCAAAGACGCCCAGAGAAGTCCTGATCTTCTCCCAGCGCAGCCTGAACGACAACGTCTCGCGCTGTTCGGGGTTTGAGTTCGAAGACGTGATAGCCGACATTGAGAACGCTGAAGTTCTGGCACCAAAACGCGTCAAGGAACGCCGTTTGCCCTTCAATCCCAAGCGGTGGCTGTCCAAACGCTCGGACCTGTTCCGGCATTGGCCGTCCGGCGTGCAGAAAACCATACTGGATCGCGATTACGACCTGTTCTTTTGCGACGCGCAAAAACCAGAAGAGCTTTTGGCGTTGGACGCGATCCCAAACTGGCGCGCACGCTGCGGTCTGGCTGTCTGCGTTCTGGAAGAGGTGTGGTCGAAGGAACTGAACCTTCATCTGCCCCTGATCAAATATCTTGCGCAGTTTGACCTGATCTGCTGCGCCTTTGCTGAAACCTGCGATGACCTTGCGCGCATTACAGGGAAACCCGTCATTCACCTGCCGGGTGCGGCTGACATGGTTCGCTTTGCGCCAGACGCAGTGGCATCTGACCGCCCGATCGACGTCTATTACATGGGTCGCAGACGCCCGGAATTGCACGAAAGGTTGCTTCATAAGATCAAGGAACGCGGCGGTTTCTACCTGTATGACTCGGCCACCAAACCGCCCGTCACCGCGCAACACCGTGTGCACCGCGATCTGCTGGCAAATCTCGTTCAACACTCCAAACTGTTCATGGTCGATATCGCCAAAATCGGCCACGAAGATCAGATAAAGGGCAACATCGCATGGGGACCCCGCCACGTAGAAGGCATAGCGGGCGGTGCTGCCCAAGTTGGATACGCGCCGGAAACCGAAGACTATGCGCGGTATTTCGATTGGCCCGAGTCCGTTATCAAGCTGTCCGAAGACCCTGACGCGGCCATTGACCAAATTGTAGCTTTGCTGGACGACAAGGAAGAATTGGACCGCATGCGCAGGATCAACCTTACCGCCGCAGCGCAAAAGCATGATTGGTTGCATCGCTGGGCGCAGATTCTGGAACACCTGCAAATTCCCGAGACAGACGGGATGGCACAACGTCGTCAGCAGCTTGAAAAAATAGCAGCCGACTACGCGGCTGATGATCCTTCGCAAACGGATAGGGTCAAGGTAGCGAGCGCACCCTGATCCGTCGGAAACACATACCAACACACCTAGCACAAAGCAGGTCCGATTACACCAGTTGCAGTGGAAGTCGCGGGGCGGCAAGTTGCACTCTACAACCCCCTCTAACCAGTCAATGAATAAAACCGGTATGCGCTCAAAACAATAACATGCCGCCCACTTAAAGATGATGACATTGTGGCAAAACTGTGTCCACGATTCTTGAGGAAACGAATTGTTTCCATAATGGAAACACATAGTTTTCAGTACGTTGACATCATACTACGCGAATATCTGCAATAATGTTTCACCGGCGTGAAGAGCATGGCGCCTACTGTTGCCAGATGAAAAACAGTGGCCCGTCAGTGTCCATGGGCCGACAGGGTAAATGCCTTTGATCATGGTGCCCGAGAACCAGGAAATGGGTGCGGGACTCCGATGTCCTACTGGCAAGCGCCCCTCAATCGAACCGGTACCCAAAGGCCTCTATATCTTCGCCGTAGCGCCGACCGATGATCTGGCGGGTGCGCTCATCAAATGCCGCGTGATAGCTGTCTGCGGCAGGTTTGACATTCTGCGCAGCGATTCTGGGGAATGTCACTCCGGTCAGGCTTTCAACCTGATCGAGATCAGCGTCAAAGCTTTCAATCTTGCCCACGAAATCGCAGATCTGCACTCCCCCGCTGGTGGACAAGTGGCGCGTCTGCGACAGCCAATGGCGATCCGCAACAGCATCACTTCCATAATCGCTGTCCAACCACTCGACAAACTCCGGGAACGGCATAAACGGGCGAATTCCTTCAAACCGCGAAAGAATCGAAAGCTTTGACGCCGTCACCGCATCAGCAATCTTGTCTTTCCAGCATGAATGAACCCGAGACCAGGGATTGCGCACAAAAGAGAACACAAAATAGTCCGGAAACCCGGCCGCAATCTCATCTGGCGTGCTGTCGAACTCATGACCCGGCGCGTTATCACTGGCCTGGGCGAACATCGCCTGAACAGTGCGGCTGGCAACTTTTGGAATCGGAGCAGCCAGCACCTTCTGTTGCCGCAACACAAACCTCTCGGCCCTTGGATCGCAGCTTGGCGGTGTGCCTTGCCTGAGCAGCCTCAGCCCTTTGAAGGCGGCCTGCGACATGGTTGGGGAAAAAAGGCGACGGTGCCGAAGCTTCATCTTAACCCTCTGGTCGCCATGCAACTGTCTGGTGTCGCGTCAGCACGTTCGATTCCCCTTTTGCATGGCCCTGTTTTTGCAAGATAACACATCCGTTTTGCCGTGTCCCAGTCTGGCAAGGACTCCGACGTGCCAGACGTCCTGTTTGCTACTGTTCGCTCAATTGCAAAGCAGATCGCTACCATCAGGAAATGGATGAAACGCAATGACCACAAAGGGGAACTCTTTCACAAGTCCCAAGAAAAATCGCGAAAACTGTGGATATACGGCGTCACCGAAACAACAATGCCGGCCCTGAAAGGCCAACGTGCATGATGTTGTTTGAAAAAGTGGTGAGCCGTGCAGGATTCGAACCTGCGACCCACTGATTAAAAGTCAGTTGCTCTACCAACTGAGCTAACGGCCCACTCTTTTGTTTGGATCTTCTTGATCCGTGGCGCTCTCTAAGTCATTTTCCCAACTGGGTTCAAGACCTTTTTTGCACCTCGTTTCGCCAGCAATTTCTTGCGTTTCGGCGTCCCGATAGGCGGCCTACTTAGGCAGGTGGCGCAGGGGGGTCAACCCCTTTTTTGAGGAATTTGCACAGCAGGCTGGATTCCCGTCCTGCGCAACGCTATATGCCCGCCATGCAACAAGATCCGAACATCGGTTTGCCCTTCATGAAGATGCACGGGCTGGGCAATGACTTTGTCATTGTGGATGCGCGCGCGCATACAGCCGAAATTTCCCCGTCACTGGCAAAAGGAATCGGTCACCGGCAGTTTGGTGTTGGATTTGACCAATTGGCCGTCATCGAAAACGGCGAATCGGATGCGCATCTGGTGTTCTACAATGCGGATGGGTCGACCTCGGCGGCTTGCGGGAATGCCACGCGCTGCATTGCGCGGTTTCTGATGGAGGAAACCGGAAAATCCGCCCTAACCCTGACAACCGAGCGCGGGACGCTTTACGCGCAAGATGCCGGTGACGGCCTGACGTCGGTCAATATGGGACACCCTCAAACCGATTGGCGCGACATACCGCTGGCCGAAGATGTAGACACTTTGGAATTGCCAATCGAGGGCGGGCCGACGGCAACAGGCATGGGCAATCCGCACTGCACATTCTTTGTCCAGGATGCCGAGGCCGTCCCCCTGACCGAATTCGGCGCGCGATACGAGCATCACCCGCTTTACCCCGAACGCACCAATGTGCAGGTGGCGCAGGTGATCGACCCGGGTCATATCCGAATGCGTGTCTGGGAACGAGGCGTGGGCATCACTTTAGCCTCAGGCTCGTCCTCCTGCGCCACAGCAGTGGCGGCTGCGCGGCGCGGCCTAACGGGGCGCAAAGTACAGATCGAACTCGATGGCGGAACGATCTGGATCGACTGGTGCGAGGATGGCGTGTGGATGACGGGCCCGACCTGCCACGTGTTCTCAGGCACCCTGACGCCTGAGTTCCTGAGGACGCTGGGATGAGCGCGCCCAAATTCACCACTCTGGGCTGCCGCCTGAACGCCTATGAGACCGAAGCGATGAAAGAACTGTCACAGCAGGCAGGGCTCAGCAATGCCGTCGTAGTGAATACCTGCGCCGTGACCGCCGAGGCCGTGCGGAAAGCCCGGCAGGAAATCCGCAAGCTGCGCCGCGAAAACCCCGATGCACGGCTGATCGTCACCGGCTGCGCCGCCCAGACCGAACCCGAAACCTTTGCGCAAATGAACGAGGTCGATGCTGTCATCGGCAACACCGAGAAGATGCAGCCCGACACCTGGAAAGGCATGGCCGCCGATTTTATCGGCCAGACCGAGGCGGTGCAGGTCGACGACATCATGTCCGTGACCGAAACCGCTGGCCACCTGATCGACGGCTTCGGCACCCGCTCGCGTGCCTATGTGCAGGTCCAGAACGGCTGCGATCACCGCTGCACCTTCTGCATCATCCCCTATGGCCGCGGCAACTCGCGCAGCGTCCCCGCGGGCGTGGTGGTGGATCAGATCAAACGGCTGGTGGACCGGGGCTATAACGAAGTGGTGCTGACCGGCGTTGACCTCACCTCATGGGGCGCCGACTTGCCAGCACAACCCAAGCTCGGCGATCTGGTGATGCGCATCCTGAAACTGGTGCCGAACCTGCCGCGCCTGCGGATCAGCTCGATCGACTCGATCGAGGTGGACGAAAACCTGATGCAGGCCATCGCGACAGAACCGCGCCTGATGCCGCATTTGCACCTGTCGCTGCAACATGGCGATGACCTGATCCTGAAACGCATGAAACGCCGCCACCTGCGCGACGATGCCATCCGTTTTACCGAAGAGGCCCGCAAGCTGCGCCCTGACATGACCTTTGGTGCGGATATCATCGCAGGTTTCCCAACCGAAACGGACGCCCATTTCGAAAACTCGCTGAAACTGGTCACCGACTGCGACCTGACCTGGCTGCACGTCTTCCCCTATTCCAAACGCGAAGGCACCCCCGCCGCCCGCATCCCGCAACAAATCAACGGCAACATCATCAAGTCCCGCGCCGCCCGCCTGCGCGCCGCCGGAGACGCTCAGGTCGCCAATCACCTGACCGCTCAACTGGGCAAAACTCATAACATCCTGATGGAAAACCCACATATGGGCCGTACCGAGCAATTCACCGAAGTCACCTTCACCTCCCCCCAACCCGAAGGCCAGATCGTCACCGCCACAATCACCGGTCATACGACCAGCCAACTCAAAGCCTGATCCGCCCTTCATCTGGCTAAAAAATATCCCGGGGATGAATTGGCCGCAGGCCAAGAAGGGGCTAGCCCCCTTACCGCGCCCTCAACAAAAACCCCCGCTACCAGATGGCGCGGGGGTTCAAATTTTTCAGCTACCAAAAACCTTAGACGGTCTTCTTGCCTTTCACACCGGCCCACAAGCGCTTGTTGACCAGATACAGAAGCACCGACAAGACCGACAGGAACAGCACGCCGACAAAGCCGGAATATTTGCGCTCCATCATCTTCGGTTCAGCGGTCCACATCAGGAACGCAGCGATGTCTTCGGACATGGCTTCAACCGTGGCCGGGTGACCGTCGGCGAATTCCACCTGATCTTCGGACAGCGGTGGCGCCATCGAGATCCAACCGCCGGGGAAGGCTTTGTTCTCATAGAGAATGGTGCCTGCCTCTTCCTTTTCCTCGCCGGTATAGCCGTCCAGCAACGAGGCGATGTATTCCGCACCACCCATGCCTTTGAACAGCTGGTTGATCCCCAGACCGTAAGGGCCGTGGAACCCAGCACGGGCTTTCGCCATCAGGCTCAGGTCAGGCGCGCCAACACCGTTGTTCGCCGGGAAGTGGTCGGTCGGGATGGCCGGGCGAAAATCGTCCAGCTCGGGGTCGAACACTTCGAAGTTACCCGCCGAATAAGCGATGACTTCCTCTTCCGAGTAGCCAAGGTCTTCCAGCGTCCTCAGCGGCACATATTGCAGGCCGTGGCAGGCCGCGCAGACCTCGGTATAGATCTGAAGGCCACGCTGAAGCTGATGCTTGTCCCAGGTGCCAAACGGCCCTTCGAACGAGAAGTGGAAATCCTCGATATGCTGCTCGCCGCCACCTGCCGCGAGGGACGCAGCAGGGGTAAGAGCCAAAGCAAACGCGGCACCGATTGCAAGTTTCTTGAACATGTTTCCGGTCCCTCTTCTTACTCGGCCGGCGTGGCGTCGGCGTCAGCCTTGCCATAATGCGCGTTGAAGTCTTCTTCGATGGTCTCCGGCTGAGCATCGGGTTTTTCGATGACACCCAGGATCGGCAGGATCACGAAGAAATAGGCGAACCAGTAGGCGGACGCGATCAGCGAGAAAGTCGCATAGGGCTCCTCGGCGGGCATCGCACCCAGCCACATCAGGGCAAAGAAGTCGATGATCAGCAGATAGAACCACCATTTGAACATCGGACGGTATTTACCCGAACGCACGGTCGACGTGTCCAGCCACGGGGCCAACGCCATCGCCAGGATCGCACCAAACATCGCCAGAACACCAAAGAACTTGGCGTCGATGATGCCGCCAGTGATGAAGCTGGCGAATTGCACAACCCAGACCTCGCCGGTGAAGGCACGCAGGATCGCGTAGAACGGCAAGAAGTACCATTCGGGCACGATGTGTGCAGGCGTGACCAACGGGTTGGCCTCGATATAGTTATCGGGGTGGCCAAGATAGTTCGGCATAAAGCCAACAACCGCCCAGAACACGACCAGAATGACAGCCAGCGCGAACAAGTCCTTGATCACGAAATAGGGCCAGAACGGAAGTGTATCTTTCTCGGCCTCGGCTTTCGAGCCACGGCGAACCTCAACACCCGTGGGGTTGTTGTTGCCGGTGGTGTGGAAGGCCCAGATATGCACGACCACCAGCGCCGCAATCACGAACGGCAGCAGGTAGTGCAGCGAGAAGAAGCGGTTCAGCGTGGCGTTATCCACCGCCGGTCCGCCCAGCAACCAGGTCTGGATCGCCTCACCCACGAACGGGATCGCCCCAAACAGGCCGGTGATCACGGTCGCACCCCAGAAGGACATCTGACCCCAGGGCAGAACATAGCCCATGAACGCGGTGCCCATCATCATCAGGTAAATCAGCATCCCGATGATCCACGTGATCTCACGCGGGGCTTTGTACGACCCGTAGAACAGGCCACGGAAGATGTGGATGTAAACCGCAACAAAGAACAGCGACGCGCCGTTCATGTGCAGATAACGCAGCATATAGCCGCCATTAACGTTGCGCATGATGTGTTCGATGCTGGCAAAGGCCAGATCAACATGCGGGGTGTAGTGCATCACCAGAACGATACCGGTGACGATTTGCAGCGCCAGGCAGAACGCCAGGACGATGCCCCAGATCCACCACCAGTTCAGGTTCTTGGGGGTGGGGATCATGATGGTGTCGTAAATCAGGCCGACGATGGGCAGGCGGCTGTTCAGCCACTTCTCGCCGTTTGTCTTCGGCTCGTAATGATCGTGGGGAATTCCGGACATAAGTTGGGTCTCCCTTAGCCGAGTCTGATGGTGCTGTTGTCCACCCATTCCGCGGGCGGGACGGGCAGGTTTTCAGGCGCGGGGCCCTTACGGATACGACCAGCAAGGTCATAGTGCGAACCGTGGCAGGGGCAAAACCAGCCGCCAAAGTCACCGGCATCGCCCAGCGGCACACAGCCCAGGTGCGTACAAACGCCCATCTGGACAAGCCACGCGCCGGGGGCCTCGCCTTCGGGCGATGGCATCACGCGGTTTGCGTCGGTCGCAGGTGCGTCGGCCGGTTGGTTGAAGTTCCGTGCCAGCGGATCGGGCAGCGCATCAACGCCCTCGGCGTCCTGTTCCTTGGCGTCCTGAATCTCGGCACCGGTGCGGTGACGGATAAAGACGGGTTTACCCAGCCATTTCACGGTCAGCTGTGTCCCCGGCTCAACGCCGCTTACGTCCACACGGATCGAGGACAGCGCCTGAACGTCTGCCGAGGGGTTCATTTGGTTGATCAGGGGCCATACGGCTGCACCCGTCGCAACGACACCTGCGCCGCCAGCGACGTAGTAGAGGAAATCTCTGCGGGTGCCTTCGTGGTCTTCTGCGTGGGACACGAGGTTTTCTCCGATTCCGGCGCCCGGGGATGGCCCGGGCAAACATGCATCAGCACCGCATCAAAGCGGCGTCTCATCGCGGCTATCTAGCCGGGAGAAATCGGTTCGTCCAGCGGTCATAGGCGCGCACTACGCCGCATCTGGGCATTCATGTCACAACGTAACCCGGAATTTTCAAGCCACGAGGGGATTTTAGGCAGGAATTCCGGGGGCCAATGTTGAGTTCGCCGGAAGGTGATTCGGATCAGCAGGGCGCGGGAAAGCCCGAGTTGCCAATAGGCGCTGACTCCGCTGTGCACAGCCCGAAATTGCAAAATTTGGGCGTGGTTTTGCCGCAAAAATTTCTACTTTGGCGCGATTTCAAACCCTGTAAATAATGGATCAAAAATAGATATTTTTCCAAATCTTCAAAACGAACTATTTCGATTGCACTTTTTACGCGAATGCATAAAGGCGCAGGAAAATGCCACCGTTAACAGGACGCCTTTCATGCCAAACCTATCTGGACCCATTCTGACCTTTGCGTTGCTTGCTTCGAGTCAGGTCTTTGCAGCCGGTGACCCGGCGCAGGGCGAAAAACTCTACAATCGCTGTTCGTCCTGTCACGCGATCATCAAGGATGGCGAGGTTCTGGTCAAAGGTGGCATCACGGGACCGAATCTCTATGGCGTAGTCGGCCGGGTCGCGGGAACCGAGAACGATTACCTGAACGGAAGTGAGCGGCTGCCCATCGGTCTTTTCACCGATGACATGATCCGATCCGGTCAGGAAGGCTTGATCTGGACCGAAGAAAACATCGCTGCCTACTCCAAGGACCCGATCGGGTTCATTCAGGATTTCCTGAACGACGAAAAAGCGCGCCCCAACATGAGCGTCAAGCTGAAGAAAGGCGCCGACGACATCGCGGCCTATCTCGCGACCTTCTCTGATTAATCCTTGGTCTGGTCACGCATCGCGCATCAGCGTGGCCAGCCATTCCAATTCGGTGCCCAGCCCGCCCGCAACATGTTCTGACGCCGCTTCGCGCGCCTCAGCGGGTTTGTTCTGGTTCAGCTTCCATGTCCCCTGAATATCATCGACATACATCCGGCAGGGCACGATCATCCTCAGCATGCGATCCAGCGCATCGGGCGACATCTTGTCAGCGCTCCATGCGGGTTTGGGCAACAGCCGTTCTTCGTAGAAGGCCGATTGCCGATCCAAAAGGCCCCGCAACTCGGCCTGCGGACGCTTTTCTAGCCGTCCGGTCAGATGCACGGCGACATAGTTCCATGTAGGAACCTGATCTGCCAGACCATACCAATCCGGTGAAACATACCCATCCGGCCCGGATACCGCGATACGCCCTGCGCGCGGGGCGGTCAGGGCCCGCACGATCGGATTCGACCGAACCAGATGCAGCTCGGCCACCGAGCCGTCGGAACTCAGCAAGAACGGCATATGGCTGATCAGGGGGGCGTCGTCAGTTGACAGCGCCAAAACCCCGAAGGCCCGGTCACGGGCAAAGGCGATATGGCGGGTGCGGTCTTCAGCGCGGAAAGCCGGATTTGGGTGCATTGCATGTCTCCTGACGGAACGACTTGCAGATTCGCTTGGTCCTTGGCAAGGTCTGCCTCGTTCTCAGGGCGGGGCGGAATTCCCCACCGGCGGTATGCGGGCCACGACCCGTAAGCCCGCGAGCGGCCCCGGATCCTCCGGGGTGACAAGCAGATCTGGTGAGAGGCCAGAGCCGACGGTTACAGTCCGGATGAAAGAGAACGCGCAGCGTGCCGCTTGGCGCGTCTGCTCGTGATCGCCTTGGGTGACGTGTCTGTTTACGTAGGAGATCATGATGACACACACCCGCTATGCTTTCGTCAAAGCCAACTGGCATTCCGATATTGTCGATCAGGCGCTGGAAGGATTCCAACAGCTTATCCCCGCCGATCAGATTGACGTCTTCGACGTGCCCGGCGCGTTCGAGATGCCGCTGCTGGCCCGCGATCTGGCTAAAACCGGCAAATATGCCGCCATCGCCTGCGCCGCTTTTGTGGTGGATGGGGGTATCTACCGGCACGATTTCGTGGCGCAAGCCGTGGTTGACGGCCTGATGCGTGCCGGACTGGATACGGGCGTCCCGGTCCTGTCGGTCTCGCTGACACCACACCAATATCAGGAAACCGACCACCACAATGCGATCTACCGCGCGCATTTCGTGGAAAAGGGTCGCGAGGCTGCGCAAGCCGCGCTCAAAATCAGCAAAACCCGCGCTGCACTCCTGGAACCGGCCTGACCCTTCTTCTGTTCAAAAATACTTCGGGGGAATCGCGGCTTGCCGCGATGGGGGCAGCGCCCCCTCCCTCTCCTCAGTCGCAAATCCGCTTGAGGCCCAGGGCTCTCCCCGCTAATCACAACCCTCAAAGGAGCACGCCCCATGTCGATGAACAGTTACGGACACCTCTTCCGCGTCACCACTTGGGGTGAAAGCCACGGCCCTGCCTTGGGTGCCACGGTGGATGGCTGCCCTCCGGGGGTCACCATCGACGAAGCGATGATCCAGCACTGGCTGGACAAGCGCAAACCGGGCCAGAACAAGTTCACCACGCAACGACGCGAGCCGGATCAGGTGAAAATCCTCTCAGGCGTGTTCGAGGGCCAGACCACCGGCACCCCGGTGCAACTGATGATCGAGAACACCGATCAGCGCTCCAAGGACTACGGCGATATCATGGACAAGTTCCGTCCGGGCCACGCCGATATCACCTATTGGCAGAAATACGGCATCCGCGATTATCGCGGCGGTGGACGTAGCTCGGCACGCGAAACTGCGTCGCGGGTGGCTGCTGGAGGGTTGGCGCGCGAGGCAATCAAGCAGATCGCGCCCAACGTGCAGATCACCGGCTACATGACCCAGATCGGCCCCCACAAAATCGACCGCGCCAACTTCGACTGGTCGCAGATCGAACAGAACCCGTTCTGGACACCCGATGCGCAGGCCGCTGATGACTGGGCCGATTATCTGGACGATCTGCGCAAGTCCGGCAATTCTGTCGGCGCCGTGGTCGAGGTCGTCGCACGCGGCGTCCCCGCTGGGATCGGTGCGCCGGTTTATGCCAAGTTAGACACTGATCTCGCTGCCGCAATGATGTCGATCAACGCGGTCAAAGGCGTTGAGATTGGCGAAGGTATGGCCGCCGCCGAACTGACCGGCGAGGCCAACGCCGATGAGATCTTCATGGGTCAGAACGGCCCGCAATACAGCTCGAACCACTCGGGCGGCATTTTGGGTGGCATCTCGACCGGGCAGGACATCGTGGTGCGGTTTGCCGTAAAACCAACCTCGTCGATCCTGACTACGCGCAAGACGATCACCAAATCGGGTGAGGAAACCGAGATTATCACCAAAGGCCGCCACGACCCCTGCGTCGGCATCCGCGCGGTGCCGGTGGGCGAGGCGATGATGGCCTGCGTCATCCTGGACCACTTACTTCTGCACCGCGGTCAGATTGGCGAGAATCGTGGACATATCGGCTGATCTGCGCCACCACTTGCGCGGCATTGTCGTGCAACGCATGGAGACTGACCCAGCGCACGATCTGGCGCATCTGGACCGGGTCTGGGTGAATGCGCAGGCCATTTCGGACGAAGCAACCGACATGCGCGTCCTGCTGGCGGCCAGCTATTTGCACGATTTGGTCAACCTGCCCAAGAACGACCCGGACCGTCACCTTGCGTCCCGGCGATCCGCTGAGGAATCAGAGCCTATTCTGAGTGATTTCGGCTATACGCCCGAGGAAATCAAAGCCACGCAACATGCTATTGTAGCCCATAGTTTTTCCGCAAATATCCCCCCTGAAACCACAGAGGCGTGTATTCTGCGCGACGCCGACAGGCTGGATGCGCTGGGGGCCATTGGTGTGGCGCGCAACTTCTCTGTTTCAGGCGCGTTGGGGCGATCCCTTTACGACCCAGCGGACCCTTTCGCAGAGTCCCGAATACTGGACGATCTGCATTTCTCGGTCGACCATTGGAAGGTCAAGTTACTGAAACTTCCGGAAGATATGCTGACGGATCGCGGCAAGGCGCTGGCCCGGAAACGTGCCGACCGCATGATCCGCTTCCTGACCGAATTCGCCGAGGAAATCGGCCACCCTCTGCCATCGGACTGGTCACAACGGAATTCCGCACGTTGATCTTTGCCCGCTAAAGGCGCAGGGTCGCGCCGATGGCTGACCCCCTAACGTCAAACAAACCACTTCTGGCTGTGGCGCTGAAACTCAGCGCTCTGGTCCTGTTCACGTCGATGCAGGCCCTGGTCAAAGCCTTGTCTGACACCTTCCCACCCGGAGAGATGGTGTTTTTTCGCTCGCTCTTTGCTGTTCCGGTCATCATAGGCTGGCTGGCGTGGCGCGGAGAGCTTTCGCAGGGCCTTGTGGTCAAAAAACCCATGGGCCATTTCTGGCGCGGTGTATTGGGCACCAGCGCCATGGGGCTGACCTTTACCGGCCTCAGTCTGCTGCCGTTGCCCGAAGTGACGGCCATAGGCTATGCCACGCCGATCTTCACCCTGATTCTGGCCGCGATCATGCTGGGCGAGCGCATTCGCATGATCCGTATCGGCGCGGTGGCTTTGGGGTTGCTGGGGGTTCTGATCATGATCTGGCCGCGTCTGGGCGGCAACAACATGGATACGGCCGCGACTATCGGGGCGCTTTGCGTCTTGGCGTCGACAATGGCGCGGGCCTTTGTGCAAATACATATCCGGCAACTGGTTCAGGTAGATCACCCCGCAGCGGTCGTCTTCTATTTTTCTCTGACGGCTACCCTTTTGTCCGCATTGACCGCCTTTTGGGGATGGACGATGCCAACGCTGGAACAGACTCTAATACTGGTCATTATGGGGCTCACCGGCGGAGTTGCACAGATCTTGGTGACCTCGTCCTACAAGTTTGGACAGGCCTCAATGCTCGCGCCTTATGACTATACAACGATGCTGTTTGCCGTATTGATCGGATATATCTGGTTCGATGAGCTGCCGACGCTGGTCATGCTCGGCGGGGCTGCTCTTGTGATCGCGGGCAATGTGGTCGTCATTTTGCGCGAACGCCAACTGGGGTTGGAGCGCGAAAAGGCACGTCAGGCAACGGACCCCAAAGCCTGATCTTTACCTTTTTTGAACTTCACCTAATTTGGGTCCAACATCAAATAAGGGTCCCGAGATGAGCGACGCAGAAGATCACAAGGAAAAGATGCAAAAGGTGCAGGCAAAGCACCGCAAGAAAGTGTCCGAGGCCGTCGATCCCGGGCGGGGCCTGGTTCTGATCAATACGGGTAAAGGCAAAGGCAAGTCATCCGCGGCCTTCGGTGTTGTCATTCGCGCGCTCGGATGGGGTCAGAAGGTCGCCGTGGTACAATTTATCAAGGGAAAGTGGAAAACCGGCGAGCGCCGCTTTTTCGAAGAACGCGATCTGGTGACCTGGCACACGATGGGTGAGGGCTTTACCTGGGACACGCAGGATCGCGAACGCGACATCGCCGCCGCCAATGCCGCGTTTGACAAGGCACGGGCGCTGATGGCCAGCGGTGACTATGACCTCGTGGTTCTGGACGAAATCAACATCGCTTTGCGGTATGAGTATCTATCAGTCGAGCAGGTGATTGATGGGCTGAACGCCCGGTCGGACAAGACCAGCGTATTTCTGACCGGCCGGGATGCGCCGCAGGCCTTGCGCGACTATGCCGATCTGGTCACGGAAATGACCGAAGAGAAACACCCGTTCCAAGCTGGGATAAAGGCCCAGCGCGGCGTGGATTTCTGAGGATCGGAGCCGCTTTACAGCCCCCGACCACTGGCCGGGGGCATGCAAGGTTTTGATCAGATCGCTTTGGCCTTGGGGTCCAGCGTGACGGACCACAGTTCCGCATCAGAGCGATCCATCAGACGCACGGTCATCTGTTCCGTGGTGCCGTCGATGTCGACAAGCCCAAAGAACTGCAAACCTGCGCTCGGCGGCAGATTGACTCCCTGCCCCTCTACCGGAGCTTTTTCGAATTTCACCTCTGGGCCAAAGGTTCCATCCAGTGTGTTCGGACCAAAAGTTCCAGCATGCAACGGGCCGGACACAAATTCCCAGAACGGCTCAAAATCCTGAAATTGGGCTTTGTTAGGGTCGTAATAATGCGCAGCGGTATAGTGGACATCTGCGGTGAACCAAACCGTATTGGTAACCCCTTCGGTCTTGATGAAGCGCAACAGATCGGCGATTTCAAGCTCGCGTCCCTTGGCTGGTCCGCTATCGCCATTCGCGATCGCCTCGGCCCCTGCTTTTTCTTTCCAATTATCCCAAACAATGAGTCCGATGGGCATATCTGAGGCGATAACTTTCCAGGTCGCCCCGGACTGAGCCAGCTCGCGTTTCAACCACGCAAGCTGTTCAGCCCCCAAGATACGGGACTGATCGGTGATCTCATCCTCCATCGAGGCGCCGTTCGGCCCGCGATAGCTGCGCAGATCCAAAAAGAACACGTCCAGCATCGGCCCGTAAGAGATCTTGCGGTAAACGCGCCCCGGTTCAGCGGGTGTAATGCGCAGCGGCGTCATCTCGTGAAAGGCGCGCCCGGCGCGGGATTGCAGCACGTGAACCGATTTCTCGGTATAGCGGTCGTCAGACATCAGGTCTTTGGCATCCGACCAGTTGTTCACGACCTCATGGTCATCCCACTGAAAAAAGGTCGGACAAACGGCGTTCATCGCGCGCACATGTTCGTCCATCAGGTTGTATTTCCACTGGGCGCGGAATTCATCCAGCGTTTCGGCCACCTTGCGTTTTTCGTCGATCAGAGTGGTGTTCTTCCAGATCACCTGATCGTCTTTGACAACTTCGTCCTGCATCGGGCCGTCGGCATAGATCGTGTCACCGGAATGAATGAAAAAGTCTGGTTTGTGCTGCGCCATCGTCGCGTAGGTCCGCATTCCCTCGTCATCAATGCCCCAGCCCTGACCGGCCGTGTCGCCCGACCAGGCAAAGCGGATGTCTCGTCTCTGGGTAGGTGCAGTGCGGAATTGGCCAACAATAGGCTCTGATGTGATGTTAATATCGCTCAGGTCTGCGGCGACGAAGCGGTAGAAGATATCCTGATCCGACGGCAGGCCATCGACCAGGCGCTTGACGGCCAAGTCGCTGTTGGGAATGGCGTCCATCGGCGGCAGCTTGCGCGCGTCGGCAAAGCTTTCGGTCGTTGAGACCTCCATCATCACCCGGGCCGGACGGTCCGTGCGGGTCCAGATCATACCCGAGGTCGTATCGACGTCCCCGGATTGGACGCCATGGGTGAACACCGGGCGCGAGGATGCGCGGCTTATGGCGGGAACCGAAAGCGAGGCGGCAAACGCCGTGCTTCCGGCCAAAAAGGTGCGACGGCTGGGGCGAAGGATTCGGGTCATGCAAGCTCTCCTGTCTAGTGGCCCGACGGGACCACGCGATTGGTGAGCGGCAGTGAGCCGCCTGTTTGTAAAACAAGCGGCTCAGATTCTTGAAACTATCACGATGATATTGTGACACCGTGCAATGTGGTCGCTCAGGCAGTTACACCCTCTTCCGGCGTGCTGAGCGAGATGACGGCGACCACCGCCGCGCCGTTCAGCCAGTAGTATACTGCATCCAGCCCCGAAAACCCAAGCAGGCTGGGTGCCGCCAGAAAGGTGATCCCAACCAGCAGGTCGACGGCCAGATGGAATTTATAAGGCAACACACGCCAGAGTCCGAGATGGTGATCCGTCAGCACGGTCAGGACAAAGGCGGCGACCCCGGTGACCACCGAAAGCCACAGAGCCAACGGGTTTGATTGCCCCAACCCCAGAAGAAAGGGCAGCCCCATCAGGGCAAAGGCAACAGGGTAGTCGAGATAGGCGTGAATGTTGCGGGTGACGAAGCGGACAGACATTGAAACTTCCTTTCCTTGTTTGGCATGAGGCCAATGTAGGAAGATCGTGTCGGACGCTTAATTCTGGATCGTTCACAACACTATGCAGATCGTTCAGAATACAGGGCGATCAGTGCATCGAGCGATATGCGGCCGGCGACAGGCCGATCTGCTTTTTGAACACGCGCGAAAAGGCCGCTTCGGAGGCATAGCCAACCTCGGCCGCCGCATCCGCCACGTTCCAGCGCGACTCGGTCAGGCCATGACATGCGATCTGCATGCGCCAGTCCGTCAGATATTGCATCGGCGTCGTGTTCATCTTCTCGGTGAAAAGCTGGGCAAAGGCCGTGCGGGACATGCCCGCCTCTCGCGCGAGCGATTCAACGCTCCACTCCTGCGCCGGGGCCTTGTGAAAAGCGCCCAGCGCGCGCGAGATGCGGGGGTCAGCGAACCCAGCCAAGGCCGAGTCATTCGGGCTTTGATGCTCCAGATGGGCGCGGATGGCTTGTGCGAACAGCACCTCGGACAGTTTCAACGCAATCAGGTCGCCACCGATCCGCGCGCCGCCAACCTCGGATCCGATCATGCGCAGGGTGGATTCGATCCACGCTCCGGCCTCTTCACCGTAATTCTCGATCAGGATGTAAGGAGGCAGCCGGTCTATCAACATATGGCCCGTGCCTTGCCGTCCCGGAGGGCCGGAGAATGAGAAATGGCCGCAAATCAATTGCGTGTCGCGGCTTTTATCCTCGCCACCGTAGATCAGAACGCCGTCGCCGGTATAACCGGATTTCTCAAGCACCTGTTCCAACGGCAGCGCATCCAGTGGCTGCACCTCGTTACACAACAAAGCATGCGCGGCACCATGGGGGATCACGATCAGATCACCTTGCCTTAATCGCAGGATTTCCCCTGTGTTAGAGACATAGACCTTCAATTCGCCACGCTGAACGAAATGAAACCGCGCCACGTTTTCGAAGGCGGGCACCTGAACACCAAAAGGCGGCGTAAATGACG
This sequence comes from Ruegeria sp. CJ2, assembly GCF_056536745.1. NCBI lineage: Bacteria > Pseudomonadati > Pseudomonadota > Alphaproteobacteria > Rhodobacterales > Roseobacteraceae > Ruegeria > Ruegeria sp. CJ2. The sequence continues at coordinate 201,542 of NZ_JBQFQF010000004.1, forward strand.
TTCTAAAATAGAACGTGCCCCGCAGGGACAGTCGTGTGAGGATATCGCTGAGCAGGTCCAACATAGGTCAACCCTACACACACTTGCCACAACGTCCAGCCATGTGGACGATCTGCACGAAACCTTGAACGGGGCGCAAAGAAAAACCCCCGCAAACGCGAGGGTTTTAGGTCTTTCAGGTTTTTTCAGACTACGCGCGCACAAGCGCCTCGTAATCCTGAGCGATCTCGCGCGTGATGTCGCCGACTTCAAACGTGTAATCGCCGATCTGCCCAACCGGGGTAACTTCGGCGGCTGTGCCTGTCAGCCAGCATTGCTCGAAATCTGCCATCTCTTCGGGCAGGATGTGGCGCTCGTGAACGGTGATGCCCTTGTCTTTCAGCATCTGGATCACGGTCTGACGGGTGATGCCGTTCAGGAAGCAATCGGCCAGCGGCGTGTGGACCTCGCCATCTTTGACGAAAAACACGTTGGCACCGGTCGCTTCGGCGACATAGCCCCGGTAATCCATGAACAGAGCGTCTGAACAGCCCTTGGCCTCGGCCTTGTGCTTGGAGATGGTGCAGATCATGTACAGACCCGCAGCCTTGGCGTGAACAGGGATGGTTTCAGGGCTGGGGCGTTTCCATTCCGCAATGTCCAGCTTGGCGCCCTGCATCTTGGCGTCGCCGTAATAGGCCCCCCATGGCCAGACGGCCACGGCCATGCGCACCGGGTTCTTGGCCGATGCCACACCCATGTCATCGCCCGACCCACGCCAGACAAGCGCCCGGATATAGGCGTCCTGCAACCCGCTGGCCTTCAACGCCTCTTGCTTGGCGGCTTCGATCTGATCGACCGTATATGGCATCGGGATATCCAGCGCCTCGGCCGAAGCAATCAGACGTTCCGAATGTTCACGGCTTTTGAAAATCTTGCCGTTATAGGCACGCTCGCCTTCGAAGACGGACGAGGCATAGTGCATTGCGTGCGTCAGGATGTGGACCTTTGCATCGCGCCATGGCACCAGCTCGCCATCCAACCAGATGACACCGTCACGATCGTCATACCCCGCCATGCGCAACCTCCTGAACTGGGTCTGATTTCCAATTATTGCGTCAATTAAGTCCGAAGCGGACATAATGTTGCGCAAAAACTGCGATTCGATACCTGTCCGCTCTTGGAATGTCAATAACGCTGACATAAACTCGGCCCCGAGTAACCAATGAGGCATGATATGTCCGACACCCGTCCCGCCCAGGTCTTTGGCGGTGAAAGCCTGTTGTTTCTGACGGATGAGCAACTGCGGCAGGGTATCGAAGCGATGTTCTTCGCGTATCGCGGTTTCACGGCAGACCCGGACCGCATCCTGTCAGAGCTGGCCTATGGCCGCGCACATCACCGGGCCATCCACTTTATCAACCGCGCCCCCGGCACAACTGTAAACAACTTGCTGGCGATTCTCGGTGTCACCAAACAGTCCCTGAACCGCGTTCTGCGCACTCTGATTGACGATGGTCTGGTGGAAAGTCGCGTCGGAACCGTGGACAAACGCGAAAGACACCTATTTTTAACCGATAAGGGAGAGGAGTTGGAGGCCAGATTGTCCGAAGCCCAACGTGTGCGGATGCGCGCCGCCTATAAGGACGCCGGCCCCGAGGCCGTTTCAGGTTTTCGCAAAGTGCTTGAAGCGATGATGGATGCTGATATGCGTCATGCCTATAAGAAACTGCGGGATACCACCTCATGAGCGATATGGACGCCCATCTGCTGATTGTTGACGATGACGAGCGCATCCGTGATCTGCTCAAGAAGTTTTTGATGCGGAACGGCTTTCTTGTCACAGCCGCGCGGGACGCAGCCCATGCGCGGCGGGTTTTGTCGGGTCTGGATTTCGACATGATCGTTCTGGATGTCATGATGCCCGGCGAAGACGGTGTCAGCCTGACCAAGGCTCTGCGGGAGACACACGCGACGCCGATCCTGTTACTGACGGCACGCGGTGAAACCGAACACCGCATAGCAGGGCTTGAGGCCGGGGCCGACGATTATCTGGCCAAGCCGTTTGAGCCAAAAGAGCTGTTGTTGCGCATCAATGCAATTCTGCGGCGCATGCCCGAGACCCCGGCGCAAGAAGCAGCGAGCAAGATTCTGATACTTGGACCGATCCGCTATGATGTAGAGCGGGGCGAGATGTGGCAGGGCGAAGACCCCGTGCGTTTGACCGCAACCGAAAGCCAGTTGATGAAGATTTTCTCGGCCCAGCCCGGAGAACCCATCAGCCGCGCCAAACTGGTCGAGGATCTGGGCCGCGACAAGGGGCAGGCACAGGAACGCGCGGTGGATGTCCAGATCACCCGGCTGCGCCGCAAGATCGAACAGGACCCAAAGCAACCCCGTTATCTGCAGACAGTACGCGGGGCGGGATATATGTTGGCCCCGGATTGATTTTGCCGCTGCGCGGCGATTTTATGCCTTCGGCGAGGATATTTATAGCCAGATGAAGATCGGATCCTGATGAAGACTGCTCTTTTGACTCATGCGGATTGTCTTGAACATGTGACCCCGGACGGGCATCCCGAACGGGTCGCGCGGCTTGAGCATATTCTTCATGCACTGGAATCGTTGGATCTGGACCGAAGGACGGCTCCGCTTGCTGCGGATGATGACCTGCTGCGCATTCACCCCGAAAGTCATATTCGGGACATTCGCAGCAGTCGTCCGACGGAGGGGTACAGGCAGATTGACGGTGACACGTTCATGTCGCCGGGATCGGTGGATGCGGCGTATCGCGCGGCTGGGGCTGTTGTTCGGGCGGTCGACCTTGTTCTGGGCGGCGACTGTCCGAATGCGTTTTGTGCAATCCGCCCGCCGGGGCACCACGCCGAATCTGAAACGGCGATGGGGTTCTGTCTGTTTGGAAATGCGGCGCTGGCTGCCAAACATGCGCTGGATCACCACGGGTTGAGTCGGGTGGCCGTGGTGGATTTTGATGTGCATCACGGAAATGGCACGCAGGATTTGCTGTGGGACGAGGCGCGTGCGCTGGTCATAACCAGCCAGCAGATACCGTTGTGGCCCGGCACCGGACGTCCGGATGAAACAGGGGCTTACGATACGGTTCTGAATATTCCGCTGCCGCCCCGATCCGGTGGAACAGAGATGCGTGCGGCTTATGAATCCCAAGCCTTTCCGCGCCTGCGCGCGTTCAAGCCGGAATTGATCATTATCTCGGCGGGTTTCGATGCGCATCAGGACGATCCTTTGGCAGAGCTTAACTGGTCGACCGGCGATTTCGCGTGGATCACGGCCGAGCTGTGCAAGATCGCCGATGAATGTTGTGACGGGCGTATCGTCTCGACTCTGGAAGGCGGGTATGATCTGAACGCACTGGCCGAGGCCACGCGCGCCCATGTGGAAGAATTGATGAAAGCAGCCCGATGACCGATACTCCTGTAGATCAGATGACTTTTGAACAAGCGATGAAAGAGCTTGAGGCCGTTGTTGGTCAACTTGAGCGCGGCGATGTGGCGCTGGATCAGTCCATTGCCCTATATGAACGCGGTGCGGCTTTGAAAAAGCGCTGCGAGGACGAGTTGAAGCGGGCCGAAGAAAAGGTGGCCGCGATCACGCTGGACGCGGATGGTCAGCCAACCGGGACGACTCCTGTCGAAGGTCAGTAAATGTTTCAGGACATTCTGGCACGGGATGCCGCGCGGATTCAGAAACAGTTCGATCTGGTTCTGAGCGCGCTGGATGATCTGGATATGACCCGTGCGATGGCCTATGCCACCGAAGGCGGCAAGAGGCTGCGTGGATTTCTGGTTCTGGAAAGCGCACGGCTGCACGGTGTGGACCCGGCGCAGGCCATTTGGCCCGCAACGGGGATAGAAGCGCTGCACGCCTATTCTCTGGTTCACGATGATCTGCCTTGCATGGATGACGATGACCTGCGCCGGGGGCGTCCGACGGTCCATGTGAAATGGGATCAGGGAACGGCGGTTTTGGCCGGGGATGCGTTGCAAACCCTGGCGTTTGAGATGTGCACCCGGCCCGAGGTCGGATCGGCCGAGATACGCGCGGAACTGGCCCTGACACTGGCCAAGGCAAGCGGTGCCCAGGGCATGGTGCTGGGTCAGGCGCTGGACATTGCGGCGGAAACGGCAAAATCGCCTTTGTCACTGGACCAGATTACGCGGCTTCAGGCTGGCAAGACAGGTGCCTTGATCGAATGGTCGGCCTGTGCCGGTGCGCGTTTGGCTGGCGAGGATCCCGACCCCCTGCGCCGATACGCGCGGGATCTTGGACTTGCTTTTCAGATCGCTGACGACATCTTGGATATTGAAGGGGACGCGGCGATCGCCGGAAAACGTCTTCAAAAGGATGCAGAGGCGGGCAAGGCAACCTTTGTGTCGCTGCTCGGTCTGGACACCGCCAAGCGCCGGGCGGCCGAGTTGGTGGATCGGGCCTGCGACGCGCTTGAAGTTTATGGGGCACCTGCGGAAACCTTGAAGGACGCCGCGCGCTTCGTTATTGCCCGGGACAGCTAAGCCAGGAACGCGCCAAATGTCAGATCGCCCGAACACGCCCTTGCTGGACCTTGTGAGCCGCCCCGCGGACCTGAGGCAGTTCTCGGACGCGCAACTCCGTCAAGTTGCGGATGAGCTGCGGGCGGAAACGATCTCGGCCGTGTCGGTCACCGGCGGGCATCTGGGCGCAGGGCTGGGCGTGGTGGAACTGACCACGGCGCTGCATGCCGTGTTTGACACGCCGCGCGACAAGATCATCTGGGATGTTGGGCATCAGTGCTATCCCCACAAAATTCTGACCGAACGGCGTGACCGCATCCGTACTTTGCGTATGAAAGACGGCTTGAGCGGTTTCACCAAGCGCAGCGAAAGCCCGTACGACCCGTTTGGCGCGGCGCATAGCTCGACCTCGATCAGTGCGGCACTTGGGTTCTCGGTCGCGCGCGATCTGGGGGGCGTTACGCCCGAAGGATTGGGCGACGCGATTGCCGTGATCGGTGACGGCTCAATGTCGGCAGGCATGGCGTTCGAGGCGATGAACAATGCAGGTCACCTCAAGAAACGCCTGATCGTGATCCTCAACGACAACGAGATGAGCATTGCCCCGCCGGTTGGCGCGCTGTCCAATTACCTGTCCCGAATTTATGCCGAGGCTCCGTTTCACGATCTGAAGGCGGCTGCAAAGGGTGCTGTTTCACTGCTGCCGGAACCTTTCCGCGAGGGCGCGAAACGGGCCAAGGAAATGCTCAAGGGCATGGCGGTCGGCGGCACCTTGTTTGAGGAGTTGGGGTTTTCCTATATCGGCCCGCTTGATGGTCACGATATGGACCAGTTGCTGCCGGTTCTACGCACGGTCAAGGCGCGGGCGACAGGTCCGATCCTGATCCATGTGCTGACCAAAAAGGGCAAGGGATACGCCCCGGCAGAGCAAGCCCGCGACAAGGGCCATGCAACGGCCAAGTTTGATGTTGTGACGGGCAAGCAGAAGAAAGCGCCGTCAAACGCGCCATCGTATACCTCGGTCTTTGGCAAGACGCTGGTGGATGAGGCCGCGCGGGACGACAAGATCGTTGCCGTCACTGCCGCAATGCCGGATGGAACCGGCCTGAATCTGTTTGCCGAACGCTACCCCTCACGTTGCTTTGACGTAGCGATTGCCGAACAGCACGGCGTGACATTTGCTGCGGCCCTGGCTGCGGGCGGGATGAAGCCGTTCTGCGCGATGTATTCGACCTTTTTGCAGCGCGGTTATGACCAGGTCGTGCATGACGTGGCCATCCAGCGCCTGCCGGTCCGGTTCGCGATTGACCGCGCGGGCCTTGTGGGGGCAGACGGGGCGACCCATGCGGGGTCATTCGACATTGCCTACCTCGCCAATCTTCCCGGCATGACCATCATGGCCGCCGCGGACGAAGCCGAACTGGTGCACATGGTTGCCACGGCAGCGGCCCATGACGACGGACCAATCGCTTTCCGCTATCCGCGCGGCGAAGGGGTCGGGGTGGACCTGCCCGAACGCGGTGAGGTTCTGGAAATCGGCAAGGGGCGCTTGATCCAGAAAGGAGCGCGCGTGGCGTTGTTGTCCTTCGGCACGCGCTTGGCCGAAGTGCAAAAAGCGGCCGAGGCCCTGTCAGCGCGCGGGATCACGCCAACAATTGCGGACGCCCGGTTTGCCAAGCCTTTGGACCGCGACCTGATTCTGGACCTTGCGGCCAATCACGAGGCTCTGATCACCATCGAAGAGGGTGCGATCGGCGGTTTCGGCTCTCACGTGGCGCAATTGCTGGCGGACGAAGGCGTGTTCGATCACGGCCTGAAATACAGGTCGATGGTTCTGCCCGATATCTTCATTGATCAGGCAAGCCCGGCGGACATGTATGCCGTGGCGGGAATGAATGCCGAACAAATCGAAGCCAAGGTGCTTTCGGTGCTGGGCGTTACCACCATCGGTGAAAAGCGCGCCTGAACACGCCAAACGGCAGAACAGAAAAAACCGGAGCTTTCTGGCCCCGGTTCAATGCGTCCGCGAGGCGTCAGTAAGTCTGACCACCTCGCGAAGAAACTTCTAATCAGCTTGCCGGTTCGCCCAGCGCGTTCATCAGCGTACCCAGATTGTGCTGGAACATCGCAAGATAGCTGGTCGCCGGGCCACCCCGCTCGGACAGCGCGTCCGAGAACAGGCGGCCGCCGATGACGATGCCGGTCTCATCCGAGATTTGCTGAACCAGAGCCGGGCTGGTGATGTTTTCCACAAACAGGGCGGCTGCACCTTCGGCCTTCAGTTGGTCGATCAGGACGGCCAGATCTTTTGCGGATGGCTCCGCCTCGGTGTCGATCCCGACGGGGGCCAGGAAGGTCAGGCCGTAAGCATCAGCCAGATATCCAAACGCATCATGCGCTGTCACGACGGTGCGGCGGTCCGCAGGCAGATCCGCCAGCTTGGACTTGGTCTCAGTGTCCAGCGCCTCAAGCTCGGCGATATAGGCGTCAGCATTGGCCGTGATCTGATCCGCGTGCTCTGGCATCGCCGCTTTCAGAACATCCGCAACATTGGTCACGTAGACCACCCCATTCGACAATGAGTTCCACGCATGCGGGTCGATTTCGCCGTCGACTTTGACCGGAGCAATCCCATCTGTGGCGACGTGTACCGTCGCATCAGTACCCGATTCCGAAATCAGCGTGTCGGACCATGTTTCAAAGCCCAGACCGTTGACAAAGATGATGTCTGCCTTGGCCACGGCTTTGGCGTCGGCGACCGAAGGCTGATAGACATGCGCGTCTGCATCCGGGCCCACGATCGTCGTCACATTGGCCAGATCGCCGACGACCTCTTCGACCATGTCCCCGAGGATCGAGAAACTGGCCACGATCTGGACGTCGTCCTCACCTGCAAGGGCCGGAAATGCGACCAGGGCAAGCGAAGCCGAGGCGATGCCGGCATAGAGCGATTTCATAAGAGTCATTGGGCTTTCTCTTCTTGTTGAATCTGGGCAACGGGTATGTCGCTGGAAACGGCTGGTTTGCGGGCTCTCTTGCCAAATCCAAGTGGGCCGAAGATGGCCGAGATCAGGAAGATTCCCCCTGCAACCAGAACAATGGCCGGGCCGGACGGGGTCTCTGGGAACAGATAAGACAGGGTCAGTCCGATCCAACAACTGGACAGCGCAAAAACGAAGCCCAGAACCAGTTGAGCTGTAATGGTGCTGGCCCAATACCGCGCGGCAGTCGCGGGCAGGATCATCAGACCCACAGCCATCAGCGTACCCAAAGTCTTGAACGCGGCCAGCAGGTTCAGCACCAGCAGCAGCATAAATCCCTGATCGACCAGCCAAGGCCGTCTTGTTTGAGTTTCAAAGAACACCGGGTCACAGGTGCTGACGATCAACGGGCGCAAAATGAACGCAAAGGTCACCAGCGTAACGGTTGCCACCCCGCCCACCAGCAGCATCGACGCGTCGTCGATCCCAAGGATCGACCCGAACAGGAAGCTTTTCAACGGAACAGCCGACCCAGCGGCGGACAGGATGAATATCCCGACCGCCAGCGCGATCAGATAGAGCGACGCAAGGCTGGCATCGCTGCGCAGGATCGTTCTGCGCGCCAACAGTGCCGTCAGCATGGCGACACCGACGCCCGCGATCAGACCGCCGACCAGCAAAGACATGACCGACAGGCCAGCGGTCACGAAACCAATGACAATGCCCGGTGTGATCGCATGCGCCATCGCCTCGCCCGCCAGCGACAGACGCCGCAGAACAAGGAACGCCCCAACCGGCGCGACCGAGGCCGACAAGACGGTCGTGACCACAAAGGCGCGGCGCATGAAGGCAAAGCTCCACATCTCGCTGAGCAGTTCAAACATGCGCGGGCTCCTGCGGTTTTGGGCTGGACCGGAACATCCAGGACGCCTGGCTTTCGGACAAATACCCCTGCGCAACCAAACGATCCGGCGTCAGTACATCGTCCACCGGACCATGCGTGGCCTCTTGCCCGCCCAGAAGCAGGGCGTGACTGCAATGGTCCAGTACCGAAGACAGGTCATGCACCACCAACACGACAGAGCGTCCCTCGTCGCGCCAGCGATGAATAATCGACAGCAGATGCGCCTCAGTGCTTTGGTCAACGGCTGCAAAGGGCTCGTCCAGCAGGATCAGCGGAGCGTCCTGCATGATGACGCGCGCGAACAAGGCGCGCTGCAACTGCCCACCTGACAACATGTGAATCGGGCGGTCAGCGATATCCAGCACTCCAGCCTCATCCAGCGCAGCGGTCATCCGGTCACGCGCCGCGTTGTCCAGCCCTGACCGAAATCCAAACCCGCGCCAGGCACCCATTGCCGCCAAGTCCCGCACGCGAATTGGGAAACGGCGGTCAAACTCTGTCATCTGTGCCAGGTAACCGATTTCGCGCGGACGTCCATTGGGCCAGTTCAGGCTTCCCGACAGCGGATCCATCAAACCCAGCAGCATTTTCACGAACGAACTTTTGCCCGACCCGTTAGCACCCAACACGGCCAGAGTAGTTCCGGCTTCGATATCCATCGTCAGTCGGCGGAACAACGTCAGATCGCGGTACCCAAGCGTCACATCGCGGATTTGCAGAACAGCCGTCATCAGATCACCATGTAAATCGCAAGCCACAGCAGCGCAGACAGCACCAAGGCACCCGCGACCAGAACCGGCACGCTGAACTCGGTCAGGCAGCGCCCGCGTTGGCCCACGGCATAATTTGAGGCGCGGCGCGTCATGGGGTTGCCTCGCAGGGGGTAAGACAAGCGCAATCAGACAGCATTGAGGCCGCGTTTCCCCATCGCGATTTGCGGGGCCGGACCAGACAATTATGCAATGACATACGCATCACCTCCTTCACGCGGACGGGGGACAGGCGAGTGCAAGACAATGGGCGGCGCAACCGCTTTAGACATTGTCATCTCCCTCTGGGACACCCCGCCCAGGTTCTTCAATATTCGGATGGCAGGTCTCCTGACTTGCGGGTCAACGCTGTCCCGATCCTTCCCAGACGAATGTCCAGTGGACGATCTCGGGTCGCTCACCGCCTACAGTTGCGGGGGCAGTCACGGACTTGACCCGTTTGACCGGGTCGCACCGTATTCCCTTTTATCCTTTCCCGCCGACAGCGGTTAGGAACCATCCCAGCGACAAAATAGGAACCGGGTTGATTCGGCAAGGGTCCACACTAGCTTTTGGCGGTTGCACGCCGCAGGGCGGCCCATTGTCAAAGGAAGCGCTATGTTGCGCTTCCCCTTTGGCTTAAACCTCCACTTCGACCTTTCCGATCGGGTTAGAACAGCAGGCAAGAATATATCCTGCCTCGATGTCATCCTCGGAAATCCCGCCATTGTGAACCATGTGAACATCACCAGAGGTTTTCTTGACCTTGCAGGTCCCGCAGACGCCGAAGGTGCAGCCTGACGGGATGTTCAGGCCGACCGAACGCGCCGCGGCCAGAACCGTATCGGTTTCGGCAACCTTGGCGGTCACACCTGACGCGGCAAAGAGGATCTCGGCGCTGCTACCATCGTCTGGGATGACATCATCCAGATCGGGCTGATCTGCCTCGGTCTCAATAGGGGCACCAAAGCTTTCCTGATGGTAGTGGTCCATGTCAAAGCCCAGACCGGCAAGCGCATCGCGCACGGCTTGCATGAACGGTTCAGGCCCACAGCAATAGACCTCACGATCCAGGTAATCGGGCGCCATAAGGCCCAACATCAGCTGGTTGAACTGCCCTTGATAGCCGGTCCAGGGGCGGTAGGGGTCGGCCTCTTCGATCACGAATTTCAGGTCCAGACCATCAGTCCGGCTGGCCATTTGCTCCAGCCGTTGCCGAAAGATGATCTCGGACGGGCGTTTGGCGCAGTTGATGAACACGATGTCGAGATCGCGCCCCTCATCCCACATGCAGGTGGTCATCGACATCATCGGGGTAACGCCTGACCCGGCCGAGATAAACAGGTATTTGCGCGCCCGGCTTTCGGCATTGGTGAACAGCCCCGCCGGGCCGATGGCTTTCAGCCGCGCACCGGGTTTCAGGTTGTCCAGCATCCAACGCGTACCAATACTGTCGGGCTGCGCCTTGGCCGTGATGGTGATCGTACGGGGCCGCGAGGGTGAGGACGAGATCGTATAGGTCCGGTGCACCACCCCGCCCGGCTGACCGGGTGCGGGAATTTCCAGCGTCAGGAACTGCCCCGGCTGATAGGCGAACATCGCCCCCGAGGGCGCGCGGAACGTAAAACTGGCCGTATTCGGCATCTCGGGCACGACCGAGACACATTCCAGCATCTCGCCATCTTCCCAGGTGCGGGCCATGGGGCTGAGGTCATTCATGGCGTTACTCCGCGGCGATGGTGTCGGGGCTCAGGCGCGCCGACAGGGTGTTGCAGTACCAATCGACGAATTGCAGCACGCCGGATTCCTGCGTTGGCGAATAGGGGCCGGGCACATAGGCGGGGCTGTTGATGCCCTGCTGGTTGTCCTCGACCACACGACGGTCTTCGTCATTGGTGGCCATCCAGACCTCGGTCAGGCGCTTGAGGTCGTAATCCACGCCTTCAACCGCATCTTTGTGGACCAGCCATTTTGTCGTGACCTCGGATTCGGTCGGGCTGATCGGCGTGACCCGGAACACGATCGAGTGGTCGGGCAAAAAGTGGTTCCAGGTTGTCGGATAGTGGAATTGGAGCAGCGCACCCGCATCGGCAAAAGGCACCCGCCCCAGCCACCGGCGCACGGCGGTCTTGCCATCCATCGTATAGCTTTCGGCACCCTCTTTCAGCGGCATCCGCGCCACGCGGTACTGCCCTTCCGCGCTAAGCTGGAAGTTGGACGGAATCCCGCCCGCCTCGCAACGGTCGAAATGGGCCTGCAGGTGGGCCGGGGTCTCACCCCCTTCGCCAATACCGGTGACGCTGGGATCGTCGGGATAGGTTCGGCACAGCGCCGGGTGGTTACCGCCGCAGTGATAGCATTCGCGGTTGTTTTCCCAGACCAGCTTCCAGTTGCCATTCTCGACGATCGAGCTTTCAAAGGCCATTTTCGCATTGCCCAGATCATGCGGCTCAAGATAGGGACGCGCGACTTCGGCAAAGGTCTCAAAGTCAGGGGCATCCTCTGCCAGACAGATATAGACCAGCCCGGCCAGCTCGCGGCAATGCACGGTCTTTAGCCCATGTTTCGACGGGTCGAAATCCGGCCCCATGTCGCGCGCCCACAAGAGCGAGCCGTCCAACTCATAGGTCCATTGATGATAGGGGCACACCAGCTTGGGCGCATTGCCTTTGGCGGCTTTGCAAATGACCGAGCCGCGATGACGGCAGGTGTTGTGAAAGGCGCGGATCTGACCATCGGCCCCGCGCACGATGATCACGCGATAGGCGCCCACATTATAGGTGACGTAATCGCCCGATTTCACCAGTTCACAGGCGGGAATGGCAAACAACCATTCGCGGTAGTGAATGGCGTCGAGATCGGCCTGAAAAATCGCAGGGTCGGTATAAAACGCCTGCTCCAACGCATGGGTTGGATTTCGTCGCGCCAACAGGCTTTGAATGCTGTTCACTTCTGGCTCTCCTGCCGCACCGTGCGGCATTTCTTGGGCGAATGACACAGGAGAGCCGCCCGGAACCGTGCGAGGATCACGTCCGAAACCAAAGCCCCCCACCGCCACCCGCGGTTTGGCATATCTGCGAGGCTGGTTTCCGGACTCGGAAGGGGCTTGCGCCCGTTTTCGACACCTTCCCGGGATCCTCCTCCCAGTGGTTGATTGCCGAACCTGACCTTCTTTACCGTTGCGGGGGCAGTGCCGGATTTACACCGGCTTCCCAATTCTCCGCAGCCTGAGAATCAGACGGCGGCACCTCTTGCGGGCAAAATATTTCAGCACCGATCTGGCGCTGAAATACTTGCGACCTTTCCAGTTGCAAAACAGACATCCAGACACGCGGGCGAAATCTGATTGCGGCACTTGTATCGCCATCGGTACGGTCGATGGTTCGAAGGTCAAAGCCCGTTCGTTTTCAATATGATATTGGGCTTCAAGCCTTGCCGCGCGTTCAGTCTTTTCTTCGGTGCCCGGCATCTCATCAAAATCTGCACATGTTGGGCAGGGGAACTGCGCAATCACCGCCCAAAACTGGCGGCATGAAACACGCAATCTCAGACATATTTTTATGGTGCGCCTTTGCGACCGCATCCGCAATTCTGGCCGCTCAGCCCCTGCTCTGGCTGGTCCAAAGCTGGGTTAGCCCGGCCTACGACTCTTACGGATATATCTACATTCTGCTGATCGTCGGGCTGAGCGGCCTGAGCCTGATAAGCGGCCCACCGACAAAGCCAGGCACTCAGGTCCCGGTGATCGGCTTGCTGTTGCTCTCCGCACTCATCCGGCTGCTGGGGCAGGTTCTTGCGGTCAATATCCTGAGCGCGCTTGCGCTTGCTCTGGATGTATTTGCGCTGGTTGGTCTGTTGCGGCTGGATCGGCGGCCGTTTGCGCTGTCGCCGTTCTGGATGGCCGTTCTGTTCCTGTTTTCCTTGCCAACGGAAATGGTCCTTCAGCGCACGATCGGATTTCCGCTGCAAATGATCTCGGCAGAGTTGTCCTGCCACATGCTTGGGGTTTTTTATCCGGGCGTTGTCTGTGACGGCGTGCGGATCACCCTGGAGCAAAAGGACATTCTTGTGGACCTGCCCTGTTCCGGGGCTTCGGGTCTTTTGCTGTCCATGGCCTTTGTGGTCACGCAAAACGCCGTCATGCGCCCGCGCTGGCATATCAGCGGCCTCAGCCTGTTGGCCGTGATCGGAAGTGCCGCGCTGGGCAACAGCCTGCGCATTTCCCTGTTGGCGGCGGGTCTTGTGCATGATCTGGATGTGATGGCCGAACCTTGGCACACGCTGATCGGTCTGGTCACACTGGGCCTGACGGTTGCACCCTTTGCCCTATTCTATCGGCCCCGCCCAAAAGGGGCGCGCCGTGCATTTTTGCGGCGACAACCGATGTCCCTGCCCAAGCCCATCAAAGCAATAGTGGGTCTTGCCTGTTTGATCGGCAGTGTCGCCATCGTGTCGCTAAAGGCCGACCCGGTGGATGTGTCGGGCAGTGTTATGGCACCACCATTGCCTGCGCAGATTCACGGTCACGTGGCCCGAAACGTGCCGCTGACCAAGATGGAAGCGGTCTATTTCGAAGCCTATGGCGGACAAGCGCAGAAGGCACAATTTGGTCCCTTGGGATTGAATGTGGTCAGCACCCGCGCACCGCTGCGCCATCTTCATGCACCCGAGATTTGTCTGCGGGGTCTGGGATACACGGTGCGGTTCCTCGGCACCCGTTATGACGGCATCCCCAGCGCCTATTACAAGGCCACCGGACCGGATGGGAACGCCTGGCTGGTGGCGGTTAGCTATGTCTCGCAAGGGGGGCAGGTCACCCCCAGCGTGGGCGAGGCGATCTGGCGCTGGATGAACGGATCCGGCGGCACCTGGAGCAGCGTGCAACGGATCACCCCGTGGACCCTGGACACCCAACTGCGCAGCGCGCTGGACGCCGCGGCGATCGCGGCCCTCGACATTCAAACCATCAAAGGAACGGACATATGATACGCCAGATTGCTATTCTCTTTATCTCATTACCCGCGCTATGGACTGGCTCTGCTTACGCGCAAGAGCAGGACGACATCGCGGGACGGCTGGTTGCAACAGGCAGTGCGGGCCAGTTGGACCTGCCGATGCTGAAATCTGACCTCAAGGTCGATATTCAGGGCGACATGGCGACGGTTCAGGTTCGGCAGGAATTCGTAAACCCTTCGGACCAACCGATGTCGGCGGAATACCTGTTCCCGCTCAACCAGAAGGCTGCGGTTTTTGCGATGCAGATGCAGGTCGGCGACGAGGTGGTCGAGGCACAGATCCAGCGCAAACATGAAGCCGAAGAGACGTTCGAACAGGCCAAACAAGACGGAAAAGCCGCAGCGCTTCTGACCCAGCACAGACCCAATATGTTCACGCAGTCAGTTGCCAACCTGATGCCGGGGCAGCCGATCACGGTGACCCTAAGTTATGTGCAGCCTGTTCCAAAGATAGATGACGCCTATGAGCTGGTCCTGCCGCTGGTCGTTGGGCCGCGCTATCAAGGGGCGCTGAATTCTGACCGGGGGTCGGATACCGCGACGCTGGCCGAGTTTACCGAGGATGCCCCTGCCCCGGAACAGGTGCACGAAATCAACGGCTGGCAGGTGTCTGAATTGCCAGCATATCCACCGGTGTTCGGGCTGACCCTTTCCGACACCATAGACCCTGCCCGCGTCTCGCTGGACCTGAACCTAAGCGCGGCTGTTCCTGTCTCTGCCCTGACAAGCGCCACGCATGACCTGCAGGTCACCCAGTCTGGCGACACGATCAGCGCCGTGTTCCAGGACGGTCGGGTCATCGACAATCGTGACCTTGTTCTACGCTATGAACTGGGCGGCGATCAGACAAGCGCAGGCGTTCTCGCCCATCATGACGCGCGCGGAGGGTTTGTCTCCCTTCTGATCGAGCCGCCGAAAATACCGCAGGCAGATCAGATTACCGCGCGGGAACTGGTCTTTGTGCTGGATACGTCAGGATCAATGGGCGGTGACCCGCTGAATGCCAGCAAACGCTTTATGGAGGCGGCCCTGCAAGGATTGCGCCCGGAGGATTATTTCCGCGTCATCCGGTTTTCGTCTGGCTCATCCGAGTTCACGTCGAACGCGGTTCCGGCCACCCATGCCAACATCAATGCCGGGTTGCGCTTTGTCCGGGGCCTGCAGGCCGGAGGCGGGACCGAGATCGACAACGCAATCCGTCACGCTTTTGCGACGCGGCAGCCGGAAAATACCCTGCGCATCGTCGTTTTCCTCAGCGATGGTTATATCGGCCAGGAGGCACGTGTCCTGCGCACGATCCGTCAGCAGATCGGTGATGCCCGCATTTACGCCTTTGGCGTCGGCACTGCGGTGAACCGGTATCTTCTGGATGCGATGGCCGAGGAAGGGCGCGGCTATGCCCGGTATGTCGACCCAACCGAAAACGCGTCTGATGTGGCCGACATGCTGGCGCGGGATCTGAAATCTCCGGTTCTGACGGATATCTCGGTCGATTGGGGCGACCTGCACGTCACCGACGTGGTTCCGGAACGCATTCCAGACCTGTTCGACGGCGGATCCATCCGGGTATTGGCAAGGTACGAGGGCGGCGGGCCAAGTGACATCACGATCAACGGGCTGGTCCGAGGGGCACAGGCGCAAATGCCGCTGTCGCCGGTTCTGCCATCAACGCCTGAAGAAACGGACGGCGCGGGTCACGGCACAGCGATCCCGCTAACATGGGCGCGCACAAAAATCGCCGATCTCGACCGGGCCATGGCCGTGCAAAGCGGAAACCCGAAACAGCTTGAGGCGCAGATCACCGATCTTGGACTGCAGTTCAACCTTCAGACGCGCTATACCTCGTTTGTCGCGGTGTCCAAGACGGTTGTGAACGACAGCGGAGTGTCGGCTGAACCCACCGCAGTGGCGTTGCCGCAGGTTGCTGGCGTTGGTCCGGGTGCCTACCCAAATGCCACGTTCAGCGGCTCCTCAACGCCGGAACCGCAAACGCTTTTCGGACTGATGATCCTGATGGCACTGGGCATGCTGCGCCTGTCCCGCATTCGCAGGGTGCGGGTATGAGGGGCGTTCCCTACAAGTTGCGCACGGATGCATGGTGGCTGGGCGATGATTTCGTCCGGCACCGCCAGCCGCTGCGCGCTTCGGCGCAGGGTTCTCTTGACCCGATCAAGGGCAGTATGGTCTCTGATCGTGACTTTGGTGAAACTTCGACAGCGGAGGCGCATGGTGAACCACATTCTGATCGCAGATGACGACGCCCGTATTCGCGATGTCGTGCGGTTCGCGCTGGAGGATTCCGGTTTTCGAACAACTGAAGCCGCAACCGGTCAGGGCGCGCTGGACCAATTTGACAGAGCCCCGACCGACCTTGTCATACTGGATATCGGCATGCCGGACATGGACGGTTTGGAGACCTGCAGGGAACTTCGCAAATTCTCGACCGTACCGATCCTGTTTCTTACCGCCCGCGACGATGAGATCGACCGCATTCTTGGGTTTCAGCTTGGCGGCGACGACTATGTCACGAAACCCTTCAGCCCGCGCGAGCTGGTCCTGCGGATCAAAGCCATCCTTGCCCGCGCAAGCGCATCAAAGCCACCGGTCGACGCCACGGTATATCAGGACCTGCGTCTGGATCAGGACGCCCATCGCTGCACCCTTGCCGAGGCCGAGGTGCAACTGACCGGGATCGAATTTTCAGTCCTGTCGATACTCGCCAAAGCGCCGGACAGGGTCTATTCACGCGCGCAGCTGATCGAGCTGGTCTATGGTCAGAACACCTATCTTTCTGGCCGAACTGTAGACAGCCATATCCGCAATATCCGACAGAAAGCCCGCGCTCTGGGCTATCCCGACCTGATCCAGACCGTCCACGGCGTCGGGGTAAAGTTGGGCAGCTGTCAGTGCTGACGATAACGCAAAAATGGCGGCCATCCCTTGCCTTGGTCGTTTCACTGGTCTGCATGGCGCTTGTAACGCTTCCGATTATCGGCGTTCTGGGCGCGCGTCTTTCCAGCAACCAGTTTGCACGCGAAACCGAACGCAGCCTGCTGTCTCAGGCCGTCATCTTCGCCGAACTCTATGCCGCCGGATTTTCCGAAAACCAGCCAGTGCCGGAATACGGCCACAGATTATCAGACGAACAAATCGAACATCTGGCTCAGGATCATCATCCTATCCCACCGCGTCTCGACCTGTTTCGCGGACAAGTTTCCCCGCCGCGACCGGACCCGGTTGCAAGTGACCGGCCCTTGGATGCACCCTATGCAGTGATGTCCGAACGGCTGTCTGAACTGGCGAGTGCGGCCAAGAAAACAACTCTGTCAGGTTATGTTTTTCTGGATCATTCCGGGCAGGTCATAGCCAGCAGCGGGTCGGTGAGCGGGTCATTCGAACATGTCCCGGAAGTGGTTCAGGCGCTGCAGGGGCAAACCGTCTCATTACTGCGGTATCGGGACGACCAATCCAAACGGCACGTGCTGAACTCGATCAGCCGCGACACGGGCTATCGTGTGTTTGTCGCACATCCCGTGATTTTGGAAGACCGGGTCATAGGCGCGGTTTATCTGTCGCGCACCCCCATGGACCTTCGGAAATTCCTGTATCAGGAACGGGTCATGCTGGCCTCTGTCGCCGTGTTCATGCTGCTGTCGGCTGCGGGTGTCGGCTGGTTGATGTGGCGGCTGATTTCAAAGCCGATCCGCGACCTGAGTAACCAGAGCCGCGATGTCGCCAGCGGCTTGAAACCGGCCCCGGACCCTGTGCACCATTTTGGCGTGCGGGAGCTTGCGGATTTGGGCAATAACGTCGCTTCCATGGCGGCGACCCTGTCCGAACGATCCGCAGCCATCGAAACCTATACAAGCCACGTTACGCACGAGTTGAAGTCACCGGTCACCGCAATTCTGGGTGCAGCCGAGTTGCTGTCGGATGGACCCTCCGCCGTATCCGGCGAGCGCAGCCAAAAGCTGGTTCGCAATATCCAGGAAGAGGGCCTGCGCATGAACGCATTGCTGGCCCGTCTGCGCGAGCTTGCCCGGGCCAGCACTCAATCTGACCCGCACCCGACACCGCTTTCGGATATCGTGACCGCCGCAGCCGTCGCGTTTTCTGATCAGGACATCACGCTGAACGCGCCGCCGGGTTTGCGCCTGCCGCTGTCCATAGATCAGGGCCAGATCATCCTGCACCACCTGATACAGAACGCGTTTCAGAATGGGGCAACACGGGTCACTGTTACATTTGAACCGGACTCCAACAGCCTGATCGTGTCGAATGACGGAACCGGCATTTCCCCGCGAAACCGCGCCCGAATTACAGACCCCTTCTTTACCACCAGGCGTGACGAGGGCGGCACGGGGTTGGGCCTGTCTATCGTCGCAGCCGTATTGCGGCAAGCAGACGCGACAATCGAAGCTCTGGCACCCGAAAACGGTGCCAGCTTCCAGATCAGGTTTTCATCACCTATTGAACGCCTGTGACATAGCCGCAAGGGGCGCGACGTGTATCTTGGACGATCACAGGAAGCACGTGCGGCAAGCCTCGGCGGGCTGAAAAACCATTTTAGTAAAGCCAAAAGGGGGAAGTGCCCTACCCCTTTGTAGTTCAACCAAAGTTACAACTAAAGGATACACGCCAACAACGACCAGCAGATTTATACGCGGCGCTGGACTAGATTTGGGTTTGGCATAGGCCACCATACCAGCAGATGCAGCTATGAGCTTCGACGGGCGCCGGGTGTATGCGGACCGTCAATTGGGTACGGCTAGCTCTTTCCTGGCTTCCATGCGTGGCCACAACGCAGGCAAGTTACTTTGATCTTGCCACTTCCGACAAAACCAGCCAACAGACCGACCCCGCCCGCAGCGACGCCACCCGCTACAGCTTTACCCAGACCAAACCCTTGCTTCTGAGCAGTCACCTGATCAGAAGCGCAGTTTGGACACCGAATCTTTCTGGGCTTCGGATTATGTTGAGACATATCCAGAATACACTTGCTGCCATAAGTCCGGACGTATCCTTCGGATGTGCCGCAATGGACGCACTTTCCCTCGGTGAACTCATGCTGTTTGCGTAACTCATGATCAGCCCCAGTGGATACGTTGTTTCCACAAAATCGGCAAACGACAGCTTCGGCTTTAATATCTTCCGCGCAATAAGGGCACAGCTTTGTCACGCGGCTGGAAATCCCTCTGTTCATAACGGCTCCTCTATTAACGAAATCGGGCACCTGTGTTCCGTCTGGCTACTAGGAAGTTTGTAAGCCGCCGCAAGACGACCGCCCTGGCCTTTAGACCGGAGCCCTAGACGTACGCCAATACCTCCCTGTCCATAGGGCTCGAGAAGGCATCGTTACGGTCGAAACTGACCGCACGCGGTGGGGTTACAATGCCCCAAGACCAACTCGAATTTCGGTCCTGAGCGCAGCCTAACCCGGATGTCCAAAAACCGAAAGCGCAAACGTTACCTTGCGGGCGCGTCGAAGGTGTTGATTACAGTGCTAAAATCGAAGTGCGATCTGAGAAGGGTGGTGCCGCTGATAGGATTCGAACCTACGACCCCATCATTACGAATGACGTGCTCTACCAGCTGAGCTACAGCGGCTTCCTGGACCCTACTATGGCCCTACTAGTTCTATTCATTTGCCGCGAACCCTTTGGTTTCACAAGTCATTCTCGCGGGGACCCGCTAATTACGAAGGACCTGCTTTACCAGCTGAGCTATTGAGGCAAGCGAAGGACCGTTTAAACGGTCCCGAAGAGGCGTGCAAGTCTTCATCCGCCGGATTTTGTCTGCCGAACCGACACGCGCTGCGCTCTCGTTCTTTGATTGTGAATTATTTGTAACGACACGGATCGGGCGTTGCCGACTCATCAATATTTCTATATTTCATGAAATATGATAGAAGAGATAACCAACCAGCTTGCCATTCTGGGCCATCCGCAACGCATTTCGGTATTTCGCATGTTAATGCGACGATTTCCTGACACCGTCCCGGCGGGTGAGTTGGCGACGGAACTGGGGATCAAGCCCAGTACTTTGTCGAACTACCTGAACGCGCTTCAGCGGTCGGGTCTGGTGACCCAAGACCGGTCGGGCACCTCTCTGCTCTATTCGATTGAAATGAAGAACGTGCAGCACATGCTGGATTTCCTGCTGAACGACTGCTGCCGTGGACGACCTGATATCTGTATGCCTTCAACTCAAGGACCTGAGGAAATGACGGATCGGAAATTCAACGTACTTTTTCTATGTGTGGGAAATTCTGCCCGCTCGATCTTTGCTGAATCCCTTCTGCGGACATTGGGCGGGGATCGGTTCAACGTCTATTCCGCGGGCACGCAACCTACGTCGGAACTCAACCCTTTCGCCATTCAAGTGCTAAGCGACAAGGGGCACGATACGATGGCCCTGCGATCAAAGCATATGTCCGAGTTTGCCGCAGACGACGCGCCCGAGATGGATTTCGTCTTTACGGTCTGCAATCAGGCCGCCAACGAAGAATGCCCGGCTTGGGAAGGCCAGCCCATCAGTGGCCATTGGGGAATGGTTGACCCGGTCAAAGCGACCGGCACGGATGCCGAGAAAAGCCTCGCCTTCCAAAACGCCTATGGCGCGCTGAAACGGCGGATTGAGGCGTTCACCTCTCTGCCGGTCGAAAGCCTTGATCGGATCGCATTGCAATCTGCTGTCGATGATATCGGCAGAACCCCCGTTGAGGACACGAAATGACCACTTACGCGGTAAACGGCCTTGGCCGGATGGGAAAACTGGCCCTGAATCCCCTACTGGAAAAGGGCGCCAAGATCGCCTGGATCAATGACGGGGTCGGTGACCCCGAGATGCACGCGCATCTGCTGGAGTTCGACACGGTGCATGGCCGCTGGGATGCCGAGTTCGCGCATGATGCGGATAGTGTAACCATCAATGGCACGCGCCTGCCGTTTATCGGCACTAAGGACCTGACCGACCTGCCGCTGGACGGCGTGGATGTGGTGATCGACTGCACGGGTGTGTTCAAGACCGAGGCAAAACTAGCTCCTTATTTCGAGGCGGGGGTGAAGAAGGTTGTCGTCTCGGCCCCGGTCAAGGACGGCCCGACCGCCAATATCGTGATGGGCGTGAACGAGGGCACCTATGACCCCGCCGCGCATCACATCGTGACGGCGGCGTCCTGCACCACCAACTGTCTGGCTCCGGTCGTTAAGGTCATCCATGAAAATCTGGGTATCCGTCATGGCTCGATGACCACAATCCACGATGTGACCAACACCCAAACCATCGTGGACCGCCCCGCCAAGGACCTGCGACGCGCGCGGTCTGCGCTGAATTCGCTGATCCCGACCACAACCGGGTCGGCCACGGCGATCACGCTGATCTATCCCGAACTGAAGGGCCGCTTGAACGGCCACGCGGTGCGGGTGCCGTTGCTGAACGCCTCGCTGACCGATTGCGTCTTTGAGGTTGAACGCGAAACAACCGCCGAAGAGGTCAACACCTTCTTCAAAGCCGCCGCCGAGGGCGAACTGAAGGGCATTCTGGGCTATGAAACGCGGCCTCTGGTCTCGACCGATTATACCAATGACGAACGGTCTTCGATTGTCGATGCGCCTTCGACCATGGTTGTGAACGGAACGCAGGTGAAAATCTATGCGTGGTATGACAACGAGATGGGCTATGCGCATCGTCTGGTTGATGTGGCGCTGATGGTCGGGGCCGCGCTGTGACCGACCGGCCCGAAGGACTGTCGGCCTATATTGCGGTCACGGCAGCTTATTGGGCTTTCATGCTGACCGACGGGGCCCTGCGGATGCTGGTGCTGTTGCACTTCCATACGATGGGGTTCTCGCCGGTGCAGCTGGCGTATTTGTTCGTCCTTTACGAAATCGCAGGGATGGTCACGAACCTGGCCGCCGGCTGGATCGCGGCGCGGTTCGGCCTGACCTCGACGCTGTATGCGGGGCTTGCGCTACAGGTCGGGGCGCTGCTGGTGTTGACACAACTAGACCCTAACTGGGCTATTCCCGTCAAAGTCGTCTTTGTGATGGTCGTGCAGGGCGCCAGCGGAGTGGCCAAGGACCTGGCCAAGATGTCATCCAAATCCGCCGTGAAACTGCTGGCCCCAACAACGGGCGGAGGGCTGTTTCGCTGGGTCGCCATCCTGACCGGTTCAAAAAACGCGGTCAAAGGGTTGGGCTTTCTGCTGGGGGCCGGTCTGCTGGCAACGGTGGGCTTCATGTGGGCAACACTGGCGATGGCCATTGTTCTGGCCCTCATTCTGGTTGCGGTCTTTGTGTTGATGCCACCCGGACTGCCGCAAGGACGCAAGGGCGCCAAGTTTTCCGAGGTTTTTTCCAAATCCGCAAACGTGAACTGGCTGTCCGCAGCGCGTGTCTTTCTGTTTGGCGCGCGGGATGTGTGGTTCGTGGTTGGTATCCCGATCTATTTCTACGCGGTCCTGTCGGACGGGACCGAAGAAGGAAACCGCGCGGCATTCTTTATGATCGGCACCTTCATGGCCGTCTGGGTCATCCTCTACGGAGCGGTTCAGGCCAGCGCCCCCAAAATCCTGCGCGCGTCCGAACGGACCGAGGGCGACCTGATCCGGGCAGCCCGCACTTGGGCCTCGGCGCTGTTCTGCGTGCCAGCCGCGTTGACGGTGGCTGTCCTGATATCGGCGGGGCCTGAGACATGGCTGACTGCGACTCTGGTTCTTGGATTGCTGGTGTTCGGGGCGATATTTGCAATCAATTCCTCGCTGCATTCCTACCTGATCCTTGCCTTCACCAAGTCCGAGCGGGTCACGATGGATGTCGGCTTTTATTACATGGCAAACGCGACGGGCCGTTTGCTGGGCACAGTCCTGTCCGGCCTGACCTATCAGATCGGGGGGCTTCCACTGGTGCTGGGAACTGCGGCAACGATGGTTGCGCTTGCGGCGCTGACCTCTGGCAAGCTCAGCGATCAGACGAATGAGGCATACTCATGAGCATTTTCGAACGCTACCTGACCGTATGGGTCGCCCTTGCCATGATCGCAGGCGTGCTGATCGGGCTGGCAGCCCCCGGTCTGGTGGCCTTTATCGCATCGGCTGAGGTCGCCAGCGTCAATCTTGTGGTGGCCGTTCTGATCTGGGCCATGGTCTATCCGATGATGGTCAACGTCGATTTCGGCGCTGTCGCTGGGGTCGCCCGTCAGCCCAAGGGCCTTATCGTCACGCTTGTGTTCAACTGGCTGATCAAGCCGTTCACAATGGCTTTGCTGGCTGTCTTGTTCTTTGACTACGTGTTTGCCCCGTGGATTAAACCGGAAGACGCCGCGCAATACACGGCTGGCCTGATCCTGCTGGGCGCGGCCCCTTGTACGGCGATGGTGTTGGTCTGGTCTCAGCTTACCAAGGGGGATGCGACCTATACACTCGTGCAGGTGTCGGTGAACGACCTGATTATGGTCGTGGCCTTTGCCCCGATCGTCGCGTTTCTGCTGGGGGTCACCGATATCTCGGTCCCGTGGCAGACCTTGGTTCTGGCAACGGTTCTCTACGTGGTGTTGCCCCTGATTGCCGGTCTGCTCACGCGGCGCAAACTGGGCTCGCAAGAGGCCATTGACGCATTCTCGGCGCGGGTAAAGCCGTGGTCCGTGCTGGGCCTGATCACCACAGTGGTCATCCTGTTCGGCCTGCAGGGGCAAACCATTCTGGCCAAGCCGCTGGTTATAGTGCTGATCGCCGTGCCCATTCTGATCCAAAGCTACGGCATTTTTGCACTGGCCTATGGTGCGGCCTATGCACTGAAGGTGCCCCATCGCATCGCCGCACCTTGCGCCATGATCGGCACATCCAACTTCTTTGAACTGGCGGTCGCCGTCGCCATCAGCCTGTTCGGGCTGAACTCGGGCGCGGCCCTGGCAACCGTTGTGGGGGTTCTGGTCGAGGTTCCGGTGATGCTGTCACTCGTGACTTTTGCGAACCGCACACGCAACCGGTTTCCGGATTCGGCGGTCCCGCAAAAGGTATGACCGCGCCTAGAGCACCGAAACAAAGAACGGTTTGAGGTCATCGCCCCGTTCCAGCGACGTAAGAACAGCCGCCGCCGTATCCAGAGACTCGCGGATCGTGACGTCCATATCCAGATAGCGATAGGTTCCCAACCGGCCAACAAAAGTCACGTTCGCGGTCTTGTTGGCCAACTCGACATATTCGCCAAGCAGTGCTTTTTCCTTTACCTGCCGGATCGGATAATAGGGAATGTCGCCCGGCTCGGCCGCGCGTGAATACTCTCGATAACAGACCGACCCGTCATGTGCCTCCCATGGGGCAAAATGCTTGTGTTCGGTGATACGCGTATAAGGGACGTCTTCTTCGCCGTAATTCATGACGGCACAGCCTTGATAATCCCCGTCATAGGTAAAGCGTTCGAAATCCAGCGTGCGATACCCGAGGCGTCCGAGCTCATAATCGAAATAGCCGTCCAGTGGCCCCGAGTAGAAGACGTGGTCAAACCCTTCGGCCATGCTGCGGTCAAAAGTCGTGCTCAGTTTGACGGTGATCGAGGGGTGATCAAGGATACCCGCGATCATGTCGGTATAGCCGTTTTCCGGCATCCCCTGAAACTGATGGAAAAAGTAATTGTCGTCGTAGTTGAACCGCACCGGCAGACGTTTGAGGATCGACGCAGGCAGTTCGGACGGGTGACACCCCCACTGTTTGATCGTGTATCCTTTGAAGAACGCCTCATAGAGGTCACGCCCGACGAACCGCATGGCCTGCTCCTCAAAGCTCTGCGGATCGGTGATCGAAGTGTCGGCCTGTTCTTCAGTGATAAAGCTGTGCGCTTCATCCGGGCGCATGGTCTTGCCAAAGAACTGGTTGATGGTGTGCAGGTTGACCGGCAGCGAAAAGACCTGACCCCGAGAGGTTGTCTTTACCCGGTTCTTATAAGGCAGGAATTTGGCGTACCGGTTGACATAGGTCCAGACTTCTTCGTCGTCAGTATGAAAGATATGAGGGCCATAGACATGGACCATCACACCCGTATCAGCATCGCGCTGGGTATGGCAGTTGCCGCCGATATGGTCGCGGCTGTCGACAACGGTGATCTGATGCCCTTCCTCGGCCAGCGCGCGGCCGATCACGGCACCCGACAGGCCAGCACCTACCATCAGGAATCGGTTTGACTTCATTTCAGCGCCTTCGTTTTTAGAGATATCGTTGTCATGTCCAGCGGCTTGATCAACTGACGCCGCGCGATCTTGAGAATGCCCCACCGCGCCTCGCCCGCGTCGCGGAAATTCGACAGCTTCGACAACCAGCCGCGGCACATGAGCCATCCCAGTTGAAGCCGACCCGAAACTGGCTGCCCGCCTTGCAAAATCCCGGCAAAAATAACGGGCACGGTACGGCGCGACAGATCGAACATCTCTTTCAGCACGGCCTCTTCTTCTTCCGAACTGAGGTTGCCTGTCTCGGCCATGGCAGCTTTCAGGTTCTTTCCAACCGGACGGGTATGGTGCATCGCGATTTCATCCAGAATCGCGGTGCGAAAGGCCCCGGCTTCGGCCCAGCGGCACCAGATGTAATCCAGCCCATAGCCGCTCATGGTATTTTTGAACAACGGCAACGCCTTTTTCAGGATGTCCCGATGCATACAGGGGGCCATGATCTCGATGTAATTGGTGTAGCGCAGAACAAAGCCGGGGCACTGGCTGAACACGAAATGGGAAAAATAGCTGTCGGGGCTGAGAGACGGCTGTGCGATACGCAGCCCATAACCGCTCATGGCGTCGAACAAAGCGTTCACCTCTGTCGCGCTTATGTCCAGATCATCATCGGGCAGCCAATAATAGTCATACTGATCCAAATTGCGGTCCAAGAGGGTTGTGTACAGCCCGTCCCATTTGCCGCCCTTGACCAAAACAGCCTCGACACCGGGCTCGGGCGTAAACTCCGCAAATGCCTCGTCCGAAAAGTAACTGATCAAAAGATCGTAGTTTCGGTCCTCATAAGGAATGTCCTGCCAACGGTGATGAAGTGAGTTGCTGCCTGCACGGACAACCACGAGGCTGTTCTTCATACGTGGGTCCGGACCTGCTTATCGTTGCGCAGCAAAGGGCCCAGCCCGTCAATGAGATCCGGGTTCAGCGGATGGCTCAACCGGCCATGCGTAAACTTAGCCTGATAGACCAGATTTCGGACAAATCTTTCGACCGCCGACCCCGGCTTGGTTTTACGACGATCCGTTTCGATATTGCTGTCCTGGGAATTGCGTTCGGCGACCATCTGCTTACCCAAGGTCAGTATGGGCACATTATGTTCCCAATAGAATTTCAGGTCGATATCGACCGGCCGCGCGATCGGAGCATCAACCTGCAGCAACCTGGCAGCCGCGCGCCGACCAAGGATATACCCGGTGGTTCTGGGCGGGAGAATGTCTGACATGACAAGGTTCTGATCGGCAAATTCCTTGATGATCTGCGCGTTCTTACCCGGAACGCCATCCAGTTTGATCATCACATCTTCAAAACACTCGGGACATTCAGCAAGCGCGTCCAGAAAGGACCTTGGATCACGGATGAAAGTGGCATCGTCTTCCAGGACAAGGCCCACATAATCATCGGATTCGGCGATGTGCTGCCAGATCTGGCGGTGCCCAAGCGTACAGGCAACCTCATTTAGACTAAGAGGCCGCTTGAACTTAACGCGGTTCATTTCTTCATCATAGATGAGTTTCAGATCCGACCGATCCAGCTGTTCGCCTGCAATCGCATCGGAGAATTCATGACGCAATCCTAAGCGCGCAAGCTCTGCTTCGCAGAAACGTCGCCGCTCTACATCTTTTGGCAGGCTAAGGATAACGGCAGTAATCGACACGATTTTAATACCAATTTAAGATTCCGCGTCCCTAATACTAACATTTAAGCAGTTGAAAAGGGAAAGAACGAGCGTTTTTTTCGAAAGCTATGCGAAAAACCGACAGCGGCAAAAAACCGCGCAAGTACAACTGCCTATCCCATGCTCAAGAACGTCAAAATTGCGCCCTGAAGATTCTGTGCCATCTCCGAATATGGACAAGCAGCTAAAAACAAAGAACAAAACTGTGATCCGCGTCAAATAGGCGCGTAAAAATAGTCGAAAAATATGTTTATTTTTCAGTATGTTGATTCAAACAACTAAATGCCCGGATCGCGCACTCTCCATACACCTTCGCCCTGCTTGTTCAGACGTTTACAACAAAAACCGTCCTTTCTTTTTCTTTGACACTTGCTCACTGCCTTTCTGACACTTATCTGGCTGGGGCTATCGCCAAACAGTCAGAACAAACCGTTGGGTCAATTCGTTTCATCTGCTCTTTAGAGAAGAACGGTTATAGGTTATCTGAGCGAGCGCACAGTTTCACGATCTGGAGAACGCAATGATAAAGCGCGCCTGGGATAAATGGCGGTCAGGCTATATGGGTCGCCTCATCAGCGAGAGCTTCATTGCGCAGGGTGGACTCTATGCCGTCGCGATTGTCGCAATGATTGCGGTTGCGGTGACGACAGCCGGGTCTGCCTACATGATGGAATACATCGTCGACGCCATGACGAGCCCCGAAATGCGCGGCTGGGCGCATTTGATCGCGCTGGGTGTCATTGGCCTGTTCCTTGTGAAAGCCGTCGCATCCTATGTTCAGGCGGTCTATCTGGCCCGAGCGGGGAACCGGATCGTGGCCGTTCAGCAGGAAAAGGTGTACCGCAAACTGCTCAGGCATGGCGTTTCCTTCTTTTCCAAGAATGAATCGTCAAACTTGCTGATGCGGACCACCCAAGGGGCGCAGGCGGCGCGGAAACTGATCGACGTCATCGTCACGGGCTTTGTCCGGGATACTCTGACGCTGGTCGGGCTTGTCATCGTGATGGTGTATCAGCAACCGGTTTTATCTGTGATGTTCTTTATCGTCGGCCCGATTGCGTTGATGGGCGTTCGCTATCTGTTGAAAAGCGTCCGTTCGATCATGCAGGCCGAGTTCAAGTCCCTGGCCGAGATCATTCGCGTTCTGCAAGAGACATCGTCCGGGATCAAAGTGATCAAGGTGTTTTCGCTTGAAGACAAGATGATCAACCGGATGGATACCGCCATCCACAAGGTTGAGCAGCGCTCCAACGACATTGCACGACTTCAGTCCATCGCCAGCCCGTTGATGGAGTTTCTTGCGGGCCTCGCTGTCGCGGGTGTTCTGATCGTCAGCACAATCGGACTTGCCGGAACCGAGCAGCCGACCGCCGGTCAGCTGATGTCGTTCATCACCGCACTGCTTATGGCCTATGAGCCTGCAAAACGGCTGTCCAAGATGCGTGTCCAGATCGAGACAGCAATGGTCGGAGTCGGCTTGTTGTTCAGCCTGCTGGATCAGGAAGACACGATGCAGGAAAGCCCGGATGCCCAAGATCTTCTCGAAGGTCCGGGTGAAATCGCATTGCGCAATGTAACCTTCGGATATCAAGGGTCGATGCCGGTGATCGAAGATATGAGCCTGACATTTGAGCCGCGCAAGACAACTGCGCTTGTGGGGCAGTCCGGCGGCGGCAAATCAACGCTGTTTGGCTTGATTATGCGCTTTTATGACCCTGATGAAGGCAGCGTCGAAATCGACGGGCAGGATTTGCGCAATGTCAGCTTCTCGTCGCTGCGGCGCAAGATTTCTTATGTCAGTCAGGACACCTTCCTGTTTTCCACCTCGATCATGGAGAACCTTCGCTGTTCTGCGCCGGATGCAACGGATGAAGAAGTGATAGCGGCAGCGAAAGCCGCCCACGCGCATGATTTTATCAGCGAGCTGCCCAAAGGGTACGATACCCCGGTTGGCGAAAACGGCTCCTTCCTGTCAGGCGGCCAAAAACAAAGGGTCGCAATCGCCCGTGCGATCCTGCGCAAAGCCGAGATTCTGTTGCTGGACGAGGCGACAAGCGCACTGGATGCAAAATCCGAATCGCTGGTCAAGGAAGCTCTGGATGCGCTTACCAAGGACGTTACGGTGATCGTGATTGCCCACCGCCTTTCGACGGTTCTTGAAGCCGACAAGATCATGGTTGTTCAGGACGGAGCTGTCATCGAACAAGGTAACCTTGATGAGCTTTTGCAGAAAAACGGCAGTTTCCGCAGCTTGTTTGACGAACAGTTCAAGAAACGCGAACCGGAAGCTGAAGTGGCGGAATAAACCCTTGCAATGCCATGGGCGCAAGAACCGACCGCGGAGATAAACCGCACGATCAGCTCAGCCACTAACCTTGTCCGAAGTCAGATTCTCCGGGGCCACCTATTGGCCCCGGAGCTATCAGTAACGCTGGCAAAAATCACGCAGCGACGTTGATCACCATCTTGCCGAAATTACCCCCCTGCAGCAGCTGGTTCAGCGCTTGCGGAGCATTCTCGAGACCGTCGACCATGTGTTCTTTGTACTTGATCGACCCGTCTTCGATCCAACCCGTCATGTCGCGGGTGAATTCCTGATACACGGACGGTGGGAAACTGTCGAAAATGATGAAGCCCTGCATTTTGACCTTCAGCCGCAACAAGGTTCCCATGATCGCAGGGCCCATATCCGGACCGTCTGGCAAGCCGGTCAGGTTGTACCAGGCGACAATGCCACACACCGGAATGCGCGCAAACGGGTTCAGCAGGGGCAAAACGGCGTACAGGACTTTGCCGGCCACGTTTTCGAAATACACATCTATGCCGTCGGGACATGCCGCAGCAAGCTGAGCGGCAAAATCATCGGCGTGATGATCAATACAGGCATCAAAACCCAGGTTCTCGACCACATGGGTACATTTTTCAGCCCCACCAGCGACACCGACAACCCGACACCCTTTGAGCTTGGCGACCTGTCCAACCGTTGCACCCACCGGGCCCGCAGCCGCGGCAACAACAACGGTTTCACCCGGTTTCGGCTCACCGATCTTGAGAAGCCCTGCATAGGCCGTGTATCCGGGCATGCCCAGAATGCCCAAGGCCCAGGAGGGGTTCTGTGGCGACTTGCCCAGATTGATGACTTGGGTTCCATCCGAAATCGCATAGTCCTGCCAACCGCTGCCGGACAGAACGTAATCCCCCGGCTCGTACCCTGTCAGATTGGACGCAACCACCTGCCCCACAACCTGCGCCGTCATGACGCCACCAATGGCGACCGGTTCCGCGTAAGACTTGGCATCGTTCATCCGACCGCGCATGTAAGGATCGAGCGACAGATAGACCGTGCGAATGAGCATTTCGTTTTCACCCGGAGTCGGCACGTCCGTCGTTTCCATCCGCAACGTGCTTTCGTCAGGCAAGCCTATGGGACGTTCGTTCAGAACGATCCGGCGATTGGTGTCTGTTGATTGTGGCATCTTATTCTCCCTTTGATACTGGTTGTTGGTTCAGGCGGCATAGGCCTTGTCTGATTTTGACAGCAAAGTCAGATCAAGCGGCCTTTTCGGGCTGGCTCCGGCAAGGATGAGTGTTCCAGCCAAAATTCCAAGGTTTTTGATAAAATTCTGAACTTCATGCTGACCTTGGATACCCTCAAAATTCCAGAAGTCATGCAGGCAGAAGTTCACCACAAGGATATAGGCAACAAGTCCAAAACTGGCGGCGCGCACGAAACGGTTGAACAAAAGCAATAGCGCACCGGCAATGTTTGCAATTCCGGCCACTACCAGCAGCGGCTCCGGTACCGGGACGTTGTGCTGCTGCATCAGCGCGATGTGCATATCGAACGCAGCGAATTTCATCAGTCCGGGGACGAGGAAATAGAGGGCCAGAAGGCACCGGCCAAGTGTCATGCTCATGGTGTTGCAGCTTCCTGAATTTCGTGTTTGCAAATTTCGCTGAATGTCATCGTTCGGATCGAAAAGACGGGGCCACGGATCGCCGCCCCGTCACTTATTTACGCGTTCAGGGCTGCGATCAGTTTTTCCGCAGCACCTTCGGAAGAGGCCGGGTTCTGACCGGAGATCAGCAGACCGTCCTGCAGGACATAGGGCGCCCAATCATCCCCCGAGGAGTATTCACCCCCGTTGGTTTTGAGCATGTCCTCTACCAGGAAGGGGACAATCTCGGTCAGTTCAACTGCCGCTTCTTCCGAGTTGGTGAACCCTGTTACCTTCTTACCCGCAACCAGCGGTTTACCGTCACTGTCCTTGGCGTTTTTCAGAACACCCGGCGCATGGCACACAAGCGAAACCGGCTTTCCAGCCGCGTGGAACGCTTCGATCAAAGCAATCGACTGTGCGTCTTCGGCCAGATCCCACAACGGACCATGGCCGCCCGGGTAGAATATCGCATCAAAAGTGCCGTGCGCGACATCCGCCAGCTTGACCGTATCTGCCAATTGCGCCGCAGCGTCGGCATCTGCTTCGAACCGACGAGTCGCGTCGGTCTGGAAGCCCTCCTCTGCGCTTTTGGGATCAAGCGGAGGCTGACCTCCCAGCGGGGATGCTAAAGTGACGTCCGCGCCCGCATCCTTGAAGACGTAGTAGGGGGCAGCCAGTTCCTCGAGCCAGAAACCGGTGTTCAATCCGGTTTCACCGAGTTTGTCATGCGAGGTCAGTACCATCAGGATTTTCATGTTCGACTTTCAAAGTTGCTTCAATTCAGTTGGATCGCGCAGTCGCATCTGAAACGCGATCGGGAATCTGTCCCGGAGATATTCGCGGTGCAGAGGGCCATGAGCGACTCACTTAAGGCAAACTAGACCAGTCGTCTAGAGATATTTTTCCTGAGCAAAGAATGTCAATTTTAGGCGGTGATGTACAAGTATATCTCATTGTCACATAGGCTATTGCCCGCGCACGGCTGAAATATTAGACTGTACGTCTATTCTGGAAACACACCTGAACGGGGCAAGAGATGGGGCGGATGAACACGCGAACTAACATTGTATCGGCTGGCCAGTCCCTGATCGGCCAAAAGGGTTTCAGTGCCGTTGGTCTTGCGGAAATCCTAAAGGCCGCAGGCGTTCCGAAAGGCTCGTTCTATCATTTCTTCGAATCCAAGGATGCGTTTGGCGTGGTTTTGCTGAACGAGTATTTTGAGGCCTACCACGAGAATCTGGATCAGCTCTTTGCGAAGCAAGGGCTTACAGCGGCGGAAATGCTGATGCTGTATTTCTCGAACTGGCGCGAAAGTCAGGGTCTTGAGGATTGCGAAAGCCGGTGTTTGGCAGTGAAGCTTGGAGCGGAAGTTTCCGATTTTTCCGAACCGATGCGCCGCGCGCTGAAAGATGGAACAGACGGTATTATCGCCCGCCTTGCCGCCGTCGTCGAAACGGGTGTGTCGGATGGGTCCCTTCGTGTGACGCAGGCCCCAACTGCCGTGGCAGCCAGCCTGTATTACTTGTGGATCGGGGCCAGCATCATGGTCAAGATATCCAAGTCACATGACCCATTTGACATTGTGCTGACGAACACGCGGCAAACTTTGGGTATAGGCGCGCCTGACTAAGAGAATTGGTTGGCAGAGCGCGGCGCCGCCACTACCCCTCATAAACCGATATCTCGACAAGATTCTGGTCCGGGTCGCGCAAGTACACGGATTTGATAGGACCCGTGGCCCCGGTGCGCGCGACGATGCCTTCTTCGACCTCGACGCCACAGCGCTCCAGATGCGCAACGACCTCTTCAATCGGAACAGCCGCGATCAGGCAGAAATCCCCACTGCCGGGCGTGGGCGTCAATGCCTTGGGCTCGAATTCCCGTCCACGTTGGTGGAGGTTTATTTTCTGCGCCCCGAAAGACAATGCCTTGCGCCCCCCGGCGAACTCCACCACGTCCATGCCCAGAACACGGGAATAGAATTCACACGTGGTCTCAATAGACGCAACGGTGAGGACAAAGTGATCAACCCGGTCGATTTTCACGATCCAATCTCCTGTGTTTTCGCATCTGTCTACATGGTCTTCCGGCCAGACACCCAGTAGCGATCCAAGAGCGGCCCCATCGCGCGCTGAGATGCGGGATTAGGCCGACGCAAACTCGCTTGTCAGATGGGCCATCAGCGACCGGATCGGTCGCGCCAGGGCGTTCTTGTCGCGAACCGCGACCTTCAAGCTGCGTTCCGCCCAATCCTCGGCAAGCGGGGCCATCCGCAAATCCGAAGCCGTCAGGTAAGGTTCGACAGCGCCGAGCGGCAGGATCGCGATACCAAGGCCAGCCTCAACCATGCGCCGTACCCCGTCAAAACTCAAAACCTCCACGCGCGTTCTCAGTTCCAGCTCTTGCTCAACCGCCTTTTTCTCGATGAACGCCTGAAGCGAACTGCCTTTTTGCAAACCAACAAGGTCATGGGTGGCAAATTCACTGAATGCAACGGGGCCGTCCGTCCCCAGCGGGTGCCCTTTGGGTGTCAGAACCATGAGCGTGTCGCGCCGATAGACATATACATCCAGATCCGGTTTCGGGATCATACCGGAAAAGATACCGATATCGGCGATACCATCCCGCACGGCGGTCACGATCTGATCAGAGGTCTGTTCGGTCAGGTCGATCCGCATATCGGGATGATCCGCAACGAACAGCGCAAGGTCCTCGGGCAGGAACTGGGTGATGGCGGATGTGTTCGCCGCGATCCGGACCGTGCCCCGCACGCCTTGCGCGTAATCGCTCATGTGATTGTCGACGCGATCCAGTAGGCGTTGCAGGTCTTTTGCATGCCGCAACATCTCGGCTCCGGCCGGGGTCAGCTCAACGCCTTTTTGCTGGCGATAAAAGAGCGGTGTTCCAACCTGCGCCTCGAAATCCGAAATCCGCTTGCTGATCGCGGATGCGGCGATGTTTTCTGCCGCAGACGCCTGCGCGATGCTTTTGGACGTTGCGACAGCGACGAAGAGTTCAAGAGTTACAAGATCAAATCGTTTTCGCATCGGTCCGGTACTCTCTTGTTTCGACAAGGCTGTCATCCAACACGTCCCGTTGGGCTTTCCAGGCCGAGACCCATTCCTGATAAGCGCGAATGTACCCTAACAAAACCCCGCGCTATCCAACCGGGGCCCTGCCAAGGCTGTTCTCGACGTCGCGGCGCAACCGATAGGCATCTGTATCCGTTTCTGCCCGCACATCGCGCCACCTGACCGGCTGGCCTGCCGGAACGTCGTTGATCAGCGCCACGTTATGCGCCAACCCCAGCGGCACATAGCCGGACGCTACCGAGACGGAGGCAGGGCGCAGACCGCCAGCTACGGTGTAGCCGCCCTCTCCATCCAGAAGCTCACCTTTCTTCAGGTCACGTTTGGAGATGGCGACAACATCCGCCCGGAATTCCCGGGCCGCGCCGGTTGGTTCCTGCCGAAGCCCGACAGACGCAACAGAAATGCCCAGTTCAAGGCCAATCAAGTGCCACCGCTTGTAATTGCACATGTAACGGCCACTGTCGTCGGTCACGACCCTGTACTCTTCAAAACAGTTCCGCAGGTATTCGGTATCCCCTTCAAAACAGACCCAGACACCTTTGCGGATATCATGGGGGATCTGCTGTCCCTGAGGTGTCAGGCATGAGATCACCTCCACCATCCCCTTGTGATCCAGAACGCCGCCTTCGGATCGCGGTCGCGCAAGGTTCGGAATGTCATCAATGCCACCTGACGGAAAAACGAGCCCCTCTTCGGGCGCGTCCAACCCGCATACATTTGCGATTGCCGCGCTTTCGATTGCCGGTTTGGAGCCATCCAGAAAAGCGTTGAACATCTTGGGGTTCAGGCGGCCACGCTCGGCCTGTTCTCTGGTCAGGCCCCAGTGATCCCAAACGGTGTCAGGGGTGGATTGACGGTAATGCGGCATCCACTTGTGGCCCCGGCCTGCCGCGACAACGCGAAACCCGCAGGCGCGCGCCCAATCCACAAGGTCGCTGGCCAGAGCAGGCTGATCGCCATAGGCCATGCTGTAGATCACACCCGCGTCGCGGGCGTTCTCAGCCAGTCCGGACCCGACAAAAGCGTCTGCTTCGACCGTGACGTTTATGACGTGCTTGCCGTTTTGGAATGCCCTCAGGCAATGCGTGACGGCGGCTATCGGGTTTCCGGTACACTCGATGATGATCTCGATGGCCGGGTGCTTTACCAGAGCCTCCCAGTTGTCACTTACACAGGTTGCGCCTGTCGCCGCAGCCTCGTCCAGTGTCGGCGCGGCATAGGCTGCGTCGTCCCAGCCGACCAGTTTCATATTTGACTTGGCGACATCCGGCTGCAGGTCCACGACACCGACAATGTGGATCCCCTTCAATCGAAGCGCCTGGGCCAGAAACATGGTGCCGAATTTACCCGCGCCAATCATTCCGACGCGCACGGGGCGACCTTGCTCGGCGCGGGCTTCGAGTTTCGCGAACAGGTTCATTTGGCGCCCTCTCTGGACCAGCCATCTTGTGTGAGAAAATCGAAATCGCAGCCTTCATCGGCCTGAAGGACGCTACGGCTGTACAACCCGCGATACCCCCGGCTTTGCAGGGTCGGCGATTGATGCTGTTCCAGCCGTCGCGCAATTTCAGCGTCATCCACCAACAGGTCGATGCGCTTTTCCGCGACTGACAAGCGTATACGGTCGCCGTTCCGCACGGCCGCCAAGGGCCCGCCGACCGCGGCCTCGGGCGCGATGTGAAGGATGATCGTACCAAAAGCCGTGCCCGACATACGCGCATCCGAAATTCGGACGATATCCTTGACCCCTTGGCGCGCCAGCTTTTTCGGGATCGGAAGATACCCCGCCTCGGGCATGCCCGCCGCAACCGGACCCGCGTTCTTGAGCACCATGATGTCATTTGGGGTGATATCAAGCGCTGGGTCATCCACGCGGTTCGCCAGATCCTGCAGACTGTCAAACACGATGGCGCGGCCTTCCACTTCAAAAAGCTCTGGTGTGGCAGCCGCTCTTTTGAAGATCGCACCCTGCGGGGCGATGTTTCCGTGAAGGCTGATCAGACCGCCCTTGTCGGACACGGGATCGTCGAAAGCCCGGATAACCTTGCGATCCACCCACGGAGCCTCGGCCTCAAGACGGTCAGCCAGCGTTTGACCAGTCACACTAACGGTATCCAGATGCAGCAGATGGCGGATTTCGCGTAACACAGCCCCGACACCGCCAGCGGCGTAAAAGTCTTCCATATAGCCCTCGCCCACCGGTTTAAGATCTACAAGAACCGGAGTTTCGTCGGATATCTGGTTGATGCGCTCGGGCGATATCCTGATACCCAACCTTCCGGCGACGGCCGCCAAGTGAACGATGGCGTTGGTTGACCCGCTCACGGCCATGAGGACGCGCAATGCGTTTTCGACGGATTTCTCGGTAATGATCTCACGCGGGTAACGCGGGGTTTGGATAAGTTCGACCGCAAGCTTTCCGCATTCTTCCGCAGCGACCAGACGATCCGCATGAACCGCTGGGATGGCGGCGGTGCCGGGCAGGGACATTCCGATCGTCTCGGCGATACAGGCCATCGTACTGGCTGTTCCCATAACAGCGCAGGTGCCCGCAGTGGTCGCCAGCCGACCCTCGATATCGGCGATTTCTTCGGCTGATACCTCACCAGCCCTGAATTTCCCCCAGAACCGGCGGCAATCCGTACAGGCGCCCAATCGCTCGCCCTTGTGTCGACCTGTCATCATTGGACCGGTGACCAACTGGATGGCCGGAATATTCGCCGAGGCTGCGCCCATAAGCTGGGCCGGGACGGTCTTGTCGCATCCGCCGATCAGCACCACCGCGTCCATCGGCTGTGCCCGCACCATTTCCTCGGTGTCCATTGACATGAGGTTGCGGTAAACCATCGACGTTGGGTTCAGAAAAACTTCGCCCAGCGAAACGGTTGGAAACGGTCTCGGCAACGCTCCGGCCGCCAGAACGCCGCGCGACACGGCATCGACAAGATCGGGCATTGACCGGTGGCAGTTGTTGAACCCCGACGGCGTCATTGCGATCCCGACAATCGGTTTGTCCAGCATGTCGCGCGACAACCCCATCGAGCGCGCGAACGAGCGCCGCAGGTAGCTGGCAAAATCGGTGTCGCCATAGTTTGTCAGGCCGCCCTGAATCCCTTTCCCTTCACTCATCGTGCCCCTCCTTTCGGCAGGCGATGCCCAGTAACCGTTCGTACACGAGCACCATCGCGCCCTTGTCCTTTGCGCCGTGCCCTTCCAGAAGGGCCTGTTGATAGGTGGTGGTTGCAGCGGCCAGAACGGGCGCTGGGATCTGGTAACGCGCCGAAAGTTCCGCCCCGCTGATCAGGTCTTTGTAAGCAGCCTGCAGCGGGTATCCGGTGTCGAATTTGCCGCCCAAAATCTGCGGAATAAAATACTCGGACGCATAACTGCGTCCTGTGCCGGAATTCACGACCGTGGCGGTGTTTTCCGGATCAAGGCCAAGCTTGCTGGCCATTGGCAAAATCTCGGCCAGCGCTGCGACATTGATGTCAAAAAGCAGTTGGTTGATCAGTTTCGTCAACTGACCAGAGCCAACCGCGCCGGTATGCAAAATCGTAGTCGCCATGGTCGATAAGGCGGGTTTGAGACGAGCAAACTGGTCAGGATCCCCACCAATCATCATGGTCAGCGTCCCGTCTTTGGCGCGTTTCCACATCCCCGAGACGGGCGCATCCATGAACCGCAGCTTCAGGTCTTCAAGACCTTTGGCGATGCGCAGGGTGGTTCCGTATTCAATCGTCGACATGTCGACCACGACCGCGCCAGGTTCGAGATGTCGCGCGACCCCTTTGTTTTGGTCCAACAACAGCTTCTCGACGATCTCACCGCTTGGCAGGCACGTAATCAGAACGTCAACGACGGCGAAGTCCTCGGCACCAGAGGCCCGCATTGCGCCCGCTTTTTCCGCGGCCTCCAGCGCGGTCTGGTTCAGGTCATAGACCATCACGTCGTATGTTTTGGCCAGGTTCGCGGCCATAGGTGCCCCGATCTGGCCCAACCCGACAAATCCGAATTTCATGGTGACCTCCTTCCTTTCAATTTCGGAAGGCGTATCACCGGGCAGCCTGCGTCATGGCATTCTCAATGGCGAATGCCCCTTTCGGGATTCACGGTTTCCGGCTTTCGGCAGATGCGCCTATCCCATTCAACGGCCAACGGTTTTCACATCGCTTTGGCATGACGGGGATTCGATAATTGACAATTTGGATTATGATCGTAATTTAATCGAAAAAGGAGATTCCCTGTGACCACGCATGCACCTGACGACATCATCGTCTCAGCCGCCCGTCGAACCCCCCTTGGGGCGTTTATGGGCGCGTTTTCGTCTACGCCCGCGACCGAACTTGGCGCGGCCGCCATGCGCGCCGTTCTCGACGACGCGGGCATCGGTTCCTCTGACGTCTCTGAGGTTTTGATGGGGTGCGTGTTGCCCGCAGGACAAGGGCAGGCCCCGGCAAGGCAGGCTGCGAAATCGGCGGGTCTGGCGAACTCTGTCGGTGCAACGACCGTGAACAAGGTCTGCGGCTCTGGCATGAAAGCGGTGATGTTGGGGCATGATCTGATCCGGGCCGGCAGCGCCAAAATCGTGCTGGCCGGGGGGATGGAAACCATGTCCAGCGCACCGTTCCTGTTGCCCAAAATGCGCAAAGGCCACAAGGCTGGCAGCGCCGAGGTTCTGGATCACATGATGATGGACGGGTTGGAGGATGCCTATGAACACGGGCGGCCCATGGGCGATTTTGGCGAAGCGACAGCTCAGAGCTATGGGTTTACCCGCGCCCAGCAAGACAGGTTTGCAGCGGAAACCCTGAAACGGGCGCAGCAAGCCCTTTCGACGGGTGCCTTCGATAACGAATGCATCCCTGTCACTGTCACGGGCCGCAAAACGACGACCACTGTATCCCGAGATGAGCGACCTGAACGGATCGACGTGGCCAAAATCCCCGATCTAAAAGCCGCCTTCGGTGCAGAAGGCACAATAACGGCCGCCAGTTCCTCGGCCAATGCTGACGGAGCGGCTGCCCTGGTATTGACCCGGGCAAGCGAGGCCGAGGCGCGCGGATTGCCGACCATGGCCCGTATCATAGGCCACACCACTCACTCACAAGACCCGGCATGGTTCACGACGGCACCCATCCCGGCAATCCGCGCTTTGCTGCAGAAAATTGGCTGGCAGGTCGAGGATGTCGACCTGTTCGAAATCAACGAAGCCTTCGCCGTGGTCGCCATGGCCACCGCGCAAGAGATCGGGATTGCGCGTGACAAACTGAACGTCAACGGCGGGGCCTGTGCTTTGGGCCACCCGATTGGAGCGACGGGCGCGCGCATTCTGGTGACTCTGATCCACGCGCTGAAGGCCCGCGGGCTCAAGCGGGGCGTGGCCTGCCTGTGTATCGGGGGCGGAGAGGCAACAGCGGTCGCAGTGGAGGTGCCGGAATGAACATGGAAGGCGACAAATACAACATGGTTCCCATGCCGGACCTGACCTTTGGTCTGGCTGACCCACAGAAAGCCGCCGAGATGACCGGGCTGGAACAGATGCAGGCAATCGTTCGTCAGGACTTTCCAGCGCCCCCAATCGTCGAAGTCACCCAACAATGGATTCATGAACTGGGTGAGGGACATGTGACTTTCCTGGGAAATCCCGATCCGCGCTATCTGAATCCCATGCGGCTGATCCATGGCGGCTGGACAATGACCCTTTTGGATTCTGCACTGGGTTGCGCCATCCAGACGGTGCTGAAACGCGGCGAAACCTTCGCGTCGCTGGGAACCGAAGTGAAGTTTCTGCGGCCCATCCTACCCTCGACCGGTCAGGTGAGGTGCCGGGCCGAGATCGAAAGCCGGGGAACACAGACCGCAACAGCCTCGGGGCGCGTAGAGGATACGAAGGGGCGTCTGCTGGCCACGGGCACGACCACATGCTTCATCCGAAACCTGTTGTGATCCCGGATTTCAACCTTGGATTCATCATGCTTCTACGTGAATTCTGACATCTGTTCAAAAAAACCGGTCACACATGCAACGTGCCTGTCGTCTAAACTAACAGATGACCACATTGAAGGTGAACAGGATGCGAGACATTCAGGACGTCGTCAGATCCGCGCAACAGGGCGATCAGGTAGCTTTGACCGAGGTCGTGTCCAGAATACAGGACACGATTTACAAGCTGTCGATCCGAATGCTTGCAGATGCCACGGCAGCAGAAGACGCAACTCAGGACATTCTGGTTCTGGTTATCACGCGGCTCAGCCAGTTTCGCGGAGACAGCCGGTTTTCAACGTGGGTCTACCGGGTCGCCGTCAACCACCTGCTAACCGCCAGAAAGATCAGGGCGCGCGAATTCGGTCTGACCTTTGAAGATTATGCCGACGATCTGGAAGACGGCCTGCAGGATTCTGACGCGACAGACCCAACCGATGTGGTCATGTTCAACGAACTGCGCGTCGCCTGCACGATGGCAATGTTATTGTGCCTCGATATGGATCACCGGATAGCCTACGTGCTGGGCCGAATTCTTGAGCTGAGCCAATCCGAGGCCATTGAAATTCTGGGGCTGCCGGCCGCGACATACCGCAAGCGCGTGTCCCGCGCCTCGGCGAAGGTCGAGGCTTTTACCGCCCGGCGATGCGGTGTGGTCTCGCCGGACAGGGCGAAATGCGCGTGCCCCCGACGCCTGCCCAAAGCTTTGGAAATGCAGCGGGTCGATCCCTCGGCCCCATTGACCCAGGGCAAAGATACTCCGGGCTATTACGACGTTCTGCGCGAAGTGTCCCGCGTCGAAGAAAGCCTGCGCGGGCTTTGCGCCCAGAAGCTGGTTCCGGAGTTTCGAAACCCCAGAAATTTTAGTGACAAGCTGAAACAGATTTTGACGGACCGCACCAACCCCGTCTGACCAGACTTAGCCCATGAAACACCTGCCTATCCAATCTGCGCCGCAGTTTGGACCCGTTCCACACATGCCTGCCCCACCAAGAAAGGAAACGACATGACGACCCCCAAAATCCTGACGACGCTGATTTACGCCTGCATCACGCTCGGCGTTTTCTTGACCCCCTCCACAGCCGAAGAAAGTAAAACCATGACAAAAGAAGAAACGAATGTCCTGAGTGTCATCGAAACCATGACATCGTCCTTTGCAAAAGCCGATATCGACGCGGTCATGAACACCTACGAACCCGACGCAGTCATTCTGTTCGAGCCCGGTGTTGGGACCAGCGATGAAGACGCCGTACGCCAAAGCTTTGCGCAGTTTGCCTCGATGAACCCCAGCTTTTCCTATGGCGGACATCAGGTTGTTGTCGCCGGGGATGTCGGGCTTCACATCAGCCCCTGGCAAATGAAAGGCACAGGGCCGGATGGAAATGCCTTCGAAACAGGCGGTTTGTCCGTTGCCGTTTTGCGAAAGCAGCCAGATGGTAAGTGGTTGATGGTCATCGACAATCCGTATGGTAACCTCCATCTGGACAATCAATGAACCTGACCGGGCGGCGGCGTTTTTCGGGCACCGCCGCCTGCCCCCTTCTGTTTTCGTACCTGATGACGCCCAATCTTTAGGAAGCCTGAACATGTCCGCTTCGGAACGTGTGTTTGAATACACCTGTGTTTGCTGCGGCCTGCCCCAACGGGGCACGCCGTCTTTTGGCTATGACATGCCGATCGAGGTTTTCGATATCCCGGAAAGCGAACGCCCTGAGCGTGTCTGGCTTGACCCGGATGTCTGCGTCATCGACGACAAGAAATTCTTCGTCAAAGGCTTGCTCGATATCCCGATCCAAGGGGTGAAAGAGCCGTTGAGTTGGGGGTTGTGGGTCACCCAAACCCAAGCCGAGCTTGAGGCATACGAAGACACGCGCGGCACAGACCGCTCTGGCGTCGCGACGAGCGGGCAGATCACCGTGACAATGCCGGGCTATGAAGGGTTCGATCGACATGGCAAGAATCACGTTCTGAATTGCGAACTTGTTGGCCAGCCCAAAGGCCTGCGGCCTTTGATAAAGCTGCGCCCCACGCTTCATGTTTTGTACGGCGATGCGACGTCCGGCATCAGTTGGGAAAAAGCCACCGATCTGGTTGCCCGCGTTCCGCATCATTGAAAATTCACCCACTCCTCTCATCGAAATTTTCAGGACTTAGGAATGAACTTTGCTGAATTGGCCGAGAACGCCCAAAATCACTATGCAACTCAGTTTGAACGGTTTGTGCTCAACCAGCGGCGCGTTCACCAATCGGGCGTTGCGGAAATCAAACTGCAAGTGGGCGATGAAACCGGTCTCTACGGGGGATATTACTGCGCTGATTTCTATACGGCAGGAAAAAGCGGCGAGTTTTTAGAATTTTCCTCGACACAGCCATTCAAGTGCCCCGCCACGATCTTTCAGTGGAAAGAGGCACCATTGCGGGTTTCCGATCTGCACTGGAATAACGTCCGTATCGAACACGAACGCCCCTATATCGACATGCTTCAATTTCAGGAGTGGTTCAGTCGTTGGTTCGATCTGGAAGGTCACAATGAAACGGGGAATGGGGCGTTTTCCAATGCCATTCACTCTGTGTCTGTCGAAGCCCATCGTCTGACGGTTGATTTCGGGTCCGCGCCTGCGAAGGCCCTGACACAATTGCTGGACATCATAGCCAGGGATGGTGCGGAGTTACGGATCTCGGCCCCGAGTTAGAGCCGTTTCTGACGTTCGCCCAATCAATCAGGGCACATAGACAAGGCCCGGCTGGAACAAATATCCACCACCTTCGGGGAAAACCTGAACGTGCAGCACAAGGTCGCTTGTTTCCCCGTCTGAATTGGACAGATCGACGAGGACCTGCCAATAGCCATCCATCCACAGGTAGATTGATGTCTTCCAGCTTTCTGCGCTCAGCTCACCAAAACTGTCCGGATAGTCGGTGATGGACTTTTGGCATATCTCAAGCGTCTGCGTATCAACGTCGCCGATCCCCGGGCCCATGGGCTTGCGACCTTCGACAAACGCATCTGCAATCGTCTTCAATGTCACCCGCCATTCGGTCGGAACGGCTTGCTCGACATCCGGGTTCTTTTCCACGTGAATCGTTTTCATGTCCTGACCTGTGAGTCGTTGTTTATAAAAGGTTTTCAAATAAATTTGCGTCAAACAAATAGCGATTTCGGGACTTGGGAAGCTGGCATCAAAGCGACGCTAATTTGCCGCTGATCCCACAGGTTTTGATGCTCGAAAGACCGCGTCGTTGTCAGAGTAAAATTCCGCCAGTGTCTGCGCCGGGGTTCCGGTGATATCCGCGACCGACGTATCAATCCCGCTGAACGATCCGGCGGCATAGTCTTTGGCGACTTCTCCCAGATGCTGCGCAAGGTAGTCTATGTCAGCAAGCCGTTCGACCAGTCCCGGATCGGCGGGATCGGAAAAAGCACCACTGATCTGTTGTTTAATGGGATCACAGAAGACCGCCGCCGGGACCGGCTGAAACGTCAGGCTGCGACCGATATGTTGACCCAACTGTTCCACCATCTCGGCCGGAGTCACCTCGGCTGTGCCCGTCAGTTTATAGGTTTGTCCGGCATGCTGATGTGGTGATTTCATCAGCGCGGCAATCACGCGCCCCTGATCCAGGCCGGAAATCGGTGCGTGGCGTCCACCGTCAAATGGCAGATAAACAGTGTCGCCCCGCGCCAGCATGGGCGCCGTTCGCGTCATCCAATCGGCAAAGAATGTGGGGCGCAGATGCGTAACGGGCACGCCGCACCAATCCAAAGCGCGCTCCGCCAGCCAATGCGCCCGTGCCGCCCGGCTTGTCGCGTCTGGGCGCGCCGAAACCTGGGACATATTGACGATGTAGCTTACACCTGCTTCGCGGGCAAAGTGGGCAAACTGAACGGTCGCGGATACCAGCCCCGGTCGTATCGGATAAACAAAATACGCGCGGTCCACATCTGTTAACGCGCGCTGAATATCCGCCATGTTGGTGATGTCACCAACGCTGATTTCGACACCTCTTTCTTCCAGAGCTTTGGATCTTTGGTCCTGTCTGCGAACCAATGCTCTGACCTCAAAGTCAGCGGTATCGAGTTGTGCAAGGGCATGGCCGCCGGCCAAACCGGTTGCGCCCGTGATCAGGAGTCTCTTCTTTGTCATGGCAATCGCCCTTTGATTATTTGGGTTGGAGTTGAGCCGATTCCGTTGGCAGATGGCCAACGTCAACGGCGCCCGCGTCAATATCCGAGATCACAGCCTCGACATCAGCGATAAGGTTTTCAAAGGCATAGGCCTCGGGCACAGTTGGCTGATCGCTCAGGTTGAAGCCCCGCAAGCCCGTCGAAGCGACGCTGTAATCCGACGACAACCCATCCATCTGACGCCACCATGTGAGCCAGTGATCGGGAAATTCATGTACGAACAAGACCGGGTCACCCGACCCGGTCACCGCATAGTGGATAGAGGCACCGGATCGCGACGTGGTATGATGTCCGACGGAGTTTTCAAAGTCGCTTAACGCGTCTGCTCCGGCCTGAAACCCT
Source organism: Ruegeria sp. CJ2 (assembly GCF_056536745.1). Lineage (NCBI taxonomy): Bacteria > Pseudomonadati > Pseudomonadota > Alphaproteobacteria > Rhodobacterales > Roseobacteraceae > Ruegeria > Ruegeria sp. CJ2. The sequence continues at coordinate 246,134 of NZ_JBQFQF010000004.1, forward strand.
GTCAGCAGAACTAGCGTGGCCGCAATCATCGCCCAAACGGAGGGCTGTTTGGAACAGCTATCGACGGAGGATTGAGACGCGGTGTTTCTGGGGATCTTTCGGGCAGGACCGGTTGTCTTCAATCGCATGTCAGTAGCTCCAAAATAAGTTTACCGACATTTTTGATTACAATCGTAATCTAATCAAGAGAAAGCTGATCACACTCTGTTGAGGTTGATGAAAATCCGGTCCGTTTTGCGTCAATCAGATCGCAGCATTGCCAGCACGAGGCGCGGTATTTCAGCCCTTTGGTTTGGCCGGTGCGTCGGTCATCGCTTCGACTATTTCAGCGCTAAGGTCGCTCTCGCCAACCGCGCGGGACAGGATCAATGCCCCGACAAGACCGCAGAGGGTTTTCACCTCTTCCGACCGCTCCATCGGGGCGTGATCGTGCAAAATCCCCAATGACTTTTCGACAGCTTCGGCAAAAAGGTCCTGAAACGGCTTACCGCGTCTCGGGGCTTCTGATCCCAGTGTCGAATAGGTGCACCCCAAGCCCCTGTGATGGATGTGATCTTGGGACAAATACCATTTCTTAAAGTCGGCAAGGGGATCAGAGGCCTCTGCCTTCAGCGCCTCGCGCCAGGCGGCCCTGTTCTGTTTGAAGGCGTAGTCGGCCGCCTCAAGAACCAGGGCATCTTTGCTTTCGAACTGTTTATAGAAAGCGCCATTGGTCAGCCCGGCCTGTTTCATCAACGGCCCGATGCCAACCCCGTCAACGCCTTGCTCCCGAAACAGCTTGGATGCTGTGTCCACAACATTTTCCCGGTTTCTTTGTGCCGTTTCCCTATTTACGCGCATTGTCTTACGTCTCGCTGCTTTTTCGGTTGTTTAGGATTGCGAATCTCTTTCAATTTTAGATTATAAGTGTAATCTTCAGGCGAATCTATCCGCAAGTAACTCTCCTGCCGGTCCTCAATCCGCGCGCCAAACCTGAACCAAAGACTGCCCCTCACAAATTCGTGAGTTCATGTGAGTTCCAGTTTATAAGAGACTGGTCTAATAAAAACTGAAAGCCACGAACAGGACCCCCTCATGGCCCGCCCTAAGAACCCTAAAGCCCTTGCTGCAAGCCGCGAAAAACTTCTCGACGCCGGTGAGCATTCAATAAGAACCAAAAGCTTCGCTGAAAGCGGGATCAATGACATCCTTGACACAGCCGGAGTGCCCAAGGGGTCGTTCTACCACCACTTCCCCTCGAAAGAGGCGTTCGGAATCGAAGTCGCCCGCCGCTATCACAAGCGGCAGGTTGAATTCGCGCAGGATTGTCTGAACAACCCCTCTCTGCCACCTCTGGCCCGTGTTCAGGCATTCTTTGAAGGCGCGCGGGACGACATGAAAAGCCGCCAATACGCCCAAGGTTGTCTGATGTGCAACCTGTCGACCGAACTGGCCGATGAACGGCCGGTTTTTCAGGCCGAACTCGATACCCATTGGAACGAACTTATCGACGAGTTGAGCCAATGCCTGCGCCAGGCTGACTTGTCACAAATCGGACTACAACACCTGTCCCCGACCGAGGCCGCCGATTGGCTGCTGAGTTCTTGGAGCGGGGCACTGACCCGAATGAAAGCCAGCGGCACCGACAAACCGCTGTCTCTTTTCATGCGCACAATTTTCAAAACAGAGGATACGAAATCATGACGACTTCCAAGACTGTATTGATCACAGGCGCCAGCCGCGGAATCGGCCTGCGCACCGCCAAGATGGTGGCATCGCAGGGGCACAGGGTTTACGCCGCGATGCGCGACGTGACCGGGCGCAACAAATTGGCTGCCGACGCCTTGGCCCAGTTTTCCCATGACGTCGCAGGCAGCATTGAACCTGTCGAGTTGGACGTGACAGACGAAGCCGGCTGCGAAGACGTCGTTCAAAGAATAGAAATGACGCATCCGATTGACGTTCTGGTGAACAACGCGGGGGTCATGCCAGTTGGACTGACCGAAGCCTTCTCGTTGGATCAGGCCAAGGATCTGTTCGATGTGAACCTTTATGGCATCATGCGTATGAACCGCGCGGTTCTGAAATACATGCGCCCCAGAAATCAGGGTCTAATCATAAGCCTCAGCTCGGTTGCCGGGCGGTTCGGCATGCCGTTCTTCGGTCTTTACTGTTCCAGCAAATGGGCGATGGAGGCGTATTGCGAGGCGCTGCACTATGAGCTTGAACCCTTTGGCATTGAATCGATCCTGATCGAGCCAAGTGGTCACGGGACCGATCTGGTTGTGACCGCACCTGCCCCCAGCGACACCGCCAGACTCAGCGAATATGGCGATCTGGCAAAGGGCCGGGACCGGCTGCTTGGCATGTTCCGCGGGATGTTTGACGAAGGCGATGCCAGCACAGACGCCAATAACGTGGCCGATCGCATCGCCAACCTGATCGAGATGGAAACCCCGCGCCCCATCCGTACACAGGTTGGTCACGACATGGGCGTGGCCGCCTACAATGATGCTGTCGCACCAATTCAGGCCGAACTCGTGAAGGGCCTCAAACCCGTCTATATGGGAGAGGTCTGAATGACCGGAACCAAGAAAAAGCTGTTCCTGTTCGCCACGATCCGGACGAAGCCGGAATATTTCGAGATGGCCAGGGACGCGCTGAACGAGATTGTTCCACCGACCCTGCAGGAACCCGGTTGCCATATCTTTTCGGCCTTTGAAAGCAAGACCGAGGCCAACACGCTCAACCTGTTTGAGTGTTTTGAAGACGAGAACGCTCTGACCGAGCACTATGCCAAGGCGTATACGAAGCGGGTACTCCAACAATACGAGGAATGGCTGAGCGCACCTGTCGAGGTGGCTAAAATGGCGGCAACCTCACCTGTCTCGTGGGAACAATTCCATGAGTAAGGTTGCTCTGATTGTGGGCGCCGGGCCAGGGCTCGGCGCATCATTCACCCGCACCTTTGCGCAATCCGGCTATGATGTGGCGGTGGCGTCCAGACAGGCCGCCCCACTCTGGTCAAAGATCGGCGCAAAACACTTTGTCTGTGACGCGTCCGACGCAGACAGTGTGCGGAACATGTTCAGCCGTGTCGACGCCGAGGTCGGATCGCCCGAACTGGTTGTCTACAACGCCGGTGCTTATACCCGCGGCCCCATCGCTGATCTGGATCTGGACGCTGTGCGCGCGACGCTGTCGGTCAACGGGTGGGGCGCGCTGGTCGTTGCGCAAGAGGCCGCGCGGCGAATGATCCCGCGCGGAACCGGCACAATGCTGTTCACAGGTGCATCGGCTGGGTTGAAAGGATTTGCGCAATCAGCTCCGTTCGCAATGGGTAAATTCGCGCTGCGTGGATTGTGCCAAAGCCTTTCGCGAGAGCTGGCCCCAAAAAAAATCCACGTGGCTCATGTCGTCATCGACGGGGTGATCTATCAACCCGACCGCGGTGCCCCCTACGACGCCCCCGACACCACCCTTCACCCCGATGAGATCGCGCGCAGCTATCTTGAACTGTCTCGTCAGCATAACAGCGCCTGGACTTATGAAATCGAACTGCGCCCCCATGTCGAGACGTTCTGAAACCAAGATGTCAGCAGCGTCTGGACCCTGCGCAAAACAGGAGACAAGTCATGAAACTGGAAATCGCAAACCGGCATTCACGGCAGGCGATGTCCGAGGTTCTTTTGACCGAGATTGAACAGTCGATGGCAGAGGACCCGTTCATGCGCGCGCTGCTTGCTCATCTCGTGGACGCACGGTCCCTTGAAAGGCTGGTGGCAAATCAACTGGCCTCCGTTCTGCAGACCGCAGGGTTCGAGGACTATATCCTGTCGGACATGTTCACGGAATTGCTGCTGGCAAACCCCGCAATCCCAAATGCCACCGTCGCCGATCTGGAGGCTGTGCGCGCCCGAGACCCGTCCTGCACCAGCTTCCTGCACGCGCTTCTTAATTACAAAGGGTTTCAAGCGCTTCAGGCCCATCGGATAGCACACCAGCTTTGGAATGACGGTCGACCGCAGGTTGCGTCTTGGCTGGCGAACCGGGTTTCACTTGTTTTTGGTCCGGATATTCACCCGGCGGCCCAGATTGGACGAGGTGTCCTGATAGATCACGGCTCTGGCGTCGTGATCGGCGAAACCGCAGTGATCCTTGACGACGTGTCGATCATGCAGAACGTCACCCTTGGCGGCACCGGAAACGAAACCGGTGATCGCCACCCGAAAATCGCAAAAGGCGTGATGATCGGAGCAGGCGCCAAAATCCTGGGAAACGTCCAGATCGGTGCCATGAGCAAGGTTGCGGCGGGAAGTGTCGTACTAAAGGACGTTCTGCCAAATTGCACCGTCGCGGGCATTCCAGCGAAAGTGGTACGGTGGCACAGCACCGAACAGGTCCCGTCGCAATCCATGGATCAAAGAATCTAAGACCTCGCCTGTGCGACTTGTGAAATTGGCATAACACATTGCCAAAACAAGGCTTTCTGACCACCCTGGCGACCCCGGCAGGATTCGAACCTGCAACCTGCCCCTTAGGAGGGGGCTGCTCTATCCAGTTGAGCCACGGGGCCGCGCAAGGCTCTCTCTACCTGTGTTTTTTCTGGTTGTCATGACCTTTGCGCAACAGTTGTAAAATGCGCTCTGTTCACGCTACCATTCCACAAAACAACAACGCAGGTACCCCAGTGACGACAGATACTAAACGCCCGCTTACCCTTCGTGATGTCTCTGAGGCGTCCGGCGTATCCGAGATGACGGTCAGCCGGGTTCTGCGAAACCGGGGGGATGTATCCGACGCCACCCGGACACGGGTTCTGGCTGCGGCCAAGGAATTGGGCTATGTGCCGAACAAAATCGCGGGGGCATTGGCGTCAAGCCGGGTCAATCTGGTCGCGGTCATTATTCCGTCGCTCTCCAACATGGTTTTCCCGGAAGTACTGACTGGAATCAATCAGGTCTTGGAAGATACCGAGTTGCAACCCGTAGTCGGCGTCACAGATTACCTGCCGGAAAAAGAAGAGAAAGTTCTCTACGAGATGCTTTCGTGGCGGCCCTCAGGTGTGATCATCGCCGGGCTGGAACATACGGACGCGGCCCGCGCCATGCTGGATTCGGCCGGGATCCCGGTGGTCGAGATCATGGACACCGACGGTAAACCGGTCGACGCCATGGTAGGGATTTCGCACCGTCGGGCCGGGCGCGAGATGGCTCAGGCAATCCTCAAGGCCGGCTATGAACATATCGGGTTCATGGGCACAAAAATGCCGCTGGATCACCGGGCACGCAAACGGTTCGAAGGCTTTACCGAAGTACTGGGCAAGCACGGCGTCGAAATCGAAGATCGCGAATTCTACTCTGGTGGGTCGGCCCTGGCCAAGGGGCGCGAGATGACGCAGGCCATGCTGGAACGCTCACCCGAACTGGATTTTCTGTATTATTCCAACGACATGATCGGCGCGGGTGGCCTGCTTTACCTGTTGGACCAAGGCATTGATGTACCCGGCCAGATCGGTCTGGCTGGTTTCAATAATGTCGAGCTTTTGCAGGGTCTGCCACGCAAGCTGGCCACGATGGACGCCTGCCGGCTCGAGATCGGGCGCAAAGCGGCCGAAATCATCGCCGCGCAGCTTGCCGACCCCGATGCAGAGGTCGACACCCGTGTGACCCTGACCCCCAAGATCAGCTATGGCGATACGTTGAAACGACGCTGACCTGATGGCGCTTCGTCAACTGGACAATCGAACTGCGCGGGCCGTGTTCATGGATCGGCACGCGCTTCTTGAACCGCCGACAGGCAGCGCCAAGGGAGCAGACCTTCTGGACCTGATCCAGAGGTTGGGCTTTGTGCAGCTGGACAGCATCAACACCGTGGCCCGCGCCCACGACATGATCCTGTTTTCCCGCAGACCCAGCTATCGCCCGAAAAATCTCAAACACCTCTATGAAAAAGACCGGGCGCTGTTCGAACACTGGACTCATGACGCAGCCGTAATCCCCATGGAGTATTACCGGCATTGGCATCTCAGGTTTCAACGTGATGCGGATTTGTTGAAATCCCGGTGGAAGAACTGGCGTCGGGATGGGTTCGAGCAGCGGTTTGAGACCGTCTTGCAGCATATCCGTGACCACGGGCCAGTGTCTTCGTCAGATGTCGGCAAAGACGAAAAGAAAGGATCGGGCGGCTGGTGGGACTGGCACCCGTCCAAGACTGCACTGGAGTTCCTTTGGCGGTCCGGGGCCTTGACCGTGATTGGGCGGCAGGGATTTCAGAAACGCTATGACCTGACAGAACGCGTGATCGACGACCACCTTTGCCCCGGAAAGCTGCAGGTCGATCCCGAAGAAACCGTTGACTGGCTGTGCAATGCGGCGATGGACCGGTTGGGATTTGCGACCTCGGGCGAGCTGGCCGCGTTTTGGGATACGGTCAGCACCACCGAAGCGCGGGAGTGGTGCAAACAGGCTCTAACAAAAGGAGATCTGGAGGAAATTGACGTGACCTGCGCCGATGGTCGGACGCGCAGGATGCTGTCTCGGCCCGACTTCGAAGACGTAGGCCAATTGAGCAAGCCACCGGGCCGCGTCCGTGTACTTAGCCCATTTGACCCCATGCTTCGCGATCGCAACCGGGCCGAAAAGCTGTTTGGGTTTCACTACAGGATCGAGGTATTCGTACCCGCCCCAAAACGAACCTACGGATATTATGTATTTCCGCTGTTGGAAGGTGACCGAATGATCGGTCGCATCGACATGAAGGCCCACCGCGACGACGGTGCATTGCGGGTCAGCGCGGTTTGGCCGGAACGGTCCGTCCGCTGGTCTGCGGCGCGGACAGGGCGGTTGGAATCAGAGTTCGACCGGGTTCGCAGGTTCGCCGGCCTTGAGCGTGTCGAGTTTGCAGAGAACTGGCTGAAAGACCCTGTTTAGGGTCTATTCCGCCGCCGATAGGGTCAAGCTTATCGGTTGCAAACCGTCAATCGTACCCTCCAGCCTGTCGCCAGCTTGCACCGGCCCAACGCCCGCCGGGGTGCCTGTCATGATCAGATCGCCGGGCCGCAGATGGTAATAGCCTGAAAGATGGCTGATGATTTCGTCGATCTTCCATATCAATTCGTGCAGCGTTGCGTCCTGATGCACCTCGCCATTCACGCTTAGAACAATACGCTTGTCGTCATCCGGCGACCAGTTCGCAGCGCGGGTCAGGGGGCCGAAGACTGCCCCGTTCTCAAGGTCTTTGCCAAGATCCCAGGGGCGCTGTTTATTTCGCTCCCGTATCTGCAGGTCACGGCGGGTCATGTCCAAAGCGCACCCGTACGCATACACGGCTTCTGCGGCCTCGGCGCGGGACGCGCGAAAAACGGGGGTGCCGATCGCAACGGCCAGCTCCATCTCGTGATGGAAGTTTTCTGTTCCCGGCGGGAACGGCACAGTGGCCCCGGACAAAACCGCATTGGCGGCAGATTTCGTAAAATAAAACGGCGCTTCGCGATCAACCTCGTGGCCCATCTCGGCGGCGTGTGCCGCATAGTTCCGCCCAACGCAGAAAATGCGACCCAAAGGATAAGGGGACGACAGCCCCTCGACCGGAATTCCAAGCGGTTCTGGCAGCGAAAACAGGATGTCCGACATAATGCCCCCTTTGTCTGGCAACGACAGCGCATCTTAGTCGACAAACCTGTGGGGGCAAGCAGGTGAGTTGCCTTTAGAAAGCAGCGCGGTTTGGCGGCCCAGAACCAGAAGCCCCAAAAGGGCTACAGATCGTGCAGGTCGTTCAACAGGTCAAGCAATGCCTCGTGACGTTCGGGGCCCAGTTGCTGTCTGATTTCTTCGGCAAGATGCTTCATCACTTCGATATTGTCCTGAATAATCCGCTCACCCTGCGCCGTCACCTCGACAATCTGGCGACGCTTGTCGCCGGGATGAGTCCTGCGTCGGATCAAACCCTTGGCCTCCAGTTTTTGCAGTATCCGCGTGAGGCTGGGCAGCAGAAGACAGGCTCGCTCTGCAATATGCGTGGGTTCCTGTGGGCCTTCCTCTTGCAGAACGCGCAGGACACGCCATTGCTGTTCTGTCACGCCAGCATCGGTCAGCATCTTTCGAATAGGGCCCATCACACGTTCGCGTGCCCGCAGCAAAGCTATGGGCAACGAGCGCGACGTAAGTGGCAAGTCGTTGGGCATAAGGAATCTTGGACGAATTCGTTCCAGACTGCAACTCGTGCGTGTATTTCCGAAAAACCTATATTTAGAGCCTGATATTTATCTCACTGAATGACATCACCCGCGCAGAACTTAAATAACCGCCCGAACCTTCTCGGGCGGTGGTCGGTCCTTCACTTTTGGGCTGGTCAAACTCGGAACCACTGGGAATGATGCTTTCAAGACTCGATCCCCGAGCTTGTCCGGTCACAGACATAGAGGTTCCAACATGCCCGCCCCTACAAACAGCTTCAAACAGGCTTTGCAAAACGGTGACAGGTTGATCGGCTGCTGGAGCAGCTTTGCCGAGGCTGTCACGGCCGAGATCATGGGCACGGCCGGGTTCGACTGGCTGGTGATTGATGGAGAGCACGCGCCAAACGACATTCGATCCGTTCGCGATCAACTGATGGCGCTGTCGTCCAGTCCGACCCATCCCGTTGTCCGGGTGCCCGTAGGCGACACTGCATTGATCAAGATGGTTCTGGACGCAGGGGCACAGACCATTCTTGTTCCCATGGTTGAGACCGCGCAACAGGCGCAGGAACTGGTGCGCGCCTGCCGCTACCCGCCTCAGGGCGTGCGGGGCGTTGGGGCCATGGCGTCACGGGCGACGATGTACGGAACGGCCACCGACTATATTCACACCGCAGACGCCCAGATATGCCTGTTGGTGCAGGTCGAAAACCGCGCCGGGATCGAGGCTCTGGACGACATTCTGAAGATAGAGGGCGTCGACGGTGTCTTTATCGGACCTGCGGATCTGTCTACGGATATGGGATATCAGGGCGACAGTACCGCACCCGAAGTGCGTGCCGTGATTGCAGATGCCATGACACGGATCAGGGCCGCGGGCAAAGCCCCGGGTATTCTGGGAACGACGGATGAGGCCAATCAAGCCTATCTGGATATGGGCGCCCAGTTTCTGGCGGTCGGCATTGATGTCATGTTGCTGGCCCGGGCTGCCCGCGCACTGGCTGCGCAGTGGAAAGGGAAATAACGCCTCAGCCCTGCATGGCGGCGGCTGCCTGAGCATATCCTCCGGATGCGCCATCCACAAAATGAACGTGATCGTCGCGCGTGGCCGCCGGAACAAAACAGGTCATCATCGCCTCGTCCTGTGCGTGCAGGCCATAGCGGATCTTTCCCTGTCCACGGGCCTGTTCAAGCATTATCCGGATTTGCGACAGCGTCGCCGCGTCGCAATCCAGCGTCATCTTCAACCCGTCGTCGAACTTCCGGTAATCCGCGTTACGACTGACCATCTGCTGATAGTGCTCGGGCTGGAAGTTTCCCATGGGCCGACCGATCTTGAACAACAGGTAGATCAGCAGGTTCTGCACCAGCAACCCCAGTTTCTGAAGGGTAACATTGCGGCCCCGCCGGGACACATGCGCGTCGATGTCCAGACCCGGCGGCGGCCAGTGCATTGGCGGGCCGTTCACTGGCACAGGATGACCCGCCCGCTCCAACCCTTCTGACGCGGCCAGAACGGACTGCGCCAGATCTGCAAAATCGCTCTCGGTCGCGTGTGAGGTCGGCTCGATCACCAGTGACACGATCTGACCATGAACCGCCTTGATATTCGACCAGCGACAGGACAGGCCCGTCAGGTCCGGCTGGGCACCGGGCTCCGCAATCGGCACAGCGAACGCGCCCGCTTTCATCTGCGCCTCGGCCCAGGCCAACCCGCCACCCGAGAACATCGCATAGTCCACGCCGTCAGACGGGGCATAGCGGGCGACGCGCAAGTCCCGGCCCGCCGCTCGGATTTCGGCAACGGGCATCAACGCTGCACGCAAGGATATTGCGAACTCTTCTTCCGCCCAGCGCCGCAAGGCAGCCAGTGTGGATCGGGCGTCTTCAGCGGCGCTTGCGGGGACGGCAAACCCTGCGCCGTCTCCACCAAACACGTAAGGGAAGTCGTTGCCCTTCATGGCGTTGATCATGGCAGAGATAACGGCAGCGTCGACCATATTTACCGTCTTGTAGCGACCTTTGGCAATTTCTGTAGTCGAGTCGACAATATCGGCAACCCCGACGACCCAATCGTCAGGAAGGGCTGAAAACTGCACGGGATCAGCAAGCCGGGCAAAATCGCGCAGCAAAGGAAGACTGTCATAGAACGCGGCCTGAGCGTCTTTCATAATCGCCTCGATCGGAAATTATCCCTCAGTGTAGCGCGATCTCCGCCACTTTCCCACGAAATCGTCACGACACACGCGCTTGTGTGAACCTGTTTGTCGTGCCAATCAGGTCCGGTCAGCCGATGGGGAAGAGGGGCGTTAGATGAAAGCAGGTCTGGTGGTGTTGTGTCTGGGCTATGTGCTCAGCCAGTTTTTTCGTGCTTTCCTGGCCGTTCTCACCGTCGATCTTGGGCGCGACATCGGTGCGACGCCCGAGGATCTGGCCTTTGCGTCAGGCCTTTGGTTTCTGGTCTTTGCGGCCATGCAATTGCCCGTGGGCTGGGCATTGGATCGGGTCGGCCCCCGCCTGACAGCGGCGGTCCTGCTGCTGGTCGGCGGTGCAGGTGGCGCGGGCCTGTTTGCCGTGGCCACCACGCCGTTTCACATTACCCTTGCGATGGGGCTGATCGGCGTTGGATGTTCCCCGGTTCTGATGGCCTCTTACTACATATTCGCGCGCGAGTTTCCGCCTGCCAAGTTCGCGACCCTTGCGGCCTTGATGATGGGGGTCGGGTCGGTCGGAAATCTGGTGGCCTCATACCCGACAGCGCTTGCCGTGGAATTGATGGGGTGGCGCAATACACTTTGGACGCTGGCCGCGGTTTCGGCAGTTGTGGCGCTGGGTATTCTTTCAACGGTGCGTGATCCTCAGCGGATCGAAACCGAGCAGAAAGGGTCTGTGCTTGACCTGCTCAGGGAACCGGCGCTATGGACCATCTTACCCTTGATGCTGGTGGCCTATGCGCCTTCGGCTGCGCTGCGCGGTCTGTGGGCGGGCCCGTACCTGCGAGAGGTGTTTGGGCTGACCACGTCGCAGATCGGTCAGGCGACGTTGTTCATGGGGGCCGCGATGATCGCGGGTATCTTTGTCTATGGACCATTGGATCGCGTGTTGGGCACTCGGAAATGGGTTATTTTCGGCGGCAATGTCCTCAGCAGCCTGGCGCTGACGGCGATGTGTTTCTGGATTGAAGCATCCGTCTGGCTATCCGTGGCTTTGCTGGCCCTGATCGGCTTTCTTGGCGCGGCCTTCCCGGTCATCATGGCGCATGGGCGCGCGTTTATCGCGCCGCATCTTGTGGGGCGCGGTGTTGCGTTGCTCAATCTTTTCGGCATCGGGGGCGTTGGGCTGGCACAGTTCGCCTCGGGGCGGATCCACGCGGCGACGGTGGACATGGGCGCAAGCGCACCTTACACAGCAATATTCGGATTTTTCGCCATAGCCGTCGCGCTTGGCTGCGTGATTTACCTGTTCAGCCGCGATAGCCTGGACTGAGACTCTTCGGGAGAACCCCTTTGACAGACCCGCGCGTCATTGCCCCCAATCTCAAACGCAGGCTGTCGGGCGTGACTGCCACAATTGCGCGACTGGTGCCCCTACAAGGGCAATGGATCGACATTGCCGCCACCGGTCCGGGTCTGCCCGCCGATATCCCGCACATCCCGCTGGGCCGCCTGCCCTTTCTGCCCCGCAAAACCCTGCGTGTCTGGCACGCGCGCCGCAACACCGAGATGCTTTTGGGCCTGTTCCTGCGCAACATCCTGCGCCTGCGGTTGAAGCTGCTATTCACCAGCGCCTCGCAACGCGCCCATACCGGCTATACCAAGTGGCTGATCGGCAAGATGGACGCCGTGGTCGCCACGTCGCGCAAGACTGCCGGATATCTGGACCGGGACGCGCAGGTCATTATGCACGGCATCAACCTGCAGGATTTCACCCCGCCCGAGGATAAGGCGGCGGTTCGTACTCGCTTGGGTCTGCCGGATGGTCTGCTGCTGGGCTGCTATGGCCGCATCCGTCATCAGAAAGGCACTGACGCTTTTGTCGATGCGATGATCGGCCTGTGTGACCGGGTCGATGACGTCCACGGCATCGTAATGGGCCGCGCGACCGAGAAGCACACCGCTTTTCTGGCCGAGCTGAATGACAAGGTTGCCGCTGCCGGTCTGTCCGACCGCATCCTGTTCATGCCCGAAATCACCGTTGACCAGATTGCCGAATGGTATCAGGTGCTGGACCTCTTCATCGCCCCCCAGCGGTGGGAAGGGTTCGGCCTCACCCCGTTGGAAGCGATGGCCTGCGGCGTGCCCGTCGTGGCCACCGATGTCGGAGCGTTCTCGGAAATCGTCACCGACCCTACGCTGGGCCGTATCATCCCACCGGACGACATCCCCGCCATGGTGGACGCCAGTGCGCAAATGCTGAAGAACCGCGAATCCCTCGCCCAATCCGGCCGCGCCGCCCGTGCCCATGTCGAACAGAATTTCGATATCAACGGCGAGGCAAAGACCCTTGTCGCCCTCTACGAACGGCTTCTGACCGAAAACTGAGGCGATGCGCCGCGTCAAATCGGTGTCATCGGGCGAAATATGCCCGGAAAACTCTTTTTTCTTTGCTGCAACGCGGCTATGAACGCGCGTCCTTAACTTTGGAGACATGAAATGGGCTATCGCGTCGTTGTCGCCGGCGCCACGGGTAACGTGGGCCGCGAAATGCTGAACATCCTGGCGGAACGCCAGTTCCCCGTCGATGAACTTGCTGTTCTGGCAAGCCGTCGTTCGCTGGGTACCGAAGTAAGCTTTGGCGACAAGACACTGACCACCCAGGACATCGACACCTTCGACTTCACCGGCTGGGACATGGCGCTGTTCGCCATCGGCTCGGACGCGACCAAAATCTATGCGCCCAAGGCGGCTGCGGCGGGTTGCGTGGTGATCGACAACAGCTCGCTCTATCGCTACGACCCGGATATTCCGCTGATCGTGCCGGAATGTAACCCGCAGGCGATCCACGACTATAAAAACAAGAACATCATCGCCAACCCCAACTGCTCGACCGCGCAGATGGTTGTCGCGCTGAAGCCGCTGCATGACCGCGCCAGGATCAAGCGCGTTGTTGTCTCGACCTATCAGTCGGTTTCGGGCGCGGGCAAAGAGGGCATGGATGAGCTTTGGGATCAGACCAAGGCCATCTACAACCCCACCACCGAGGTTGAGCCGAAGAAGTTCCAGAAACAGATCGCCTTCAACGTCATTCCACAGATCGACGTCTTCATGGAGGACGGCTCGACCAAGGAAGAGTGGAAGATGGTGGTCGAGACCAAAAAGATCGTCGATCCGTCGATCAAGGTCACCGCGACCTGCGTCCGCGTTCCGGTCTTCGTCGGCCACTCCGAAGCTGTGAACATCGAGTTCGAGGAATTCCTGGACGAGGATGAAGCCCGCGACATCCTGCGCGAAGCACCGGGCATCATGGTGATCGACAAGCGCGAACCGGGCGGCTACGTCTCGCCCATCGAATGCGCCGGTGACTTTGCCACCTTCATCAGCCGCATCCGTCAGGATTCGACCATCGAGAACGGCATCAACCTGTGGTGCGTGTCCGACAACCTGCGCAAAGGTGCGGCGTTGAACGCGGTTCAGATCGCAGAACTGCTGGGCCGTGAGGTTCTGAAAAAGGGCTAAGGTCAAATCGGCCAGAAAAACGAAGGGTCAACCATAGGTTGGCCCTTTTTTTATTGCTCACCAATGACCTCAGCCAAATGGTGCCCGGCTAGGTAAAAAATTTCATCAAGGCCCCACCTGGGAAATACCCGATGAAACACATTGCGATGAACCAAGCGAACCGGGGGCGTTTTCGGAATGTGAACAAAGCAAACACGCCTCCGGCAAACATGAAAATGACAAACCCGAGCGCAGTGTAGATCAGCGGAAGCAAATGAGTAAATTGTTCGATACTGAAATTTTCATCCGCCCCCATATCAACAATCCGCCGCGCCGTCACAGCGATTGGATACACGATGAGGGCGACGACAATGCGATACCCCATCGTGATACCCCTGTTCTGTGGGGCCGGTTTCGCAGACGGACGAGGGTGGTGTGCAGCCGAAGCTCTGTCGGCCTGAAGCTTGCGAATATGATCACTTTGTCGCTGATCGAACATACTAGAATCCCTGAAACTCAATACACGCAAAGCGTGCAGTATGGATTGAAAAAACACAAGCCGTACTAAGGTCGTTTTGGCGCAAACAGTGTTTAAAGAACCCCGACGGGGCAGCGGACCAAGCCCCAACCGTCATCGACTCCGGCAGCTTTCAAAGCTGAAACGAGACGTTCAGAGAGGAACAGAAGTTCGGGAATTTTCGGGTCGATCCGGATGTCGGGCCCGTCCAGTGCTTCGGGGGTAACGACCAGTTTGTGTTCCCAACCCGATCTTGGCGTGAACCTTTTCCCGTATCTATTGTTCAATGGAGCCGTCAAATCACCCTCGGGCCCCAACGCCAAATAGTTCCCCATCGACCGTTTATTGCACACATTCAGGATGTAATACGGCTCATCCGTGGTTGCATGGCCCGCCGGGGCCTGCAATCTGATCAAGTGGAAATAGGTTTCGCCCAGATCGAACTGTTCCAAAACCGTTTTGGCCGAGTCTGACAGCACCGGCAGCCCGCCTCCGTTCATGAAACTAGGTGCAGGATTGCCGTCCTGCGAGCCATAGTACCAGACATCGCCAATTTCTTCTGCCGTCAGCACCTCGCCCTTCGGAACTTTGTTATAAGTGCGTTGCAGCAATTCGCTGTATTTTTCGCCAATTTCTTTGGGCTGACCCGCACGCCAGTGCCGTTCATATTCCCTCCGCGTCATCGGAGTTACGCCAACCGTGTCGTTCCAAGTCGTAGAAATCCAGACGTGGGGCTCCCGTTCGGGAAGGTCGTTTTTCGTATGCACAATCACCACCTGAAATCACTTCGATCAATGAATCGCTGAAATTTCAGACAGCTTACAGCCTCTGTGCGGATCGGAAAGATGCAAACTCACCTATTTGGGACCGATCTGCTCACAAAGCCTGTCCTTCCCCATCAAAGAACTGCAATTTCTCGGGCGCGAAATGCAGACCGATCTGTGCCCCGGCCTTGATTTCGGTATCTCCCCCAAGGCGGACGGTGACTTTTTCTTCGGTGCCGCAGTCGACGATGATGAACATGTCAGCGCCTAGATATTCGACAACCTCGACCACGCCATCGCTGTGGCCTGCGCCCGGCTCGACCACGCTGATATGTTCGGGGCGGATGCCCAGCCGTGTTGCCTCACCCGTCCGGTCAAATGGACCGCTGCCGCCGTTTTCCAGACGGAACTGACCCCCGGCCACGGTACAGGGCAGGACGTTCATTTTCGGGCTGCCGATGAACTGCGCCACAAACAGGTTGGCTGGGCGTTCATACAGTTCGCGCGGGGTGCCGACCTGCGCGATCTTGCCGAACTCCAGCACCACGATTCGATCGGCCAGCGTCATCGCCTCGACCTGATCGTGTGTCACGTAGATCATGGTTCGGTTCAGGCTTTGATGCAGCTTGGCAATCTCATAGCGCATTTCGACCCGAAGGGCGGCATCAAGATTGGACAGGGGTTCGTCAAACAGGAACGCGGTCGGGTCGCGCACGATGGACCGACCGATGGCCACGCGCTGACGCTGTCCGCCGGACAGGTCTTTGGGGCGGCGTTCAAGATAAGGCTCTAACTTAAGCACTTCGGCCGCTTTTCCAACGCGCTCGGCGATATCGGCCTTGGATACACCCGCCACTTTCAGCGAGAAGCCCATATTCTCGGCCACCGACAGATGGGGGTACAGGGCATAGGACTGAAACACCATCGTCAGCCCCCGTTTCGAGGGCGGGTGGTCGGTCACATCCGCCCCGTTGATCAAAAGCCCCCCGCGCGAGATGTCCTCGAGCCCGCCGATCATGCGCAACAGGGTGGACTTGCCGCATCCCGAGGGGCCGACAAAGACGACAAACTCACCTTCCTGAATTTGCAGGTCGATGCCCTTGATCACCTGCACGTCGCCGAACCACTTCTCGACGCTTTTGAGTTCGATGCTGCCCATCAGTTCCTCCCTGCCCAGTGCAGCCAAACGGCAGCGGTCCACGTGAATGAATTGCCACCTGCGGGCCCACCGGTGAGCGGATCGAAATACTCGGCAAAGCCATGTCCGGCGATCAGGCGCGCGGTTTTCAGGCGCAGGGCTTCGGCCTCGACCCCGTGGCCCATTTCGGCCAGTCCAAAGCCGGTCAGCATATTCATGAATGCCCATGTCGGGCCGCGCCAGTATCGGCGCTCGTCGAATTTGGGCATATGCGGGTCATAGCTGGGAATGGGGTGCGGCACGGTGGTCAGTACCGTCTTGACCCGCTCTAGCATACGGGCCGAGTCAATCCCCGCATACCAGCACAAATAGCTCGCGTTAGAGACACTTTCTGCCCATTCACCAGTATGCGCATCCCGTGCGTCAAACGCGCCCAGTGCCTCATTCCATAAGGACCGGGCACCCGCCTCAAGACGGTCGATATCGGCGCAAAGACCGTCAGCCTCAAGCCCGAGGTCTTTGCTTACGGCCAGCAGATCACGGGCGGCGCGCAGGGTGGTGAAGCTCATGGTCGGGTCGGCCACGCGGAACGGGTTCAGCTCCAGCAGCTTGGCCTGATCCCAGCCAACCTCACGGCCGATATTCACCAGTTTGATATAACGGTCATAGTCGTATTTCGTCGGGCGGTCGGCGCTGTTGACATGGCTGGTGTCGCGACGCTGGTATTCGCCCACGTCCGAGGCATCAATCGCCGCCATCGTATTGTCCCAGTCGGGGGCGTTGTCGCGCCCGGCCTCCCACGGGTGGGTGGTGCAGACCGCGCCGTGATCGTCCAGCCGCCACGCCATGATCCACCGGTGCCAAGCCAGCATCTTGGGGAACAGCGCGCGCATCCGTTCTTTGCCTGTCACCGGATCCATGTCCAATAACCGCCGGGCCATCGTTGCGGCCAACGGAGGCTGAATGATCCCCGAAGACGGGATCGGCCCCGTTCCGCCCCACACGTCCGGCCCCGGAAAATAGCCCGGATCGGGTTTGTGAAACAGGATATGTGGGACCATGCCGTCCGCCCACTGACCCGAGAACAACGTCTCAAGCTCAACCCATGCGCGGTTGATGTCGAACTCGGCAAAACCGAGTGCGGCAACCGCGCTGTCCCAGTTCCATTGGTAGGGATACAGACCACTGGTCGGGATCGTGTAGCCGCCCCTGTCATTGGCAATCAGGATGTTGCGGGCCGATTCACTCGGCGTGGTATAGTAGTTCATGTCAGTCATCCTTTGACCGAGCCTGCCGTCAGGCCCTTGGTCATGAAACGCTCAAGCCCCAGAAACAGGGCCATGATCGGAACGGTGGCAATCACCGCCCCGGCCATCAGGTGTTGGCGTGGAATTTCCGAAGAGTTCAGCATCGTAACACCTCGGGTCAGGGTGAATTTCGACGGGTCGTCCAGCAGCATGAAGGCCAGCAGGAATTCGTTCCAGGCGATCATGAAGACATAAAGCGACACCGACGCCAGCGCGGGCAGGCTGAGCGGCAGGGTGATTTTCCAGATTACCGCCAGACGTGAAAGGCCGTCCATCAGACCGGCCTCCTCCACCTCGGTCGGCAGGCCCCGGAAATACCCTTGCAACATATAAAGCGCGACGGGGATCGTTGTGACCGGGTAGATCATCACAATGCCGAGGATCGAGTTGCGCAGACCCGTCAGAGAAAACGCGATGTAGATCGGCAACGCCAGCACGATCATCGGCACCATGTAAATCAGCAGGATCGAGCGCGAGAACGCCTTTTGCCCTTTGAACCGGAACCGCGCCACCGCATAGGCTCCGGGAACGCTGAACAACAGGGTGATGAACACCGTCAGGACCGACACATAGAACGAGGTCCAAAGGTAGGTGCCGAAATTGAAATCGCGGAACAGCTCGGTATAGCTGCGGAACAGCGCCCAGCCTTGCGACAGGTCGACCGAGAAATCCAGCGGGTTCTGCAACAGGGCCTGTTGCGATTTCAGACTGGTCATCACCATGACATAGAAGGGAATGACGACGATAGCGGTGAAGAAGATATAGCCAAACCCGGTGCAGAACCGGATCACCGCATCCTCGAACTCATGCCGAGTGAGGTCCCCAAAGGGCGTATCCCGCAGGATCGCGGCCAACGACAGGTGCGTGACAATGGCCATGGCAAACACCGTGACCAGCACGGCCTGCACAGATGTGTCCGAACCGATCAGGACAGGCCCGAACCCGGTCAGAGCAGACAAGCCCAACAAAGCCGAGGCTCCCAACCGCGCCGGTGCGCGATGTGCTGGAAACCGGACGTAGATCAGCCCGACAACCGCGCCCCAGATCAGGCAGAGCAAGACCTGCGGACGAAACGCCGCCCCGGTCGAGAAGGACATTGTGATGGCAACCGTTGTGGCGATCACCACCAGCCAGAGCGCGCCCAGAACCGGGCCCGTGATATACCCTTTGCGCATCACAGGCCCTCCTCTCGGCTGATAAAGCGGAAGAAGACAAAGCTGAAGGCAATCAGGCACATCAGGATTACCACGGCCACAGCCGCGCCTGCTCCGATGTTGGAGATCGCAAAGGCTTGCTCATAGACATTCACGGTCAGGGTGCGTGTGCCCGCATTGCCGCCAGTCAGCAGGAAGATGTCGTCGAACTTGTTGAACGTCCAGATAAAACGCAGCAGGAACAGCACCGACAGGATGCCCAACAGTTGCGGGATGCTCAGCAGCCAGAATTTCTGGAAGGGCGACGCCCCGTCCATATCCGCCGCTTCATACATGCTGGAGTCGATGGATTGCATCCGCGCCAAAATGAACAGGAAGGACAGCGGGAAATAACGCCAGATCTCGAACACCGTGACCATGATCAGCGCCAGAGGGCGCTCGCCGAAGAAATTGATCGGCTCGCTGCTCAGCCCCATCTGCACCAACAGCGCATTGGCCGAGCCTGAGAACGGGTCAAACAACGTAACCCACGTAAAGGCCACGGCGATCACCGGGGCCACGTAGGGAAACAGGTAAAGCCCCCGGATGATCCCTTGTCCTTTGAAACTTTTGTTTAGCAACAGAGCCGCGAACAGGCCCATCACCAAGGCTCCGATGGTGCCGAAAACCGTGTAGAACAGCGTGACCCACAGAACGCCCCAGAACTCATCCCCGTCAAAAACACGGGCGAAGTTTTCAAAGCTGAACTCGAAATTGGTCAGAACGCTTGGGCCGCTGCCGGTGACGCCGGGTTCGGACCCTTCGATCGCCTCTTCAAAGGCGTCAGGGTCTCCGTCCACGGTAACGGGAATACGGATGCGTTCGCGCTGACCACCTTCCAACGCGCCGAAGTCACAGAACAGGTCCCGTCCGTCCAGCACACAGGGGGCCGAGATTTCGCCCGCCGTTACGCCA
This sequence comes from Ruegeria sp. CJ2, assembly GCF_056536745.1. Classification (NCBI taxonomy): domain Bacteria; kingdom Pseudomonadati; phylum Pseudomonadota; class Alphaproteobacteria; order Rhodobacterales; family Roseobacteraceae; genus Ruegeria; species Ruegeria sp. CJ2. The sequence goes on from NZ_JBQFQF010000004.1 coordinate 265,780, forward strand.
TCAGGCAGCACATCTGTCACGGTCACGCCTTCAATGGCGATCTCCTGACTTGAGTTGCGTACGCGGTATTCGATCCGCAGATCCTCGCCTGATCCGCGCAGGCTTTCACGCACAACGGGCGCAGGCGGGCGCAGGTCAGACAGGGTGAACGGCTTGAAACTGATCCAGAAGATCGCCAGCAAGGGCAGGATCACCACAAGCGATACACTGATCACGGTCGGAGAAAGCAGCGCCCAGGCCAGACGCGCCTCGCGTTTGGCAAGCGCCCCGGTTCCGGTCGGTGGGGTGGCCGAAGACATGGGTGGACCTCAGAGGGTTAGGTGCAGCGGCGCGCACGCCGCTGCAGATGCCGGTCAAGCAGGGGTCTACTGAACCTTGGCAAGTTCTTCGTTCATCGCAGCCACGGCAGCGGCGGCGTCGATCTCATCGTCGATATATTGACGCACGATCCGGTTGATGGCCTGAGAGTTGATCATCTTGGACGCCAGCGAAAGCTGCCCTTCGGCCACACCCCAACGCTGTGCCACGTCCAGACCGCCGACGATCTCGTCGATCATCGCCTGATCGTACAACTCACCCAATGGGGCTTTACGATCAACGCCTACGGGCAGTTCCGCCCAGGCTTCGGCAAAGGCCGTCGGGTTGTCCGCAGTGCCGCGACGCACCGGGAACTTGCCCTCGGGCGCGATGGCCAGCGTCTGGGTATAGCCGTCATCCATGGCGAATTTCACAAACTCCATCGCCGCATCGGTATCGGCATCGTTGGTGATCCCGAAATACCGCACGTCCCCCCAAGCCGCGCCATCCGGGTTGGACGGGCCTGAGAAGTTGGTCACAATTCCCGTTTTCGACGCCAGATCGCGCGAGGTTGGGTCATCCGTGATGGTGGGCGGTGCGCTGTCGCGCAGACCGGCCAATTCGTCCAGAATGAAGGGTGACCAGATGATCATCGCGGCCTTGCCATCGAAATACAGCTCGCGCGATTGCTTCCAATAGAGCTCACCCGGAGGCGAGGCTTTGGAAATCGCCTTGTAGAAATCCAGAACCTCGGTGGTCTTGGCTTCGTCCAGAGGCTGGAACCCATCCGGGCCAACGGGCGAAACGCCGTTGGCAAGGAAGACATGCTCCAACACCTGGCTCATGAAGTTCTCGTCAACCTTCGTGGCCGAGACAAAGCCGTACATTTCCGGCGGGTTATGCAACTTATCCAGCGCAGCCAGAACATTGGCATAGGAACTTGGGGCTTCCAGACCGGCCTCGTCGAACAGGTCCTTGCGGTAGACGACCATCTGGGTCCAGCCATCAACCGGGACCGAGGCCGTTTCACCGTTGAACGCCGCCATTGCCAGCGCGCCGGGGGCGAATGTGTCCGCACCCAGTTCCTCGATCACCTCTGTTGCAGCTTCGGTATCCAGAATACCCGCCTCGGCCCAAGGCAGAGCGTATTGCAGCGTGTGATAGACAACGTCCGGCAGATCACCGGCAGCAAAGGCTGCGGTTGCACGCGTACCCAGATCGCTTTCGGTGACAGGGATCACTTCGACCGTCGTTCCGGTTTCAGCTTTGAACTGGTCGGCCATCTCCTGCTGCTTGGCCAGACGTTCCGGCTGTTCCTCGGTGGTCCAGAAGCGGATCGTATCCGCCTGCGCCGACAGCGCGCCAAGCATCACTGCCAGCGATGTGCCCAGCATCAGTCGGGACATCTTGGGTGTAAGTTTCATGATCGGTCTCCCCGGTTATGATTATTGTCAGTCTGTATTATGTGCGCCAGTTCCTGTGGCGTTCGTGTTGGCGGTCCGTCCGATCCACCCTCGACCAGGGTGGCTTCGGTCAGTTCGCGTAAACCTGCGGGGTCGTCGCCCCGGATTTGCCGGATCAGCATCGTCGCCAAACGCTGTCCGGCCATGTGGGAATCCACCGCAAAACTGGTCAGAGCCGGGCGTGCGTATCGGGATTCGGGAATGCCGTCATAGCCGATGACGGACACGTCACGCCCGATCTCAAGCCCAAGATCCTGCGCGACCGGATAAAAGCCCAAGGCCGCCAGATCCGTGGCAAAGACAATCGCCGTCGGGGGGTGTTCGACCTGCATCAAGGCCATGGCCTGCGCTGCGCCCTCATCCCGCGTTCTGGCGCCGTCGCGGATCAACTCGGGGTCCAGAGGCAATCCCGCCTTGTGCAAACCTTCGGCATATCCGTCGCGGCGCAGGTGGCTGTAATTGAACTTGAGGTCACTGCCGACATAGCCGATGCGCGTATGGCCAAACCCGGCCAGCCGCAAAACTGCATTGCGCATCGCCGTTTCGCCCGCAACGTCGAACCACGAGGTTTCCTCCCACGTGTTCGGTTGCCCGTACCCGGTGCGACCGTACAGGATATGCGGAACTTCAAGGCTGCGCAAAAGGCCGATCCTTGCGTCCTTGACTGCGGTCCGGGGCAGAATGAAACCATCCGCCTTGCGCTCTTCGAACAGTCTGCTGAGGACTGTCAGCGTGTCCCGTTCCGAGGTCGCGGTCGAAATCGTCATGGTCCAGTCAAGGTGGCTGGCAGCTTCGCACGCGCCCGCCAGAAAATCCTGCAGGAAAGGGTTATGACGATCAGGTTCGTCACTGTTCAACACCATCGCAATTGCGCGGACCTGACCGGTTCGGATGGCCTGCGCATGGCTCAGAGGGCGATAGCCCAGCTTGCGCGCCGCCGTTTCCACCCTGGCGCGGGTCACGGCCGAAATATCCGAGTACCCGTTCAACGCCCGCGACACCGTGCTTTTCGACAAGCCCAGATGCGCAGCCAGTTCGTCCAGCTTGACGCGCCCAGAGACCGAGGGGCGGTCTGCGGCATCGCGCGACCGATATGAAAGATTCGCCGTCATTGATTGCGATTTTTTGTTCCGAAACCGGTTTCGGCAACGAAAAAGTTAAAAAAAAGTGCAGAATGGCTAATTTTTCGGCTTCTTCTTATCGGGCAAGTGCGCTGCTGGGCCGTTTCAACCGGGCAAACGCCTTTAATTTAACCAACGAGGTTTGCGTTTGAACCAATGTCCAATGTTGGCGGACAACACAGTTTGCGGATCAGCCGACCTGAATCGCTTCAGGCTGGGTAAAGGATGTTGGATCAAAAAAGGGCGCAGAATCAGAAAACTGATCCCACGCCCGTCATATGTGTAGAAAACCCGACGGTTTAGACGACGACGAATTTCTTCTCTTGCGGATCATAGCATTGCAGCCCGCCTTCGCCGATATCGGTCCACAACCCATGCAGGCTGAGCGAGCCATCCTGCACCGCCGACGACACAAACGGGAAGGTCATCAGGTTCTCCAACGAGGCCACAACTGCCTGCCGTTCAAACTGGCGCGCCTGCTCCGTCCCGTCTTCGACATCCGAAACCAGCTCGTATTTCGGTTTCAGGATGTCCATCCAGCGGCCGACAAAGCTTTCTTTTGCTTCCAACTGCGGGGCCTGTCCCTTGCACATGTCAATGCACCCCTGAACCCCGCCGCATTGCGAATGGCCCAACACGATCAGATGCGCGACTTTCAGTGCGGTTACGGCATACTCGATTGCCGCGCTCGTGCCGTGGTGATCACCATCCGGGGCGTAAGGCGGTACGAGATTGGCGATATTGCGGTGAATGAAGAACTCGCCCTGATCAGCCCCGAAGATCGAAGTGACATGAACCCGACTGTCACAGCACGAAATCACCATGGCGCGCGGACGCTGCCCCTCTGTAGCCAGACGGCGATACCAGACCTGATTCTCGGAATAAGTGGTGGCTTTCCAGCCATGATACCGTTTGACCAGATAGTTCGGCAAAGGCTTGGCATGATCCATGTTCGTGTCCCTGATTTGTTCGCTGTGGGCTGCTCTAGCCCGAATTCGCGGAAAATTCGAGCAATTATCCTTCACCAGAGCAAGGTTTTGCAAAGAACTTCCCGGTCAAAGTCACATCGTACCGTGGGGGTATAGTGAATTGGGGAATATGTGGTGGAAAATATTATCACGCTTGAACACAAGGAATCTGTCCGACTGGACCCGGACCGCCTGAACGGGTTGTACCGGCAGCTTGGGGAAAAGAACGCATTGGACGTGCTGTGTCGCACGGTCGAGGAGTTGGCCGTGCGCCTGTCGAATTGCGAACGGTTCTGGCGGCAGCGCGATTGGACCGGACTGCGCAAATGTTCCCGGTCTTTGGTGGCAATCGCGGACCAGATCGGCATGACAGCGCTGGCTGGCGTTGCAGATGACGTGGCCCGGAATGTGGATGCCGGCGATGCGGTCGCCACCGGTGCCACCCTGTCGCGCCTCATTCGCGTAGGCGAGAAATCCCTGACCGTTATCTGGGACCAGCAGGACCTTTCGGTCTGACAGGGGCTTGCGGATGGAGTGTGGGCGGCTAGGCTGGGCGCAAATCGAACCAGCCGAGTGACCCATGACCCTGACCTTTGCCTCACCCTCTGACCATTCTGTCCCGCTGCACGTGATCGCCCAACCCGATCTGGAGGATTGGGTGAAAGATCAGCCTGACGCGGTGCAGAACTGGGTCACGAATAACGGGTTTACAGGGGCGATGGGTCAAACCTTGTTGGTTCCCGGAACCGACGAGGCTCCGCTTTGCGCGCTGGCGGGGTATGGCAAACCGGCGGGCCGCGCCCGCAAGCGTTTTCCACTGGCGGCCGCAGCGGTGGCTTTGCCGGAAGGCACCTATCACATCGCATCATGTGTTCCCGGGGACGTGCTGGAAACCGAATGCCTTGGCTGGCTGCTGACCGGGTACGCGTTTGACCGCTACGCCAGTCAGTCACCGGCCAAAGCCCGGCTGGTTGCCCCCGACGGCATTGATGCCGCGCGCCTCGAGGTTCTGGCAAAGGCCGAGGCCCTGATCCGGGATCTGGTCAACACACCCGCTTCGGACATGGGGCCGGAGCAGTTGCAGGCCGCCACCGAGGACCTCGCGCAGGAATTCGGCGCGTCCTGTTCGGTGATCGCGGGCGATGCGCTGCTGGATCAGAACTTTCCGATGATCCACACGGTTGGCCGCGCCGCAGCACAAAAGCCGCGCCTGATCGAGATGAACTGGGGCACGGCGGGGCCAAAGCTGACCTTGGTCGGTAAAGGTGTGTGCTTTGACACGGGCGGGCTGAACCTGAAACCCGGCGCGTCGATGGGGTTGATGAAAAAAGACATGGGCGGTGCCGCCAATGTTCTGGGTCTGGCCCGGATGATCATGGCGCTGAAGCTGCCGCTGCAACTGCGCGTTCTGATCCCGGCGGTCGAGAATTCGGTGGCCGGAAACGCCTTCCGGCCCGGCGACATCCTGACTTCGCGCAAGGGCCTGACGGTCGAGATCAACAATACCGATGCCGAAGGGCGGCTGGTGCTGGCAGACGCGCTGGCGTTGGCGGACGAAGGAAAACCGGACCTCGTGATCTCGATGGCGACGCTGACCGGGGCTGCGCGCGTGGCGGTTGGAACCGATCTTGCGCCCTATTTCACCGACAGCGACGACGCGGCAGAGGCGTTGACCCGCGCCGCGCGCAAGGCCGCTGATCCGGTTTGGCGCATGCCATTCCACGACCCATATGAGGGGTTGATCGAACCGGGTATCGCCGATCTGGACAACGCCCCCGCGGGCGGGTTTGGCGGTTCCATCACCGCCGCGCTGTTCCTCCGGCGCTTCGTTGGGGAAAGCCGCTATATGCATTTCGACATCTTCTCATGGCAGCGCAGCAGTGAGCCCGGCCGCAGTAAAGGCGGGTTTGGCCAGGGGCCGCGCGCCTTGTTGACCGCGTTGCCCGAGATACTGGGCCTGTGACGCGCCAACGCATCATCCAGCCGGTCACAGACCTGTCGCGCGAACCCGATGGCCCGCGCGATCGGCAGTTGCTTTTTGGTGACGCGGTCGAAAGCTCGGATCAGGCAGATGGCTGGAGCCGGGTCACTGCCAAAAAAGACGGCTATGCGGGCTGGGTCCGGTCGGAACAGCTTGGCCCGGACCTGAGTGCAACGCATTGGATCACCGCACCAGCCACCCACGCATATGCACGGCCAGACATGAAAAGCCGCGACCGGACCTCTTTGAGTTTTGGCAGCAGAATTGCGGCCACGTCCGAGGTGAATGGGTTTCTGGAGACCGAGCTTGGATTCATCCCATCCGTTCACGCCAAACATGTCGGCGTCACGCTGACCGATCCTGTTGCAGTGGCCGAACTTTTTCTGGGCACGCCCTATCTTTGGGGCGGAAACAGCCGGTTCGGGTTGGATTGCTCAGGTCTTGTGCAAGCCGGGTTGCTGGCCTGCGGACAACCCTGCCCGGGCGACAGCGGCGATCAGGAACGCGAAATTGGTCATCTGGTGCCCCAAGGCACCCCCCCTCAGCGCGGCGATCTGCTGTTCTGGAAGGGGCATGTGGCATGGGTCTATGCCGAGGATATGTTGCTGCACGCCAACGCCTTCCACATGGACGTGACGTTTGAGCCTTTGGAACATGCGATTGCGCGGATTATGGAACAGGGTGACGGGCCGGTGACGGCCCATAAACGGCTCTAACCAAGGTCAACCGAGCGGATCAGCTTACGCTCGAGCACACGCAGCACCGTGCGCAGGTCGTGGCCGCGTTTCAGGATGCGGCCATCCATGCCCACGACTGAATACATCCCTTGTTTCTGCCGAAGCCGGGGATGTTTTTCGACCCGATAGATGGGATGTTCCGCAGTTCGGCGAAAGATCGAGAACACGGCCATGTCCCGCAGGTTGGAAATACCGTAATCGCGCCATTCTCCGGCGGCGACCATCCGGCCATAGACGGACAGGATATGGGACATCTCATGCCGGTTAAACGCGACGGGCATTTGGGCCGAGTTTGCAGAGAACCGGCTGGGAGGCTGCATGTTCATACCCCAAGCCTTGCCGGAAAACGCTTGTGAATCAAGTCTGGCGACACTCGGGTGTGATATTTTTGAATCGCACTAACGCCGCCGACCGACCTGTCGGCAGATCAGAATGACCGGTAACAGCCCCACCGCCAGTATGACCAGCGACGGGACCGCGGCCCCCTCGAGCCGCTCGTCCGAGGCCAGCCGATAGGCCTGCACCGCCAGCGTATCAAAGTTGAACGGGCGCATGATCAGGGTCGCGGGCAGTTCTTTCATCACGTCCACAAACACAATCAGCAGCGCGGTCAGCAAGGACGGCGTCAGGATAGGAAGATGAACCCGGCGCAATGTTCCGAGCGGGGTTTGCCCCAAGGAACGCGAAGCCGCGTCCATATTGGCGTGTACCGTGCTTTGCCCACCTTCATAAGCGCCGAGCGCCGCCGCCAGAAACCGCACCATATAAGCGGCGACCAGCAGCCAGATTGAGCCCGTCACCAGCAAACCCGTCGAAACATCGAAGGTCGCCCGCATCCACGCATCCAGTGCATTGTCGAAACTGGCAAATGGCACCATCAGGCCCACCGCAATGACACCTCCGGGCACCGCATAGCCCAACCGCGCCATGTACCCCGCACCAGATGACAAACGCCCGGGGCGCAGCCGCTGAAAGAACCCGACGCAGATTGCGGCGCAAACCGTGACCACAGCGGCAGTGCCCGCCAAAGTCAGCGAGTTCTGGATGAAGCCGATATAACGCCGCGACAGCAGGTTCTGCTCAGACTCCAGCCCCATCTGAATCAGGATGAACACCGGCAGCAGGAACCCCAGAAGAACCGGAATGGCGCAGAGCGTAAAGCCCGCGACGGCCTGCCAGCCCTTTAGCTGCGCCGAGGGCAGTGACGCATGGCTTTTCCCTGCCTGATAGTATTTCGCCTTACCGCGCTGCATCCGTTCGGCCACGGCCATGACCAGCGCAAAACCCAGCAGACACAGAGCAAGCTGCGCGGCGGCGGCCCGGTCTCCGATGGAAAACCAGCTTGTGTAGATGCCAGTGGCAAATGTCTGGACGCCGAAATAGGCGACCGTGCCGAAATCGGCGATGGTTTCCATGATGGCCAGAAGAACGCCCCCTGCAATCGCCGGGCGCGCCATGGGCAGCGACACGTGCCAGAACGCCAGCCAAGGGCTTTTGCCCAACGCCCGCGCCGCAAGAAAAGCCGTGGCGCTTTGCTGAAGAAACGCGGCGCGCGCCAGTAGATAAACATATGGATAGAGGACAAGGATCAGCATCACGGCCGCGCCCTCGGTCGACCGGATCTCGGGGAACCAATAATCGCGAGGGCCCCAGCCGGTCACATCGCGCAGGGTGCTTTGGACAATGCCGGGGTGATCCAGAATGAACGTATAGGCATAGGCCAGCACATAGGCCGGGAACGCCAGCGGCAAGACCAAGGCAATCTCAAGAAACCGAACGCCGGGGAAACGCGTCATGGTCACAAGCCACGCAGCCCCGACACCGATGGCAAACGTACCCATCGCAACCAGAACAACCAAAATCACCGTCGTTAGCGCATAGCCCGGCAGAACCGTCTGCAACAGGTGCGAGATCGTATCCGTTCCGCCCGTCACAGCCGCCAGAACAACGGCGAGCATCGGCAACAGGCAGGCCGCCGCCACAAGACAGGCGACCGTACCAACCAGCCGGGTGCCAAACGCGCCGCGGTTGCGCGTGCCATGTTCTGAAACTTCTATGTCGGCCATTTTCCCGGCTTGTAACTGGCGAATGCGCAGAGTTGGCCATTAATCGACCAAAACGCTAAGAAACACCAGTCTGCGCGGGAACAAATCTGCGGCACAAACTGCCGCAGACCTTATTCGTAGACCCGCTGATCCTCGATCACCAAACCATCCTTGGGCAGTGAACCGGGCGCAACGACCTCGATCGCGCCTTTTAGCTTCAGCACTTCGATCACGGATTTGGCATAGGTCATGTCGTCTCCGCTGGGGCTTTCAATCTGAACGGTCATCGTATCCATCTCACCCTGTCGGGCGGCAATGACACGGGCTTTGACGATTTCGGCGTGTTTGTCGACCAGTGCGGCGACCTGTTCGGGACGCACGAACATGCCTTTGATCTTGGTGGTTTGATCGGCGCGACCCATCCACCCCTTGATCCGCGCATTGGTGCGTCCACAAGGTGACTGACCGGGCAGGATGGCCGACAGATCACCGGTGGCAAACCGGATCAGGGGGTAATCGGGGTTCAGCGAAGTTACAACGACCTCGCCCACTTCGCCCTCTGCAACCGGAGTGCCGGTGCCGGGGGTGACGATCTCGACGATCACATGTTCATCGAGGATCATCCCCTCCATCGCGGGGCTTTCATAGGCGATATTGCCCAGATCGGCGGTGGCATAGGCTTGCAGGCAGGTGATACCGCGATCCACATAGCCCTGCCGCAGCGACGGGAACAGCGCGCCGCCGCCCACAACGGCGGTGGTAAAGTGAAGGTCCACGCCCATCTCATCGGCCTTGTCCAGGATTACCTTCAGGTAATCCGGCGTTCCCGCATAAACCGTGCAGCCCACATCGCGCGCAGCCGTCACCTGCAATTCGGTCTGACCGGTGCCTGCGGGCAGAACCGCCGCGCCAACAGCCTGCGCACCGTTTTCGAACATCATGCCTGCTGGGGTCAGGTGATAGCTAAAGCAGTTCTGAACGATGTCCCCCGGACCCACACCAGCGGCGTGAACAAAACGACCCATGCGCCACCAGTCGTGATCGGTGCTGCCGGGTTCATAAATCGGACCCGGAGACTGAAAGACATGCTGGAAGTGACGCGCAGGTTTGACCGTAAACCCGCCGAACGGAGGCCGCGCGGCCTGAGCGCGGCTCAGGTCGGATTTCCGCAAAACCGGCAGTCTTGCCAAATCGTCGACGGATTTGACACCGCTGGTATCGGCGTCGTTCAACTGTGCTGCAAATCCCGGCGCGGACAGGGCGCGTCTGATCTGTTCCTGCAGCGCCGTTGACTGATCGGCCGCGCGTTTGTCGGCTGATCGGGTCTCGAGTGCGTCGTAGTAAGTCATCGCCAGATCCTCCATCCGCTCACAGCCACCTCTTGCGGCGGCGATAGGATCGCACGTCGCGGAAGCTTTTGCGGCCTTCTTCGGACATACCCAGATAGAACTCTTTCACGTCCGGGTTTTCGCGCAGCTCGGCTGCAGGACCGTCCATCACAACACGGCCGGATTCCAGGATATAGCCATAATGCGCGAACCGCAGGGCCACGTTTGTATTCTGTTCGGCTAGCAGGAAGGACACGCCCTCTTTTTCGTTCAAATCCTTCACGATGCCGAAAATCTCTTCGACCAACTGCGGGGCCAGACCCATCGAAGGTTCGTCCAGCAGGATCGTTTCCGGCCGCGACATCAGCGCCCGGCCCATAGCAACCATCTGTTGCTCACCACCCGAGGTATAGCCCGCCTGCGACCGGCGACGTTCAGCCAGACGCGGAAAATAGGTGTAGACCAGATCAAGGTCTTTCTGGATCGCGGCCTTGCCGTCCTTGCGCGTATAGGCTCCGGTCAGAAGGTTTTCCTCGACCGTGAGGTGTTCGAAACAATGGCGGCCTTCCATCACCTGGATCACGCCTTTTTCAACCAGATCGGCCGGGTCGCTTTCATGCACGCTTGACCCGCGATACTTGATCGACCCTTTTGTGACTTCGCCCCGTTCCGAGTGCAGCAGGTTCGACACCGCCTTGAGCGTCGTCGTCTTGCCCGCGCCATTACCGCCGAGCAGAGCAGTAATACCGCCTTTGGGAACGGTCAGGCTGACACCTTTCAGGACAAGGATCACATGGTTGTAGATCACCTCGATATTGTTGACCTCAAGCAGGGTTTCCGCCTGCACGTCAGTGGTTTGAGCCGCATCCAGCATCAGCGCGTGTCCTCGTGCGAGTGTTGGGGTCGGGACGGCGGTCTGCCGCCGCCCCGGATTTCATTGCATCGGATCAGCAACGCGATTCGATGTTGTTTTCGGACGCGTAGGCGCTCGAGTCTTCGTCGATCAGCGGGCCGATCACGTCGCCATCGGTTGCCTTGAACTCGGAAATCAGGCTCCAGGTTTTGTTGGCTGCGTCCCACTGGGTCACACCAACCAGAGCGTCCCCGCCGTGGTTCTCACACGAGACCGAGAATGCCGGACCAAAACCAGGCAGACCCAGTTCGGTCATCTTGGCTTCGGTGATTTCCAACGCTTCCATACCGTCGCGCATCATCGCAGCGGTGATGTCGGCAGTGCCGTGGATTTCCTGCGCTTTCTTGGCAGCTTCGGCCGCCAGCATCGCAGCATAAAGACCACGGTTGTACAGAACCGTACCAACCTGATCGCCAGCACCGGCAGCTTTACCCGCGTCGACAACATGTGTCTTCAGATCGTCAAAGACCGGGAAGTCCGTGCCCACGTTGTGGAAGGTCAGCGCCTTGTAGCCGTTTGCGGCCTCACCCGCTGGCAGCACGTCGTTTTCCGAGCCGGACCACCAGATGCCGATGAAGTTTTCCATCGGGAAGCGGATGTTGGCAGCTTCCTGAACAGCGACCTGGTTCATGACACCCCAGCCCCACATCAGGACATAGTCAGGGCGGTCGCGGCGGATTTGCAGCCACTGCGATTTCTGTTCCTGACCCGGGTGGTCAACCGGCAGGGCGACCAGTTCAAAGCCATGCTTGGCCGAAAGCTCCTCGAGCGTGCGGATCGGCTCTTTGCCATAGGCCGAGTTGTGGTAGACTAGCGCGATTTTCTTGCCGTTCAGGTCTCCGCCATTCTCTTCCAGCAGATAGTTCACCGCGCCCGAAGCACCATCCCAGTAGTTCGCAGGATAGTTGAACGTGTGGCTGAACACATCGCCGTTCTTGGCAGATGTACGGCCATAACCCATCGAGTGAATCGGGATGTTATCCGCGGTCGCCTTGGGGATCAGCTGATACGTGATACCGGTCGACAGCGGCTGATAAACCAGAGCACCTTCGCCCTTGGTCGATTCATAGCATTCCACACCTTTTTCGGTGTTATATCCGGTTTCGCATTCGATCACTTTCGCCGGAACACCACCGATCCCGCCGTCACGCTCGTTCAGCAGGGTAAAGTAATCCGCATAGCCATCCGCGAACGGAATGCCACCCGCCGCGTAAGGTCCGGTGCGGTAGCTGAGCGACGGGAATACGAGGTCGGCCATAACCGGTCCTGCCGCCAGTGCAGCGCCCAGCGCCACGGTTGCCAGTTTCAATTTCATCGGGTGTCTCCTCCCTTGGTTGGTCCGATGTTGGATTCGGGCTTTGCACCCGTTTTCTGATTGGGCCTGCCCCTAGTGCGGGAATGGCCAGAGTCTGAGTTTCTCTTTGGCGACGCGCCACAGTTGCGCCAGCCCGTGTGGTTCGAGGATCAGGAACATGATGATCAGCCCACCGACGATCACCAGCTGCAAATGCGCCACAATATCCGTGGGCCAGCCCAGCATGTCAGCACCGACCACTTTCAGAACCACCGGAAGCAGCACAAGGAACGCCGCCCCCGCAAAGGATCCGAAGATAGAGCCCAATCCGCCGATAATTATCATGAACAAGACCAGGAACGACTTGGTGATCCCGAACACCTCGCCGACTTCAACCGCGCCGAGATAGACTGCGAAGAACAACGCGCCCGAGATGCCCACAAAAAACGAGCTGACGGCAAAGGCGGTCAGTTTCGCCTTGAGCGGGTTCACCCCGATGATCTCGGCCGCGATATCCATGTCGCGGATCGCCATCCACGTGCGCCCTGTGGTGCCGCGTGTCAGGTTGCGAGCGATCACGGCGCAGACGGTCAGGAAGATCAGGCAGAACAGATACGTCGCCCATGCCGGAGCATTCGGTCCAGTGATGATGATCCCAAACACATCGCGCTCCGGTGCGTTGATCTGACCCGAAGCCGAGTAGTTGTAGAACCACGGCACACGGTTGAACAGCCACACAAGAAAGAACTGCGCGGCCAGCGTCGCCACCGCCAGATAGAACCCTTTGATCCGCAACGATGGAAGACCGAACAGAACGCCGACAATGGCTGTGATACCGCCTGCCAGTATGACATGGATAAACATGCTGACATCGGGAAAGGCCGTCATCAGCTTGTAGCAGGCATAAGCCCCCACTGCCATGAACCCGCCCGTACCAAGGCTGACCTGTCCGCAATAACCCACCAGAATGTTCAGGCCGATTGCCGCGATCGCGTAGATCAGGAATGGCAGCAAAAGCGCGTTGGCCCAATAGTCGTTGATGATGAATGGAATGATCCCAAACGCCACCGCCAGAACCACATAGTACCGGTACCGGTCGAACTTGATCGGGAAAGTCTGGCTGTCATCCACATAGGAAACTTTGAAGTCTCCGGCCTCACGATAGAACATGTGTCACTTTCCCCATTGTTCCTGCGCCCGGTTCCGGGCTGCGGCGTCCAGTTGGTTGGACCCTTTTGCATATCCGCTCGCCTCTGACGCGCGCACCAGTTTCATGTAGGCCATGATGCCCGTGACCAGCCCGGCAAAGGCGAGGATCGCTGCGATAACCAGCTGGCTTGCGGTCAGATCGTCCGAGGTGACGGCGATATACCCAAAGGCCCAGAACCCCGCCCATGCGATCACATTGATGATGGCGACCACCTTCTGCATCGCTACACCCTCTCGATGATCTTCTCACCGAACAGGCCCTGCGGCCGGAACACGAGGAAGATCAGCGCCAGAACATAGGCGAACCAGTTCTCGGTCGCGCCACCGACCATAGGGCCGATCGCGAATTCAAACAGCTTTTCACCCACACCGATGATCAGCCCGCCCACGATAGCTCCGGGGATCGAGGTGAAGCCGCCCAGCATCAGCACCGGCAGCGCCTTGAGTGCAATCAGCGACAGCGAGAACTGAACGCCCGATTTGGTGCCCCACATGGTCCCGGCGACCAGCGCGACAAACCCCGCGACCGACCAGACCATGATCCAGATGAAGTTCAGCGAGATACCCACCGACAGCGCAGCCTGATGGTCATCCGCCACGGCGCGCATGGCCCGGCCTTGCTTGGTGTATTGGCTGAACACCACCAGCGCCGCCACCAGCAACGCCGCAATCACGGTCGCCACGATGTCGAGGTTGTCGATGAAGAACCCATAGCCAAAGATGTTGAACGTCGCCTCGTCGATCCACAGGTTGATGCCCTGCGGCAGACCCACGTCGAGCGTCTTGATCTCGGACCCCCACATCAGGTCGGCCACGCCTTCTAGGAAATAGGCCAGACCGATGGTCGCCATGAACAGGATAATCGGCTCTTGGCCAACCAGATGGCGCATGACGAACCGCTGCACCGCCCAGGCCAGGAACACCATCACCGCCATCGTCAGAAGGATCGCCAGCAGCGCCGGAACATTCCAACCGAAATAATGGATATGCGTTCCGAAGATCGCGTTGATCAGGTGCGAGAACGGCACCTGCCCCTTCATGATCCCGACAAGGGTCATGGCCGCGAACAGGGCCATAACGCCCTGAGCATAATTGAAAATGCCCGAAGCCTTGTAGATCAGCACAAAGCCCAGCGCGACCAGCGCATAGAGAACCCCAGCCATCAGGCCATTCAGGATGACCTCCATCGCAAAAATCAGCTGATCAGGCATGTGTGCCCCCTCTCATGTCTGTCAGTTGGTCAGTCATGGCTCACCCCCAGATAGGCGTCGATGACTTCCTGGTTGTTGCGCACCTCATCCGGTGTGCCGTCCCCGATCTTCTTTCCGTAATCCATCACGACGACCCGGTCGCTCAGATCCATGACAACGCCCATGTCGTGTTCGATCAGGGCAATCGTCGTGCCGAACTCGTCATTCACATCCAGGATAAAGCGGCTCATGTCCTCTTTTTCCTCGACATTCATCCCCGCCATCGGTTCGTCCAACAGCAACAGCTTGGGTTCGGCCGCCAGCGCACGTGCCAGTTCCACGCGTTTCTTCAAGCCGTAAGGCAGGCGCGACACCGGTGTTTTCCGAATGTGCTGGATTTCAAGGAAGTCGATGATCTTTTCGACCGCTTCGCGGTTTTCGGTTTCTTCCGCCTCGGCCTTCCCTTTCCACAGCGCCTGCTGGAAAATGTTGGTCTTCATGTAACCAAGCCGCCCGGTCATGACGTTGTCCAGAACGCTCATGCCTTCAAACAGCGCGATGTTCTGGAAGGTCCGCGCGATCCCCTGCTGCGCCACCTCAAAGGGCCGCATCGCCGGGCGTTTGGCACCGTGGAACCAAACCTCGCCCTCCTGCGGGACATAGAACCCCGAGATCACGTTCAGCATCGAGGATTTCCCCGCACCGTTCGGACCGATAATGGCGCGGATCTCACCTTCGCGGATGTCGAACGAGATATCCTTGATCGCGACCACACCGCCGAAACGCAGGGTGATGTTCTTCATCTCCATCACAACGCCGCCAATCTTGCGGCCGTCCTCGGTGACATATCCTTCGGAATTATCCAGCATCAGTCACTCCCTGACTTGCGCAAAAACGGGACGGAGGGCGGGGCGACGACCGCAGGTCGAGCGGCGCTCGAACGGCCCTCATTCCGCTGCCACCTTGTGCTGTGTCGATGGCACAACCGCCGCGTCGACGATATCCAGCGTTGCGCTGATCGACCCTTTGCGCCCATCCTCATAGGTCACTTCGGTCGTGGTCGCGACGCTGGGCGAGCCGTCATACAGCGCGGTGATGATGTCGTTGAACTTTTCCTCAACGAACCCGCGGCGCACCTTGCGGGTCCGGGTCATTTCGCCGTCATCGGCATCCAGTTCCTTGTGCAGAACCACAAAGCGATGCACCTGACAGCCCGACAGCATCTCATCCGCCGCGACCGACTTGTTCACCTCTTCCACATGGGCCTTGATCGTCTCTAACACACGCGGATGACCGGCCAGTTCCTGATAAGACGCATAGGCCACGTTGTTGCGCTCGGCCCAGTTGCCGACCGCCGTAAGGTCGATATTGATGAAGGCCACGCAGCGGTCCTTGCCATTGCCGAACAGCACGACCTCAAGAATGTCGGGATAGAATTTCAGCTTGTTCTCGACATATTTCGGCGCAAACATCGACCCGTCAGCCATCTTGCCCACGTCCTTGGCGCGGTCGATGATCCGCAGATGGCCGCTGCTTTCCTCGATGAACCCAGCATCCCCGGTGGCCACCCACCCCTCGGCATCCTTGGTCGAGGCGGTCGAGTCCGGGTTGTTGTAATATTCCACAAATACACCGGGTGAGCGGTAGTGGATCTCGCCCTTGTCGTCGATCTTCAACTCGACCGCAGGCGCAGGCACTCCCACCGTATCGGCGCGGACCTCACCATCGGGCTGGATGGTGATATAGACGGTCGCTTCGGTCTGACCGTAAAGCTGTTTCAGGTTGATCCCCAGCGAGCGGTAGAAATCGAAAATCTCGGGCCCGATGGCCTCACCCGCCGTATAGCCCACGCGGAACCGGCCATAGCCCAGCGTATCCTTGAGCGGGCCGTAGACCAGCATATTGCCCAGCGCGTATTTCATCCGGTCGGCAAACCCCACCGGTTTCCCATCCAGCAATTGGCCGCCCACTTTCTTGGCGTGATCCATGAAGTGGTGGAACATGCGCTGCTTCAGCTTGCCTGCGTCCTCCATCCGGATCATCACATTGGTTAGCTGCGTCTCAAACACGCGCGGCGGCGCAAAGAAATAGGTCGGACCGATCTCGCGCAGGTCGGTCATCATCGTGTCGGCGCTTTCGGGGCAGTTCACGCAGAACCCGCACCAATAGGCCTGAGCGATCGAGAAAATGAAATCGCCCACCCACGCCATCGGCAGGTAGGACAGGATATCCTCATGCCGCGTCAGATGGTCGAATTCAGAGGAGTTCTTGGCGCTCTCGATCACATTGCGGTTCGACAGCACCACGCCTTTCGGCTTTCCGGTCGTGCCCGACGTATAAAGCATCACGCAGGTATCGTCATATCCGATCTCGGAAATTCGCCTGTCCAGCTCGGTGTCGAAACGGGCGTGTCCCGCGCCACCTTCAGCCATGATGTCCTCAAGCGCGTTCATCTGGCTGTGGTCGTATTTCCGCATCCCGCGCTTGTCGGTATAGAGGATGTGTTTGACCTGATGCAGGTTTTCCTGAATCTCGATGACCTTGTCGACCTGCTCCTGATCACCGCAGACGACATATTTCGCGCCGCAATGTTCCAGAACATAAGCCATCTCTTCGGCGACCGAGTCCTGATACAGAGGCACCGGAACCGCGCCCACCATCTGCGCGGCCACCATCGACCAGTAATGCGCCGGACGGTTTCGTCCGATCACGGCAATATGGTCACCTTTTTCCACGCCGATTTCCAGGAATCCCAGCGCCAGTTTGCGGATTTCAGCGGCGGCCTCGGCCCAGGTCCAGCATTGCCAGATCCCGAATTCCTTTTCCCGGTAGGCCGGGGTATCCCCGAACTGCGTCGCATTGCGGTGTAGCAGCGCCGGAAGAGAGGTCATCCCTTCAGCGCCCGACTGCGTCTGAGCCAATCTCTTTCTCCTCCCAATCCAGCCTCTCTTGGGCCAGAAACGGCGAACCGGGACTAAGGCCCGGATGCCAATGCCCCGGTAAGGGCTTGGGCACGATCAGCGGCAAGTTTTGCCTGATGTTTTCTCAATTCTTACGAATTGTAACAGGGGTGGAGCGCCCACGGGATTTACAAAGTGCTCACATTGCGTGAGGATTTGATCCACGCAAACATTTGCCAATTACCTGATGAAATTTAGTCTTTGTTTCCAACAGTGATCTACACAGTTATCAAAGAGGTATTTAATGACCGCGAACCAGATTACTTTACTACTTGTGCCGATCGCAATTCTGCTAGTGATAGTGGCAGTTTACCTCAAATCGAGGAAACGCAAGAAAAACCAAGCTCCAAAAGTACACGGCCCGCATACTTTGGGCGCTGGTTACGACGCAAAGGAGCTTGCCCGTAGCAAAGGCAATGGGATGGCTGATGGGGGAATAGGATAGAAGTGACTTTGCTTTTTGTCCAAGAAGCATCCTAACTATTCTCTGTGGCTCTATAGCCAATCCCTTATTATCGGAATCAACGGCACATCCGCCGCTGGCATCGGGTAGTTCCGCAGATCATTCGCGCGCACCCATTTCAACGCCTGACCCTCTTTCGACTGAGGTATCCCCTCCCATTTGCGGCAGGCAAAAAGCGGCATCAGCAGGTGGAACTCATCATAGCTGTGGCTGGCGAAAGTCAGCGGGGCAAGGCAGGAGGCCCAGGTGTTGATGCCCAGTTCTTCCTCTAGCTCGCGGATCAGGGCGACCTCGGGGGTTTCGCCGGGTTCAACCTTGCCGCCGGGAAACTCCCACAGCCCGGCCATGGACTTCCCCTTGGGGCGCTGCGCCAGCAGCACGCGGCCTTCGACGTCGATCAGGGCGACGGCCGACACCAAAACGGTCTTCATGAACGATAATCCGCGTTGATCTCGATATAGCCGTGGGTCAGATCACAGGTCCAAACGGTGGATGCGCCCTCGCCCAGTCCCAGATCGACCGCGATCACCAGATCCTGACCTTTCATATAAGCGGCGGCGTCTTCCTCGCGGTAATCGGGGCAGACCCAGCCTTTCTCGGCCACAAGTATGTCACCGAAAGAAATGCTCAGAAGGTCGCGGTCGGCAGCGGCACCGGATTTGCCGATGGCCATGACGACACGTCCCCAGTTCGGGTCTTCACCCGCAATTGCCGTTTTCACCAAGGGTGAGTTGGCAATCGCCAGCCCATGCACCTTGGCGTCCGCGTCCGAGGCCGCGCCGGTCACGCGAATTTCCACGAATTTCGTGGCCCCTTCCCCGTCGCGCACCACCTGCTGCGCAAGGTCCAGCATCACCGTCTCAAGCGCCTGCGCAAACGCCGCGTTGCCGGTTGCATCCACGCCCGAAGCGCCAGTCGCGCACAACAAGAGGGTGTCCGAGGTCGAGGTATCGCTGTCCACGGTTATACAATTGAAGGTACGATCCGTCTGCGCGCCCAGCATCGCTTGCAGCGCCGATTGTTCGACCTGCGCATCGGTGAAGATGTAAACCAGCATCGTCGCCATATCCGGCGCGATCATGCCCGACCCCTTGGCAATCCCCGCAATAGAGACTGTTTTCCCGTCAATCTCGACCTGCGCCGAGGCTCCTTTCGGGAAGGTATCAGTGGTCATGATCGCCCGCGCCGCGTCTTCGATGGCATGGCGGCTGAGGCCCGACTTCAGCGCCTCAAGCTGGGCCATGATCTTGTCATGGGGCAGCGGCTCACCAATCACGCCGGTTGACGAGGTGAACACCCGTTCGACAGCGACACCGGTGGCTTTGGCAACAGCTTGCGTGACCTCGGCCACCGAAGTCTGACCGTAATGTCCGGTGAAGGCGTTGGCATTGCCCGAATTCACAAGGATCGCCGCTGGGCCATCGCAGGCCCCACCGATCTTGTCCTGACAGTCCAACACGGGTGCCGCACGTGTGGCCGAGCGGGTGAACACTCCAGCGACCGCGGTGCCGGGATCCAGCACCGCCAGCATCACATCGGTGCGGCCCTGATAGCGCACGCCCGCCTCGACGGTCGCAAATCGCACGCCGTCAATCGCTGGCAACTCAGGAAACGCCGCCGGAGCCAGCGGCGAAACTTTGGTGATCGTCGCCACGGTCGCTTACTCCTGAATCAGCTCGATCTGGCGAACGACGTCGGGACTTACCCCTTCCAGTTCGGGCCGCTCGATCTGTGCTGCCTCGGTCAATTCATCAATACGGGCCTGTATTGCTTCGTTTTGAATCGTCTGGGTCAGTTCATCGCGAATAGCGTCCAGTTCCGGGGCTTCGGACTTGCGCTTGTCATTCAATGTCACGACGTGCCAGCCAAATTGGGTTTGCACCGGGTCGGACACCTGACCTTGCACCAGTTCCAGAACGGCGGCCTCGAACTCGGGCACCATCTGGCCCTTGCCGAACCACCCCAGCGAACCGCCATTGGGTCCGGACGGACCTGTCGATTTCTCTTTGGCCAGTTCAGCAAAATCCGCGCCGTCATCCAGTTGCGTCTTGATTTCCTTGGCCTCGTCTTCCGTCGCCACAAGAATATGGCTGGCGTTGAATTCATCCTCGCCCTCGAACTGAGCGAATTGCGCGTCATAGGCGGATTGGATGGCTTCGTCGGTGACCGCATCCTCGACCAGCGCATTCACGGTCTGAACCGCCAGCAACGATCGGGTTTCATTCGCAAGCGCAAGGGCGTTCAATTCCGTCAGCGCGTCCTGCTGCTGGCCCAGCAATTGCTGCTGGATCAATTGCTCGATGACAAAGTCGTACAGAACGTCATCTTCGATCTGCTGATAATTGGGCGGCAGGGTCGCAACGGTTGCAATGACGTGACCCAAAGTGATCTCGTCCCCGTTTACACGGGCGACAACCGTGCTGGCATCGGGCTGTGTTTCGGCGGCCAGCGGCAGGGCCATCACAGTTGCAAGCGCCAGAGATGGCAGAAAAGTGAAGCCTTTGGGCATGGAATCATCCTATTTCTTTGCCGCGACAGGGCGCAGCGTTGACACTCAGGAACCTGCCGCTTACATCGCTTTGAAGCCTTGGACAGGGCCGCCTTTCACCCCCCGTATCTATGGGTTGCGCGCAAGGTGGGCAAGCCTGTCGCAACCAAGACAAGAACAGATCCGCTGGAGTGAACATGCTGGGACTCGGAACGCTCGCCAAAAAGGTGTTCGGAACACCGAACGACCGCAAGATCAAGGCGACCCGCCCGCTGATCGAACAGATCAACGCGCTGGAGCCCGAGTTCGAGAAATTGTCCGATGAGGGTCTGATCGAAAAGACCGCCGAGCTGCGCAAACGCGCGCTGGACGGCGAAAGCCTGGACGCCCTGCTGCCCGAAGCCTTTGCCAACGTCCGCGAAGGCGCCAAGCGCGCACTGGGTCTGCGCGCCTTTGACGTACAGCTCATGGGCGGTGCCTTCCTGCATCAGGGCAATATCTCGGAAATGAAAACGGGTGAGGGCAAGACGCTGGTTGCCACCTTCCCGGCCTATCTGAACGCGCTGACCGGCAAGGGCGTGCATGTTGTTACGGTCAACGAATACCTGGCCAAGCGCGACTCGGAATGGATGGGCAAGGTGTTCGGCGCTGTCGGCATGACCACCGGTGTCATCTGGTCGGGCCAACCCGATGCCGAGAAGAAGGCCGCCTATGCCTGTGACGTGACCTACGCCACCAACAACGAACTGGGCTTTGATTACCTGCGTGACAATATGAAGGCTGATCTGGCCGAGATTTATCAGGTCCACCACAATTTCGCGATCGTGGACGAGGTTGACTCGATCCTGATTGACGAGGCGCGGACGCCGCTGATCATCTCGGGCCCGTCGCAGGACCGGTCCGAGCTTTATACCACGATTGACGCGCTGATCCCGTCCTTGCAGGACGACCATTTCTCGTTGGACGAAAAATCGCGCAGCGTGACTTTTACGGATGAGGGCAATGAGTTCCTCGAACAGCAGTTGATCGCCGGTGGGCTGATCCCCGAAGGTCATTCGCTGTATGATCCCGAAAGCACCACTGTTGTTCACCACGTCAATCAGGGCCTGCGGGCCCATAAACTGTTCACGCGCGACAAGGACTACATCGTGCGCGATGGCAACGTGGTTCTGATCGACGAATTCACGGGCCGTATGATGCCGGGCCGCCGTCTTTCGGAAGGTCTGCATCAGGCCATCGAAGCCAAGGAAGGCGTGCCGATCCAGCCGGAAAACGTGACGCTGGCCAGCGTGACCTTCCAGAACTATTTCCGCCTCTATGACAAGCTGGGCGGCATGACCGGCACCGCGCTGACAGAGGCCGAGGAATTTCAGGAAATTTACGGTCTGGGCGTGGTCGAGGTTCCGACCAACAAGCCGATTGCCCGTGCGGATGAAGACGATCAGGTCTATCGCACTGCCGGTGAAAAATACGGCGCGATGATCCAGGAAACGAAGGAAGCGCAGGAACGCGGGCAACCTGTCCTGCTGGGCACCACCTCGATCGAAAAGTCCGAACTTCTGAGCCAGATGCTGGCCAAGGAAGGTGTCGAGCACAATGTTCTGAACGCGCGCCAGCACGAGCAAGAGGCGCAGATCGTCGCCGATGCAGGCCGGTTTGGTGCCGTCACCATCGCCACCAACATGGCAGGCCGTGGCACCGACATTCAGCTGGGCGGCAATGTCGAGATGAAGGTTCTTCAGGCACTGGCTGAGAACCCCGAGGCCGACCCAGCCGAGCTACGCACCGCCGAGGAATCCCGCCACGCGGAAGAGAAAGAAAAGGTACTCGCCGCCGGAGGCCTTTACGTCATGGCGTCCGAACGCCACGAAAGCCGCCGCATCGACAACCAGTTGCGCGGCCGTTCCGGACGACAGGGTGATCCGGGCCGCACAGTGTTTTATCTGAGCCTTGAAGATGACCTGATGCGCATCTTCGGGTCGGAGCGTCTGGACAAGGTCCTGCACACGCTGGGCATGAAGGAAGGCGAGGCGATCATTCACCCGTGGGTGAACAAATCGCTGGAACGGGCGCAGTCCAAGGTCGAAGGGCGCAACTTCGACATGCGCAAGAACGTCCTGAAATTCGACGACGTCATGAACGACCAGCGTAAGGTGGTCTTTAGCCAGCGGCGCGAGATCATGTCCTCGGATGATCTGTCAGAAATCGTGTCGGATATGCGGGAACAGGTGATCGACGACCTGATCGACGAATACATGCCGCCGAAATCCTACGCCGATCAGTGGGACACCGACGGCCTGCACGAGGCGGTCAAGGACAAGCTGACCATCGACGCTCCCGTACAGGACTGGGCAGCCGAGGAAGGCGTGGATGACGAACAGGTGCGCGAACGCCTGGTCAACGCCTCGGACGAGATGATGGCGCAGAAGGCCGCAGCCTTTGGCCTCGAAAACATGCGCAACATCGAAAAGCAGGTTCTGCTGAACACCATCGACAGCAAGTGGCGCGAGCATCTGCTGACGCTCGAGCATCTGCGCTCGGTCGTGGGGTTCCGCGGTTACGCCCAGCGCGACCCGCTGAACGAATACAAGAACGAAAGCTTCCAGTTGTTCGAAAGCATGCTGGACAGTCTGCGGGAAACCGTAACCCAGCAACTGTCGCGCGTCCGCCCGCTGACCGAAGAAGAACAGCGTGAGATGTTGGCGCAAATGCAGGCACAGCAGGCACAGGCGCAACAAGCCGTCGATGAGGCGGTGGATGAAGCCGAAGCCGTGGCTGAGGCCGAAGCCTCGGGCGATGCCCGTCCCGGCTTTGTTGAAGACGACCCAAGCACCTGGGGCAACCCCTCACGAAACGACAGATGCCCCTGCGGATCAGGGAAAAAATTCAAGCATTGCCACGGCCGCCTGACCTGACGCCGACGTAATTCAGACACAATGAGTCCGTTTCACGGCCACATATTGGCCGTGATTCATCTCCAGTATGCGACTCGCTCCTTCAACTGGGGAGGGTGTCTTGTTTGTAATTAAGAACTACGTGACCACCGGGGGCACGGTCGCCTGTGCCCTTGCGATCGGTTACCTGATGCAGAATGGATCGCCTGCGCAGCCAATCGGCACGCAGACCGTGACCAATACGACCTCAATGACAGACCAGGCCTCGATCATCGCCGGGCTGGAGGATATTGTTCTGACCTCCTCGTCTCCAGCCCCGGATGTGACCCAAACCAGAAAATCCCTGCAACCCAGCCGTTCGGCCCCCTCAGAACCGTTGGATTGCAATCTCAGTGCGCGGGCCCGCGCCGTTCCGGGTGCAGCCGCCGCGCTGACTGTCAGGGCACCCTGTCACGCCAATCACCGGGTCGACGTGTTGCACAGCGGTCTGACCGTCACGCAGATGACGGACGAGAACGGCAGGATGGAGCTGACCCTTCCGGCACTGTCCGAATATGCCATCTTTCTGATCTCGGTCGACGATCAGAATGGAACGGTGGCAACAACGCATGTTCCGGACCTGGACCAATACAATCGGATTGCCCTGCAGTGGACAGGCGAGACCGATCTGCAAATCCATGCCCTTGAATTTGGGGCCAGCTATGGCGGCGCAGGTCACGTTTCCTCTGATCCGAATGCGCAGGGCGCGGGCAATGTCGTCACTCTTGGTCATTCAGGTCTGGAAAGCGCGCGCAATGTCGAAGTGTATTCCTTTCCAGCCGGTCACGTTGGGCAGTCAGGATCAATTGCCCTGACGGTCGAGGCCGAGGTGACCAACGCCAACTGTGACCGCGACCTGAGTGTGCAGTCTTTCGAGTTGCGTTCAGATCGCCGCCTGACGTCACGCGAGATGACGCTCAACCTGCCGAATTGCGCGCAGACGGGTGAGTTTCTGGTGTTGAATAATCTGATCGAAGACCTGACAATCGCCGCAAATTAAACGCAGGCAGGCTCGAGCTTCTTATGACCTTTCTTCGTGTGGCAGTCGCTGCACTTTTTTCGCTGACGCTAACCACAGACGTGTCCGCGCAGGACATCACCCTGACATCCCATGACGGCAAGGTTGAGGTTGTCGGTAACCTGCTTGGCTTTGATGGTGAGTTCTATCGGGTGGACACCCCGTTCGGAACGCTGACCGTTGATGGATCAGGCGTCACGTGTGACGGCCCGGCATGCCCCAGCCTGACTGATTTCGTGGCAGAAATTCGCTTCTCAGGCTCGTCCGTGATGGCTGAAAAAGTCCTGCCAGCGCTGATCGCAGGTTTCGCCCGGCAAGAGGGGTTGCTGGCCACGTCTCATGACTCTGAGTCTGGCAACCTCGTGATCGAGCTACAGAAAACGGGTCGGAATGCACCGTTAGGACGGTTCTTTTTCAGCGCAAGCAACACGGGACAGGGTTTTGTCGATCTGACCAACAATGAGACCGACATCGTGATGGCCCTGCGCGAAATACGCGATGAAGAGCAAACCGCAGCAGGGGCAGCCGGTCTGGGCGACCTGACCCATGTGCGGCGGTCACGTGTTGTGGCATTGGACGCGTTGGTCCCGATCGTTTCAACCGATAATCCCGTGCGGCAGATTTCCCCCACCGATCTGGTTCGTGTCTTTGCAGGAGAGATCGTGAACTGGGCAGATTTGGGGGGTCCGGATGCACCGATCTCAACGCATCTGCCTGGCGCCGGATCAGGACTGGCCCAGATTGTCGAGGATCAGCTATTTGCGCCATCTGGCACCACACTCTCGGATAGCGTGGTTCGACATCATCACAGCGGTGCGCTTGTGCGGGAGGTGGCACGGGACCCGTTCGCCGTCGGACTTGCAAGTCAGGCCGAACTGGACACTGTCCGCGCTTTGCCGCTGACCGGGGGGTGCGGTCATGCGCTTTCAGCTACGCGGCAGACCATCAAGACCGAGGATTATCCGCTGACCTCGCCGATGTTCCTGTATCTGCCCAACCGCCGCCTGCCCCGTATCGCACGGCAGTTTCTGGCCTATACCCAAAGCGACGCGGCACAGTTGCAGATCCGAAACTCTGGCTTTGTGGACCAGGCCCCTGAAACGATGCAAATCGGGCTTCAGGGGGATCGTCTGGCAAATGCCATAGCATCTGGCGGCCCCGAGGTCGGGCTGGATGAATTGCAGCGCATGATCGAAACCCTGCGTCCCCTGTCACGCTTGTCGCTGTCCTTTCGGTTCGAGGCGGGATCGTCCCGGCCCGATGCGCAGTCACGATCCAATATCCGGCAACTGGCACACCAGATTGAATCCGGGGCGTTCGATGCGCGCAAGCTGACCTTTGTCGGGTTCAGCGATGGCGACGGTCCGGCCGCAGGCAATGCGCGTATTGCCCTGCTGCGCGCAAAAACGGTTCGTAATGCGGTGCTGGCAGCCGTCGAGACCACGGTGCCAGACAGCGTCGAACTGACTGTGGATGCCTTTGGTGAGGCGATGCCTATGGCCTGCGATGACACGAATTGGGGCCGCAAGGTCAATCGCCGGGTCGAGGTTTGGGTCGAGTAAAGGCTACAGATACCCTTCGGACCGAAAACTCAACTCATTCGATTTTCCGATGATCAGGTGATCGTGCAGGGTCAGCCCCAAGGCTGTGCACGCATCCTGAATTCGGTTTGTCATGTCGATGTCCGATTGCGATGGCGCCGGATCACCCGAGGGATGGTTATGCACAAGAATCAGCGCCGAGGCGTTTAACTCAAGCGCGCGTTTGGCGACCTTGCGCGGATAGACTGGCACGTGATCCACCGTGCCCTTGGCTTGCTCCTCATCCGCGATCAGCACGTTCTTGCGATCCAGAAAGAACACCCGAAACTGTTCTGTTTCGCGGTGCGCCATCGTTGTGTGGCAATAGTCCAGCAACGCATCCCATCCCGATATCACGTGCCGCTGCATCACCCGCGCCCGGGCCATCCGGTGCGCGCAAGCTTCGAGTATCTTGAGATCGGTAATCACCGTATCGCCCACGCCCTTGATCTGCCGCAGCCGCTCTTCGGGCGCAGTCAGAACGCGGTTGAAATCACCGAATGTGTCCATCAAGGCCCGCGCCAAGGGCTTCACATCCTGCCGGGGGATCGAGCGGAAAAGAACCAGTTCCAGCAGCTCGTAATCCGGCATGGCAGCCGACCCGCCCGCCATGAACCGTTCGCGCAGCCGCTTGCGGTGGTCCTTGATATAGGACGGCAACTTCCCCTGTGGCAAAGGCTGCATCGGGGCTTCGTCAACGTCGAACAATGAGGGGGCTTCGGCAAAGGCATCCTGAGTCATATCCAAAGATTGGCTCAGAATCAGTTTCTGAAAGGTTAACGCATCTCACCTGCCATACGCGCGGTGGCCCGTCGGACAATCAGGTGCAGAAGAATGGAAAACACCCCCAGCGTCAGCATAGCGGCAAACATCAGGTCGGTCTTTGCGCGCCCATTGGCCAGCAACATCAGATAGCCCAACCCTTGCGAGGACCCGACCCATTCGCCGATCACCGCCCCGATCGGAGCATAAACGGCCGCCAGCCGCATCCCCGAGGCCAGCGACGGCAGCGCGGCGGGAATACGAATGTGCCACAACACGGCGCGGGGGCTGGCTTGCATGGTGCGCGCAAGGTCAAGATACCCTTGTGGCGTCCGCATCAGCCCGTCAAAGAATGAGGACGTGATCGGAAAGTAGATGATCAACACGGCCATGGCGACCTTGGACCACAACCCGTAACCCAGCCAGAGCGTCAGCAAAGGTGCCAACGCAAAAACCGGCAAAGCCTGCGTAAAAACCAGCATCGGTTGCACCAGCACTCGGGCCGCACGTGAATTGGCCAGCTGCAGGGCGGTCAGAACGCCCAGAACCGTCCCAAAGGCCAGACCGATCACCACCTCAACCGCCGTGATCCACGTGTGCTCCGCGATGATCCAGCGGTTCTGCCACCAAGTCTCGGCCACCAGCGCCGGGCCGGGCAGGATGAATTTCGGCAACCCGGTCAGGCTGACGATCGCCTGCCAAATAGCCAGCGCGAACAGTGTTGCTGCAAGGGCCGAGAGGATCTTCATGCCGCCTCTCTCAGCAGTCGCAACAAAGCACCCTGCGTTTCCAGCGTTTCCAGATCATCCACGTGGCGCGGCGCAGGCGCGGCTGGCGGATCGCAGAAGGTCAGCCCCTGCGGTGTCATCACCACAATGGATTGACCCAGCCGCGCGGCCTCGCCCGGATCATGGGTCACCAAAAGAACGGTCCTGCCCTTCAGTGCATCGGCGGCAAGGTCCTGCATATCCGCACGCGTCCGCGCGTCGAGGGCCGAAAACGGCTCATCCAGCAGCACGATGGGCCGATCCTCCATCAGTGTACGCGCCAACGCGACCCGCTGGCGCTGCCCGCCTGACAGTTCTGACGGTTTCTTGGCCATGTGATCCTGAAGACGCATCCGTTCGATCAAACGATCCCTGCGTTCGACATCAGGTGCCTCACCGCGCAGCCGTGCGCCCAGTGACACGTTCTGCGCAACTGTCGCCCAAGGCAACAGCAGATCGTCCTGCGCCATATATGCGACGCGATCCGCCACGGTGTGGCCATCGCTTGCGGTAATCTGACCGTCGAAATCCGCGCCCGTTTCCAGCCCTGCGATCAGACGCAGGACCGTTGTCTTTCCAACACCCGATCCCCCCAGCAAACAGGTCCACTGTCCCGACCCAAGGGTCAGGCTAAGCGGCGCGAACAGCGTCGCTCCGTCAATGGTGGCCCTGCCGCTTATGGTCAGATCGGGTGCAGGGGTCATGGTGTCAGGCCCATTTGCCAGAAATTGACCTCTAGCTCTGTGGCGGTTCGGAAGGTCTGGCACAGCCTGCCCCACCGGGGTGGGGTTTCAAAATCTGGCCCAATTCGCCGTGTTAGAGCCTGATCAAGCAATGATCCCACTGCCTTGCACGCCTCTTGATAATCGGGACCTGCATAGGTGTTGATCCAATCGCGATAGGTCTCGGACGTGGCCTCGGACGCCAGTCGCGCTCCGATCTCGCCATAGCCCATAACGCAGGGCGCAAGGGCTGCCAGCAGGTCCAGCAGATCACCGCTATAACCCGCATCGAGCACGAACCGCGTATAGGCCAAATTCTCGGCGCGTTCGGGGGTGGCGAACAGTTCCTCGCCCGAGATGCCCTCGGCCTCGCAGATACCGATATGCAGTTGCATTTCCTCGGCCACCAGCGCGTTCACAGTGCCGACGGCGGTCAGCATCTCGGAATGGGTTTCCGACTTCACCACCGCCAGCGCCCAGGCACGGGAGAAATGGATCAGAAACACATAGTCCTGACGCAGATAGTGCAGGAACGCCTCGCGCGGCAGGCTTCCGTCCCTCAGCCCTTCGACAAAAGCGTGGCGGGTATAGTCCCGCCACGGCCCTTGCGCCGCATCGCGCATCAGAGCGAAGGCTTTGCCGTACGCGCTCATTTCGCGGTCACGTCGATGGTGATGTCGCTGACCGGGTTGATGCTGTCGATCATGCCGCTGTCCTTGAGGAATTCCTCGAACCGGGCATACCGGCCAGCGTCAAAACCCGCCGGACGCAGCGCGAAACGGGGCAGAGTGTCGACCCATGCGCGTGCATTCAACTCATCCTGCAGCTCAGGCGACGTGGCGGCGAAAATCTCCCAGCTTTTTTCGGGGTTGTTGACGATGTACTGGGTGGCTTTTTCGGTCGCAGCCAGAAAACGCGCGATCATGTCGGTGTCCATCTTGTCGGGATTGGCGACATAGATCAGCTCATCATAGGGCGGAACGCCTTCTTCCTCGATGTAAAAGCAACGGCCCGCGACACCTTCGATATCCATCTGGTTCAGCTCAAAGTTACGGAACGCACCGATCACCGCGTCGACCTGACCGGTCATCAGCGACGGAGACAGCGAGAAGTTCACGTTGATCAGCTTGATATCGTCCAGCGCCACACCATGCGCGTTCAGCATCGCCGTCAGGATTGCCTCTTCCACACCTGCGACCGAGAATCCGACCTTCTTGCCCTTGAGGTCAGCAAGCGACTTGATTGGGCCGTCCTCAAGAACCAGCAGGCAGTTCAATGGGGTCGCGACCAAAGTACCCACACGCTTGAGCGGCAGCCCCTCGTGGATCTGCAGATGCAGTTGCGGCTGATAAGACACGGCCAGGTCTGCCTGACCCGCAGCAACCAGACGCGGAGGCGCAGACGGGTCCGCAGGTGGGACGATCTCGACCTCAAGCCCCTCATCCGCGAAGTAGCCATTTTCCTGAGCGACGATGATAGGACCGTGGTCGGGGTTGATGAACCAGTCCAGCAGCACGGTCATCTTGTCCTCGGCCCATGCAGGCGCGGCGGCCAGCAGAGCTATGGCTGTGATCAGCTTTTTCATGTCTCGCGTTTCCTTCTGTTCACGAGGTTGCGGCCGCGACGAGGACAATCTCGCCGGACCAATCCGGTTGTATTTCTTCGGCGGCGCGCCACGCACGCAAACCTGTGGCGCAGCACAGAGCCAGCGTTTTCTTTTTGTTAGGCTCTGATTTCAGGGCGATGAGCGACAGGCGCTGCGCATTCGGATGCACGGGTTTTGGTGCTTCGTCTTGGCTGCGCAGTTCTATGATCAAGTCGTCCGCAGTCAGTTCGCCCGGGGCGACAAATCTGAAATGCCGCTCGGGTTCGGGCGCATTGTCAAAACGAAACGTGGTACTACGCAGTGTCCGCGCATCGAACTGAACCATCTGGCCCAAGGGTGAGGGGTCCAGCCCCAAAATCAGGTTCAGCGTCATTTGCGCCTGCGTCGCACCGATCAATCCCACGACAGGACCCAAGACACCCGCAGTTGCGCAGCTTGCCCCGCTGTCCGGCGCATCCGGGAACACAGCGCGCAACGACGGGGCACCGCCGCAGAACCCGCCAACATAACCTGACAGACCCAGAACCGATGCGGTGATCAGTGGTTTTCCTGCGGCAAAACACGTATCCGACAGGATATAGCTGGCGGCGTAACTGTCGGCACAATCCAAGACCACGTCTGCCTGCGCCACCAATTCAACAGCATTTTCGTTTGTTAGAGCCTGTTCTTTCCCTGATGCGAGGATTTCACTATTCAACGCACGGCACCGCTCAGCGGCGACGACGGCTTTGGATCGCCCGCAATCTGCCTCAGTAAACAGCGTCTGGCGGTGCAGGTTTGACAGGGTAACCCTATCGTTATCGACAATCGTGATCTGCCCGATACCGGCACCGGCAAGCAGGGGCAAAGCCGGTGCTGCCAGACCTCCGGCACCAATCACCAGAACCCGCGCATCGGACAAGCGCGCCTGACCTTCGGCCCCGACTTCGGGCAACAGGGTTTGACGCGCGTAGCGGCTCATCGCGTGACCTCGATCCATTGGCGCACGCGGGCTTCGGGGTCGGCGTTTAGGGTAATGTCGGTCACGGCTGAAACGATATCCGCACCTGCCTGCAGCACGCCCTCGGCGCGTTCAACGCTCATCCCGCCAATTCCAACAAGGGGAATGTCGCCCACCCGTGCTTTCCACTCTGTCACGCGCGGCAAACCCTGCTGTTCCCATTTCATTTTCTTGAGGATGGTCGGGTAGACGGGGCCAAGCGCCACATAATCCGGGTCCATCGCCAGAACGCGTTCAAGCTCATCATCGTCATGGGTGGACACACCCAGTTTAAGCCCGGCCTTCCGGATGGCTTTCAGATCGGCGTCGTCCAAATCCTCCTGACCCAGATGAATCCAGTCACACCCCGCATCAATGGCAGCATGCCAATAGTCGTTAACAACCAACACGGCCCCAAATGCCCGGCAGAGATCACGCGACGCAGAAATCTGTTCTCGCACCACCTCGTCCGGTTGATCCTTGATCCGCAGTTGAACCAGCTTCACCCCTAGCGGCAACATACGACGCAACCAGCCGGAATGATCGAATATCGGATAGAACCGGTCCAGCGTCATGACAGAAACGCCTTTCCGATCACCGGGGTCGAAGGCTCGGCCATATCGCGGGCCTCGATCGGGTCAGCCTCATGCGCCAGTTGCCCTGCCTCAATCGCCAGCATCATCGCCCGCGCCATCGCCGCCGGATCACCTGCCCGCGCCACCGCTGTGTTCAATAGAACGGCGTCATAGCCCAGCTCCATCGCATGTGCCGCGTGGCTTGGCAGGCCGATCCCTGCATCAATGACCAACGGCACATCGGCAAATTCAGCCCGCATCGCGCGCAGTGCGTATTCGTTGTTCAATCCGCGCCCCGACCCAATCGGCGCGCCCCAGGGCATCAGCACTTCGCACCCAGCCCCCAACAGGCGTTCCGCCACAACCAGATCGTCGGTGGTGTACGGGAAAACCTGAAACCCATCTTCGATCAGGATGCGTGCGGCCTCGACCAGTTGAAACACATCCGGCTGCAGACTGTCGGTATGGCCAATCAGTTCTAGTTTGATCCAAGTGGTATCGAACACCTCGCGTGCCATATGCGCGGTGGTCACGGCCTCTTTGACGGTATGGCAGCCAGCGGTGTTGGGCAGAACCAATACGCCAAGATCGCGGATCATTTGCCAAAACGTCTGCCCGGCACCGGACTCGCGCCGCAACGACACGGTGGCAACCCCGGCCCCGCTTTCGCGAAAAGCCGTCTCAAGTATCGCCGGGCTGGGATACTGCGCCGTCCCAAGCATCAGTGGATTCGGCAGCTTAGTGCCATAGAACGTCTTCATCTTCAGCCCCCCTGCATCGGCGC
Organism: Ruegeria sp. CJ2; assembly: GCF_056536745.1. NCBI lineage: Bacteria > Pseudomonadati > Pseudomonadota > Alphaproteobacteria > Rhodobacterales > Roseobacteraceae > Ruegeria > Ruegeria sp. CJ2. Next base: position 297,963 of record NZ_JBQFQF010000004.1, read on the forward strand.
AACAACTTCGATCCTGTCGCCATCTGTCAGTTTATGAGCGACGCGCAGGGACGAGGGCACGAATTCTTCGTTCACAGCCGTCGCGACGCGACCGGTAAACCCGCATTCCAGCAATAGGTCCGACAAGGTTTCGGCACGCACCTCGCGCGGCTCACCGTTAAGCACGATCTTCATCGACCATCTCCGAATGTGTGTTCTCAAGCGCCAAATCAGCCACACCCTGCGCAAGTGCCGGGGCCAACAGGTAGCCATGACGATACAGCCCGTTCGCATAGATCGTATGCCCCAGACGCCGAATGCGCGGCAGGTTATCGGGGAAAGCCGGGCGCAGGTCGACACCGATTTCCAACACCTCGGCTTCTCCGAAGGCGGGGTTCAGCGCGTATGCGGCGCTCAGCAATTCCAACATGGATCGCGCGGTGATGCGGCTGCTGTCCTCGGACTCGATCATTGTCGCGCCCAGCATATAGACGCCATCGCCGCGCGGCACGATGTAAAGCGGCATCCGCGGGTGCAACAGGCGCACGGGGCGAGACAGGGTAACGTCAGGGCACCGGATCACCAGCATCTCACCCTTGACCCCACGAAGGTCATGCAATGTCTCGCGCGCGTGCAACCCCCGGCAATCAATGGCGTTTTTCAAACCAGCTGGGGCCAGCTTCTGATGAAACACGACACCCTCGGCTTGCAACTGCCGATACAGGTCTTTCAATGCCCGGCGCGGATCTAAATGCGCCTCATCCGAAAAGAACAAGCCCTTCGAAAAGCCGGCCAAATCAGGCTCTAATTCGGTTAGTTTTGTCTGATCGACATCCTTGAACCCGTGCGTCCGACGCGAAAACCGGCGTAGATCAGGCAGATCTCTTGAATTGGCAACAACCAAAGTCCCGCGCCGATAGACCTGAGTGCGAGAGCCCCACCACTCCAACGCGCCTTGCCCCAGGCGCAGCACTTGTTCCTCGGCGTTTTCAAACTCGCACCACGGCGCCAACATACCGCCGGCCCACCAGGAACACCCATGGGCACCCGGAGGTCCGCCGGGGTCAAAAACCTGCACCTTCACACCCCGCGACACAAGCTCGCTGGCGACGGTCAAACCGGCAACACCGGCCCCTATGACCGACCAGAGCGTCACGCCGTCCACATCCGGTGAAAATGGTGAACCGGCCCGTGGCCCTGCCCGATATTCAACTCATCCGCCTTGGCGATGGCCCCCTGAAGATAGTCATGCGCCTGCGCGACCGCATCGGGCAGCGCCAGACCTTTAGCCAACCCTGCAGCAATCGACGACGACAACGTGCAACCGGTGCCATGCGTGTTGCGCGTATCGACGCGGGGGGCAGTGTATTCGCCAATAACACCCGAAGCGTCCAGCAGGATATCGTGGCAAATATCCCCTGCGCCATGCCCGCCCTTCATCAACACGGCCTTTGCCCCCAACGCGCACAGGCTACGCCCCTGATCCGTCATCTCTGCAGGAGACGTGGCCGCGTCGCTGCCCAGCAAACACGCAGCTTCTGGCAAATTGGGCGTCAACACCGAAGCTCGGGGTAAGAGCACATCCCGCAAGGTCTGAACCGCGTCCTCTGCCAGCAGGGAATCGCCCGACTTGGCAACCATCACAGGATCCAGGACGACAGGACCTTCAAAAGCCGCGATACTTTCGGCCACGGTACGGATAATCTCGGACGTCGCCAACATTCCGATCTTGATGGAACCAACGTCAAAATCGGTCAGAACCGCATCTATCTGTGCCGCGACAACATCCAGCGGTATTCCATGCACGGCCGTCACGGCGCAAGTGTTCTGCGCCGTAACCGCCGTGACAACACTCGCGCCAAACACGCCAAGAGCCGACATCGCTTTCAGGTCGGCCTGAATTCCGGCCCCACCGCCACTGTCCGATCCCGCAATTGTCAATGCAATAGGCGCCATTTGGTTGCTCCGGTTCAGTTGGGGCAACGGTGGCGTGGAAAACGTCTGTAAACTGTAAGACCGTTCCCTCCGCCGGTATTGCCCGGATCAGGTTCGATGGGTTGATGCGTTCGCACCTCTCAGCCCAATGAACAGGGCACCCCAACGGTTGGCGCGGACCATCTCAGGCGCAGTCAAATTAATCAAGAGGATTCTGCGAGGCTCTGCCTCGCGCTCCGGGATATTTGGGGCCAGATGAAGTACGGATCCCCTGCTTCATCTGGCTAGAAATATCCCGGGGGAGTCTCCCGAAGGGAGGCGGGGGCAGAGCCCCCTAACCGAAGGTTCAACCTTTCATCCCATCCCAAAAGGATTTGACGGAAGAAAAGAAGCTTTTGGATTCCGGATGATTGTCTTCACCCAGATCGTCGAACTCTTTCAGCAGTTCTTTCTGACGGCTGGTCAGGTTCACCGGTGTTTCCACCGCCAGTTCGATGAACATGTCGCCGACACCACCACCGCGCAGCGCAGGCATACCCTTACTGCGCAAGCGCATCTGGCGGCCCGACTGACTGCCTGCCGGAATCTGCACGCGGCCGCGGCCACCGTCGATCGTCGGCACCTCGATCGACCCGCCCAACGCGGCCTTTGCCATGCTGACCGGGACGCGGCAATAGAGGTTCACGCTGTCACGTTCGAACAGTTTGTGGTCGGACACTTCGACGAAGATATAGAGATCCCCCGGAGGGCCGCCACGCATCCCGGCCTCACCCTCACCTGCAAGACGGATGCGGGTGCCGGTCTCAACACCAGCGGGGATGTTCACGGACAGGGCACGCTCTTTTTCGACACGACCTGCGCCGCCGCAGGATTTACAGGGATTCTTGATGATCTGGCCAAGGCCCGAACACGTCGGACAGGACCGTTCAACCGTGAAAAAGCCTTGTTGCGCGCGGACCTTGCCCATGCCGGAACAGGTGGGGCAAGTCGTAGGCTCGACGCCACTTTCCGCACCCGAACCGTCGCAGGCGGAGCAGGCAACGGCCGCGGGAACGTTGATGGTTTTTTGAAGTCCCGAAAACGCCTCTTCCAGCGTCACGCGCAAGTTGTAGCGCAGGTCTGATCCGCGCGCAGCACGGCGGCCGCCACCGGCACCGCCACGCTGACCCCCCATGAAATCACCGAACAGGTCGTCAAATACATCTGAGAAGGCGCTGGAGAAATCGCCCTGGCCAAACCCGCCGCCGGGACGACCGCCGCCGCCCATGCCATTTTCAAACGCGGCATGACCAAAGCGGTCATATGCGGCCTTTTTCTCGGCATCGCGCAGAACGTCATAGGCTTCGTTCGCTTCTTTGAACTGCGCCTCGGCATCCGGGTTGTCCTTGTTGCGGTCGGGATGCAATTCCTTGGCTTTCTTGCGAAAGCCTTTCTTGATCTCGTCCGCAGATGCGCCCTTTGATACGCCGAGCACATCATAGTAGTCGCGTTTTGACATCAGTGTTTCCTTCTGCCTCAACGTAATCGGGCCGGCCCGACAACCGGACCGGCCCGAATTGGCCCGGTTACCCGTTAGTTACGCTTGTCGTCGTCCAGATCTTCGAACTCGGCGTCGACAATGTCATCATCGCCCGGTGCGGCGTCTGCCGCCGCAGGCTCATCCTCGGCCTCTTCCGACTGCGCCTTGTAGATCGCCTCGCCCAGCTTCATGGCCGCTTCGGTGACGTTCTGGATGCCGGACTTGATCTTGTCGGCATTCTCGGTTTCCAGCTCGTCCTTCAGCGCGGCAATGGCCAGCTCGATGGCTTCGATGGTGGTTGGGTCGACCTTGTCGGCGTGTTCTTCCATCGACTTTTCGGTCGAGTGGATGAGGCTTTCCGCCTGGTTCTTGGCGTCCACCAGCTCGCGACGTTCCTTGTCGGCCTCGGCATTTTCCTCGGCGTCCTTGACCATCTTTTCGATATCCGCGTCGGACAGACCGCCCGAAGCCTGGATGGTGATCTTCTGCTCTTTGCCGGTGCCTTTGTCCTTGGCTGAAACCGAGACAATGCCGTTGGCGTCGATGTCAAAAGTCACCTCGATCTGAGGCATGCCGCGCGGCGCGGGCGGGATGTCTTCAAGGTTGAACTGACCCAGGATCTTGTTATCCGCAGCCATTTCACGCTCACCCTGGAACACGCGAATGGTCACGGCATTCTGGTTGTCCTCTGCGGTCGAGAAGACCTGAGACTTTTTGGTCGGGATCGTGGTGTTGCGGTCGATCAGACGGGTGAATACACCACCCAGCGTTTCGATGCCCAGCGACAGCGGGGTCACGTCCAGCAGAACCACGTCCTTGACATCGCCCTGCAAAACGCCGGCTTGAATTGCGGCGCCCATGGCAACCACTTCGTCCGGGTTCACACCCTTGTGCGGTTCTTTACCGAAGAATTTGGTGACCTCTTCGATCACTTTCGGCATCCGGGTCATACCACCGACCAGAACAACTTCGTCCACGTCACCAGCCGACAGACCCGCGTCTTTCAAAGCAGCGGCGCAAGGCTTCATCGACTTCTTGATCAGGTCGCCCACCAGCGATTCCAGCTTGGCACGGGTCAGTTTCATGACCATGTGCAGCGGCTGACCGTTTGCGCCCATCGAGATGAAAGGCTGGTTGATTTCGGTTTGCGAGGTCGAGCTAAGCTCGATCTTGGCTTTTTCAGCGGCTTCTTTCAGACGCTGCAGGGCCATCTTGTCGGAAGACAGATCGACACCGTGTTCCTTTTTGAACTCATCCGCCAGGTAGTTGACGATGCGCATGTCAAAGTCTTCACCACCCAGGAAGGTGTCGCCGTTAGTCGACTTAACTTCGAACAGACCGTCGTCGATTTCCAGAATGGTCACGTCGAAGGTACCGCCACCAAGGTCATAGACCGCGATGGTTTGGGTTTCTTCCTTGTCCAGACCATAGGCCAGCGCTGCCGCTGTCGGTTCGTTGATGATCCGCAGCACTTCGAGACCGGCGATTTTACCGGCGTCTTTGGTGGCCTGACGCTGTGCGTCGTTGAAGTAGGCCGGAACAGTGATAACCGCCTGCGTGACTTCCTCACCCAGATAGCTTTCTGCGGTTTCCTTCATCTTGCCCAGAGTGAAGGCCGAGATCTGGCTTGGGGAGTACTTTTCACCGCGGGCTTCAACCCATGCGTCACCGTTGCCGCCATTGACGATGGCGTACGGCACCATTTTCTTGTCTTTTTCGACTTCTGCATCATCCACACGACGACCGATCAGACGTTTGACGCCAAAGATCGTGTTGTCGGGGTTGGTGACCGCCTGACGTTTTGCCGGCTGACCGACCAGTCGCTCATCTTCGGTGAAGGCGACGATCGAGGGCGTGGTCCGCGCCCCTTCTGCGTTTTCGATGACCTTCGGCTGCGAGCCGTCCATGATGGCCACGCACGAGTTGGTGGTTCCGAGGTCAATCCCGATTACTTTACTCATATGTTCAATCCCTTTCTCTTCAAGGCGATGTCCGAGGTCCGGACCCGTTATGGCACCCGCCCCCGATCTGATTTGCGCGATAGCCCTACACCATCACGCGTCCCGGCGTATATAAGGGCGGGACCAAAAGCCTGCAAGCGGTGTAAATCACAGGTTTTCGGGATTCTGTGGCCTTTTTTCGCAAGGTTTTGGCAAGGATTGAGGATTCTTCAATGGCGCGGCTTGTTTTGCGCGATTTCGACATCAGAAAAGCCTATTTGGACAGCACCGCGCAGACGCGGCTGATTGAGGTGCTGCGCCCGATTCTGAAATCCGCGCCTTTGTTCCGGCCCGTTACGCCTTCGGGCAGGGAAATGTCGGTTCGCATGACTTCGGCCGGGGCACTGGGCTGGGTCACCGATCACGCGGGCTACAGATATCAGCCGCAGCATCCCAAAGGCGCCCGCTGGCCGTCAATTCCCGAACCCATTCTTGAAATCTGGCGCGATTTGGCCAGCACGGAACGGGACCCGGATTGCTGTTTAATCAATTACTACGGAGAAGGTGCCCGAATGGGTCTGCATCAGGACAAGGACGAAGCCGATTTTTCCTGGCCGGTCCTGTCAGTTTCGCTTGGCGATGACGCCCTGTTTCGCATCGGCAATGACACCCGAGGCGGCAAGACCGAGTCGATCTGGCTGAACTCGGGCGATGTCGTGATCATGGGCGGCCCCGCACGTCTGACCTATCACGGTGTGGATCGCATCCGGTTCGGGTCATCCAAGCTGTTGCCGAAAGGTGGCCGGATCAACCTGACCCTACGCGTGGCCAGTTAACGGCGCGCATTCCAGCTTTGCGAGATATGCTGGCGCGTATAGAAAATTCCGAGCAGGCCAATCAACAACAGCGTCAGGCCGACCCAGATTGGATATTCCCAGTTCGTATTGCGCGGAAAGTAATTCCGGAACACGAACCCGCGACATTGGTCGATGATATGAAACAGCGGGTTCCACGCAAACATGGTCAGCATGAAACCGCCCAGCGCATTCGCTACGAACATCTTTCCGGAAAAGACCATGTTCAATCTGCGATAAATCGTGCTCAGGATCGTCGAAGTCGTTGGAAACCAAGGTTTCAGGGCCATGAACACCACACCGACAGCGCACCCCGTGAACCACGCCAGTATCAGCATGTAGAACGCACCGCCTGGGTCTTGAATCTCCAACGGGGCAACGACGACTACGTAACCGAACAGGATCACGAATATGGAAGCCAACTGCGTGTACAAAGTCCCAAACGCGGCGGCCAGTAGAACCACCATCATGTTCATTGGGGAATGCAGCATCATCGGGTTGTCGCCGGTACCAACATTGGAAACAGCACCAACCGCTTTGACATGTGTGATGAACAAAAAGATGCCTGAGAGCAGAAACAAGATGAACTCACCCCGAACCTTGGCGACACGGGTCCCCAGGAAGGACATGATCAAATAAAAGACGACAACCAGCGCCAGAACCTGGATGATATTTTTCACGATCGCGATAATGGCATTGGAATGACCCGCACGGATGTTGCGCACGACAGCATGAAACACCAGTTCAGCCGTCGTAAACGCGCTGCCCAAAAGCGTCTGATTTCGCTTAAAATAAAACACGCGCGCGCTCTTTCCTGCCCATTCACCTGTAAACTGTCACGAAATTCTTGCCGATCCGTAACTGGCACATCATAAGGCCCACAGAATATTCAATCAACAAATCACAGGAACGGAGCATTTTTGTGACCTACGACGCCCTTATCCCCGTCATCCGCCGTTTGGCATTGGAAGCTGGCGACAAGATCATGGAAATCTATAATTCGGATGATTTCGACGTGAAGGTCAAATCCGACTCCAGCCCCGTGACCGAAGCGGACGAGGCCGCAGACGCGCTGATCTCGGCCGGTTTGCGCGACGCTTTCCCGGATATTCTGCTGGTGACCGAAGAACAGGCTGACTCTCACTCGGAAAAAGGCGACACGTTCCTGATCGTCGATCCGCTGGACGGGACCAAGGAGTTCATCAACCGCCGCGGTGACTTCACCGTGAATATCGCGCTGGTTGAAAATGGCACGCCGACCCGAGGCGTTGTTTATGCCCCAGCCAAAGGACGCATGTTCTACACGCTGTCGGACGGGCAATCGGTTGAGGAAACCGGCCCGCTAGACAAGGAAGAGGTCGGCGAAACAACTCCCATATCAGTCTCTAAACCAGACAATTCCGCGCTGTTGATCGTGGCCTCGAAATCGCACCGGGATCAGGCGACCGAGGATTACATCAACAAATATCAGGTACAGGACAGCAAAAGCGCGGGCTCGTCGCTGAAATTCTGTCTGGTGGCTACGGGTGAAGCCGATCTCTATCCCCGCGTCGGTCGCACGATGGAGTGGGATACGGCCGCTGGCCACGCAGTTCTGGCGGGTGCCGGCGGCAATGTGGTTCGGTTTGACGACCATACGCCCCTGACATACGGCAAGGACGGCTATGCAAACCCGTTCTTCATCGCCTACGCTCCGGGTGTTGACCTGAAGGAGGCCTGATGTCCGTTCTGATCGCCATTCCCGCCCGCTATGCCTCGACCCGTTATCCGGGCAAACCTTTGGTTCCCCTGACCGGAGCAAGCGGCAAAGCAATGACCTTGATCGAACGGTCCTGGCGCGCGGCCTGTTCCGTATCTGGTGTGGACAACGTGGTTGTCGCCACCGATGACGACCGCATCCGCGAAGCAGCCGAAGGGTTCGGGGCCGAGGTTGTCATGACCTCGGACTCCTGTGGCAATGGCACCGAGCGCTGCGCCGAAACTCACGCCAATCTGGGTATGGGCTATGATATCGTGGTCAACCTTCAAGGCGACGCGCCGCTGACCCCGCATTGGTTCGTCGAAGACCTGATCGCAGGGCTGCGCGCCGCACCGGATGCCGGTGTCGCCACGCCGGTGCTGCGCTGTGATGGCGAAGCGCTCAACAGCCTGCTGAACGATCGCAAGCACGGGCGCGTCGGTGGCACAACGGCGGTCTTTGCCGCAGATCACAGCGCCATGTATTTTTCGAAAGAAGTGGTTCCTTACACCGCTCAGACCTATGCGTCGGCAGACGAGACCCCGGTGTTTCACCACGTCGGCGTTTACGCCTATCGCCCTGATGCGCTGGCCGCTTACCCCACATGGCCCATTGGCCCGCTGGAGCAGTTGGAAGGGCTGGAACAACTGCGCTTCATGGAAAACGGGCGCAAGGTTCTTTGCGTCGAGGTTGAGGCCAAGGGCCGCCAGTTCTGGGAACTGAACAACCCGCAGGACGTGCCGAAGCTGGAGCAAATGATGGCCGCCATGGGGCTGGACTGACCGCAGTGTTTATCACAGATAACCGGCCCTTTTGGACGGCAAGACAAATTGGAATTTTGAATGACTAATATTCTTGTGACCGGCGGTGCCGGCTACATCGGGTCGCATGCCTGCAAAGCGTTGTCGCAAGCCGGATACACGCCCGTGACCTTTGACAACCTGATTACCGGCTGGCAGGACGCTGTGAAATTCGGCCCCTTTGAACAGGGAGATCTATTGGACCGCGCCCGGCTGGACGAGGTTTTCGCCAAGTACCAGCCCGCCGCCGTGATGCATTTCGCCGCCCTCAGCCAGGTGGGTGAGGCGATGTCGGAACCGGGCAAATACTGGACCAACAATGTCACCGGATCGCTGTCTCTGATCGAGGCCGCCGTTGCCGCCGGATGCCTGAACTTCGTGTTCTCATCGACCTGCGCCACTTATGGTGAACACGACAATGTCGTGCTGGACGAAAACACGCCGCAGGAACCGCTCAACGCGTATGGCGCGTCTAAACGGGCGATCGAAGACATTCTGCGCGACTTTCAGGCGGCGCATGGTCTGAACCACGTGATTTTCCGGTATTTCAACGTGGCGGGCGCGGACCCTGACGGCGAAGTGGGTGAATTCCACCGCCCTGAAACGCACCTGATCCCACTGATGCTGGACGCCATCGACGGCAAGCGCGACGGCCTGACAGTGTTTGGCACCGATTATGACACGCCGGACGGAACCTGCATCCGCGACTACGTCCATGTCTGCGATCTGGTCGATGCCCATGTTCTGGGTCTGAACTGGCTGGAGCAGGGCAAGGGCAGCCGCGTGTTCAACCTTGGGACAGGCAGCGGTTTTTCCGTGATGGAGGTTATCGGACATTCCAAGTCTGTCACCAATCGCGACGTGCCGTATTCCATCGGACCGCGCCGGGCCGGGGACTGCACCAAGCTGGTTTCCGGATCAGTGCGCGCCGGTGACGAACTTGGCTGGACGCCAAAAAGATCCACGTTAGAGACGATGATTGCCGATGCGTGGCGCTGGCACCAAAACGGCAACTACGAGAAATGAGCCCTCTGTGACCGGAACCGAGGATACTCTGCCGCCCCTGTCATGGGTGCAGAAGTACCGGTTTCGCCTGAAACGGCGGCGGCTGTTGTGGCGATCGTTTCGCAGCCGCCGTCAGTTGACTCCGTTATTGGATCGAACCCGCGCAATCAAACCGGGCGACATTCTGGCCTTTACCACCCTTCGGAACGAGATTACCCGCCTGCCCTGGTTCCTGCGGCACTATCGGGCCTTGGGGGTGGATCACTTTCTGATTGTGGATAACGGCAGCGATGACGGGTTGGTCGCGTTTCTTGGCGATCAGCCGGACGTGTCGCTGTGGCAGACGCATGGCAGCTATCGCGATGCACGGTACGGGCTGGACTGGCTGACGTGGTTGCAGATGCGGCACGGGCACGGGCACTGGACGCTGATGGTGGATGCCGATGAGCTGTTGATCTACCCCGAGCATGATACGCGATCGCTGCGCGATCTGACATCCCTTCTGGACCAACAAGGTCGCAACGCCTTTGGCGCGTTGATGTTGGACCTTTACCCCAAGGATCCGCTCGGTGCTCAGGACTACCAGCCCGACACGGACCCAACTGCTGTTTTGAACTGGTTTGACCCCGGTCCCTACCGCGCTAAACGGCAATCGCCTTTGGGGAATCTCTGGGTTCAGGGCGGCGCGCGAGAGCGAATGTTCTTTGCCGATACGCCTCAGCGGTCCCCGACGTTGAACAAGCTTCCTCTGGTTCGGTGGTCCCGACGGTACGCTTACGTAAATTCGTGCCATTCGGCGTTGCCACGTAAACTGAACGCAGCCTATGACGGCCCAGATGACAGCAGGCCGTCGGGCGTTTTGCTACACACCAAGTTTCTGCCCGAGGTGATCGAGAAATCAAAAATCGAGAAAACCCGACGGCAGCATTTCCACAACCCCGATCAGTTCGCGGACTATTATGACGGGATAATTAATCACCCCTTAATGTGGACAACCCAATCAGTGCGTTACACGGGTTGGAGACAACTACAGCAGCTTGGGCTGATGGGCTGTATTGACTGAAAATTCAGCACCTGCGGCTAACGGCTTGTAAATGCGTTGCCTCGATAGATGGAAAAGTGGCATAACCCGATAATGACCCGGCACCACTCTGGCTGATCCAGGCCCCGGGTATGCTCGCGTAAATTAAAAGGTAGGGCAGTCACGTGAGCCTGTTGGATTCTTACCGAATGAGATTGCGGCGCAAGCGCCGTATTTTGCGCTGCCTTAGAAAACGGCGTGATCTTACGGCCGTTTCGACAAAAACACAGAATATCAAACGGCGTGATGTCCTGTTGGTGAGCGTCGTGCGAAATGAAAAAATTCGTCTGCCGTTCTTTCTGGAATATTACCGCCGTCTGGGGGTCAATCACTTTCTGTTTGTCGACAATGACAGTGATGACGGCACGGGCGCGTTTCTGGCCGATCAGCCGGATGTTTCGGTCTGGCGGGCTGAGGCAAGCTATAAACGGGCCACGTTCGGTATCGACTGGTCGAATTACCTGCTGCGAAAATACGCGCATGGCCACTGGGTTCTGACAGTCGACCCGGATGAGTTCTTTATTTACCCGTTCTGCGACACCCGCCCGGTACGGGCATTGACCGATTGGCTGGATGGCTGCGCAGTTCGCAGTTTTGGCACGATGCTGATCGACATGTACCCGCGCGGCCCTGTAGAAGCCGAACCTTACACCGAGGGTCAGGACCCGTTCGAAATCGCCCGCTGGTTCGACTCGGGCAACTACATGATCACAAAGAACCACGACTACGGGAACCTATGGATTCAGGGCGGCCCCCGCGCGCGGGTGTTTTTCAGGGACAACCCGTCCAAAGCCCCGGCGCTGAACAAGATACCGCTGGTGAAATGGGACCGGCGCTATGTTTATGTCAGTTCGACCCACTCTCTGCTGCCGCGGGGTCTGAACCAAGTTTATGACGAATGGGGCGGCGAAAAAACCAGCGGGGCGCTGCTGCATGCCAAGCTGATCGACACGCTGGGCGACAAGGCCCGCGAGGAAATGGAACGCGGCCAACACTATCGAAGATCGGGTGAATACCGCGCCTATGCCCAGGGGTTGGACGATCAGCCCGTCTTTTGGTGCGACTGGTCCGAGAAATACATCAACTGGCGGCAGCTCGAAATTCTGGGGCTCATGTCCAAAGGAAACTGGGCATGAGCAAACTTGGCATCGTCATGCTTGTCCATTCCGCGCTGCACCGGGTCGAACAGGTCGCGCGCCATTGGGCCACCGCCGGGTGTCCTGTTGTCATTCACGTCGATCAGAAAGTGTCGGACAAAGCATATTCCGATCTGGCCGCATCCTGTGCGGACACGCCGCTGATCCAATTTTCCGAGCGTCACACGTGCCAGTGGGGGGGATGGAGCATCGTGGCCGCCTCGCAATCTGCGGCCGAGCTGATGCTGGATGCGTTTCCGGATGTTCACCATGTCTATTTGTCGTCGGGTGCCTGCCTTCCACTGCGTCCCGTTTCCGAACTCGTTGACTATCTTGCCGAACGTCCACGCGTGGATTTCATCGAAAGCGCAACCACTGCCGATGTCAGTTGGACCATCGGCGGTCTGGATCAGGAACGGTTCACGCTGCGGTTTCCGTTCTCGTGGCGCAAGCACCGCAAGCTGTTCGATCTGTACGTCCGACTGCAACGAGCGGTGGGGATGCGGCGGCGCATCCCCGAAGGATTGGTGCCACACATGGGCAGCCAATGGTGGTGCCTGACCCGTCAGACACTGTCCGCCATTTTGCAGGACCCTCGGCGCAAGGTGTATGATCGGTATTTTCGGCGGGTCTGGATACCCGACGAAAGCTATTTTCAGACGCTGGCGCGCCTTTACTCGACCCATATCGAAAGCCGGTCGCTCACCCTGTCGAAGTTTGATTATCAAGGGCGTCCGCATATCTTCTACGACGATCACCTACAACTTTTGCGAAGGTCGGATTGCTTTGTGGCCCGAAAAGTCTGGCGCGATGCGGATCGGCTGTATCAGTCCTTTCTCACCGATCAGGCTGGCGCCATGAAACCGGCAGAGCCCAATCCGGGGAAGATTGACCGCGTGTTCTCGAAGGCGGTTGAACGCCGCACGCGGGGACGGGACGGGCTGTATATGCAAAGCCGCTTTCCCCGCCATGGCAGCGAGAATGGTCTGACCTGTTTCCCCTATTCCGTCTTTCAGGGCTTTGCCGAATTGTTCGAGGATTTTGAACCTTGGCTGGCTGAGACGACAGGCGGGCGTGTTCACGGCCACCTTTTCGCGCCCAACCGGGCAGAGTTCTCGGATGGTGAAACCATCATCAACGGCGCGTTGAGCGATTGCGCGAAATTGCGGGACTATAACCCGACCGCTTTTCTATCCAACCTGGTCTGGAATACCCGAGGCGAACGACAGAGTTTTCAATTCGGGCCGCGTGACACGCAGAAAATCAACTGGTTTCTGGCACGTGACAAGAATGCCCAAGTCTCGGTGATCACGGGTGCATGGGCTATCCCGCTGTTTCGGTCCAACTTGAATTTCTCGGATATTCGCACCGAGGCCGCCCGGCTTCAGCAGATCGAAACCAAACAGCTTGAGGTTTTGAACTCGGTCTGGACCAAGGCCCGGATTCGAACGTGGTCTCTTGCGGAATTTGTTGAAACACCGATGGAACCGCTTCAGGCGGTGGTCGGGGAAATGGGCCTTCAAAACCAAAGCCATCTTACACAGACTCCGACCATGGTTGACCTGTCGGGGTTCGGCCAATTCCTGCAAAACCTCAAGAATCAGGGGATGCACCCCTATTTGATGGGCGACTTTCCGTCAGACGATGTGTTCGGCAAGCAAGTCAGGCCATTTCCAAAACCTTATTTGGTGCGATAATCGGAAATGAGCCAGAAATTCGACTATTTCGTTATTCTTGCCGCCATGCGCACGGGCTCGAACCTGCTGGAGGCCAACCTGAACGCCTTGGACGGGGTCACCAGCCACGGCGAAGCGTTCAACCCGCATTTCATAGGACGTCTGAAAACCGAAGAGTTGCTCGGCATTTCGATTGAGCAGCGGGATCAGATTCCCACCGACCTGCTGGACGCGATCCGCGAGGCACCCGGCGGGCTGAATGGGTTCCGCTTCTTTGATGGCCACGATCCGCGTGTGTTAGAGCCTGTTCTAACCGATCCTCGCTGCGCCAAGATCATCCTGACGCGAAACCCTTTAGACAGTTTCGTATCACTGCAGATCGCACGGGAAACCAAGCAGTGGCAGCTAAAAAACGTAAAACGCAGGCGTGAGGCCCGTATTGAATTCGACGTGGTCGAGTTTCAGAAATACTTGGACCAACAGCAGAACTTCCAACTTTTGCTGCTTCATCACCTGCAGGATTCGGGTCAAACTCCATTTTACATCGCGTATGACGATCTGACTCGCCTGGAATCCCTGAATGGTCTGGCGGAATGGCTGGGTGTTGCCGGGCGACTTACGGAACTTGATGACACGCTGAAACCGCAAAACCCCGAAGCGCCCCTGTCCAAAGTCACTAACCCGGATCAGCTTGAGCGTGACCTGCCTCAGGTCGACAGGTTCAATCTGCATCGGACCCCCAATTTTGAGCCCCGACGTGGCCCGGCAGTGGCCAATTACGTGGCCGCGCCCAACACGCCACTGATGTATCTCCCTGTGCGCGGGGGGGGTGAAGCGCAGGTTTCTCAATGGCTGGCCGATCTGGATGGAGTGAAAACAGACGCCCTGATCACCAACCAGAACCGAAAACAAGTGCGGGACTGGATGACGTCCCATCCAGGCCATCGCAAATTCACTGTGTTGCGCCATCCGCTGGCCCGTGCGCATTCCGTCTTTTGTTCTAAAATCCTAAGCACAGGTCCGGGTTCTTACCTGAAGATCCGCAACATGCTGCGCAATCGGTTCAAGATTCCCATTCCGGGCCAGTTGCGCAAAGACAATTACCCGGTCGATCAGCACTTCGACGCGTTTTCCGCCTTTTTGCAATTTCTGCGCCAAAATCTTGCGGGTCAGACACCCGTTCGGGTTGATGGAATGTGGTGTAGTCAGGCGCAGGTTTTGGAAGGAATGGCGTCATTTGCCTTGCCCGATGTGATCCTGAGGGAAGAGGAACTGCCATCAACCCTTCCCGATCTGGCCCGGTCATTGGGGCACGAAACTCCGCCAGTGCCAGCAATAACCGACCCTGACAGCCCTTACACATTGGGTGAAATCTACGACGAAACGCTCGAAACGCTGGCGACAGATGCCTACCAGCGCGACTATATGCAATTCGGCTTTGGCGCGTGGAAACCTGTTAAGGGCGCAGAGTGATCAGCGTTCCGCGGTTTACCATCGCGTAGATTTCTTCAATCTCTTCATTCTTGACGGCGATACATCCAGCCGTCCAATCCGGCGTCTTTTTCGCGCGCTTACGTTCAGATCGCTTGTTCGGCTGGCCGTGGATAAAGATATCGCCACCGGGATCAACACCCGCCGCTTTCGCCAGCGCGATATCTTCCGAATTCGGGTAAGAAATCCCAAGGGACAGATGATAGCTGCTGTTCGGATTGCGGCGGTCGATAAGGTAGGTGCCTTCGGGCGTGCGCCCGTCACCGCGTTTGGTCTTGGTTCCTGCGGGTGCGAAACCCAGATCCACCTTATATTCCTTGAGAACGTGTTCGTTGTGCAGAAGATACATCTTCCGCGCGCCCTTATTGATGACCAACGAGGTCACCTCAGGCCCATCATATGTCAGAAATCTGGGGCTTGCCGAGGCACAGGCCGATAGGCCCAGCGTTGCCATAGCACCCAATCCAAATGCTCGACGATCCATGTTTCACTGCCTGCCGTTTTGTTTTTTTCAGGATTATGCCAGAAATCCGAAAAACTGAAATCACTTTTTGATGTTCGACTGCTCAATTAAACGACGTTCGATGGATTCCAGCCGCTCCAGCACCTCATCGCGATAGGCATCCGTCTTTACCTCATCCTCGGCATGGTGGGCATCCTGCATCGAGTTCACGATCAAACCCACCAGCAAGTTCACAACGGCAAAAGTCGTGACCATGATGAAGGGCACAAAGAACACCCACGCATAAGGATACACCTGCATGACCGGACGCACGATACCCATCGACCAGCTTTCCAGCGTCATAATCTGGAACAGTGTATAGGCCGACAGGCCAAGATCGCCGAACCAGTCCGGGAAAGAGTCCGAGAACAGCTTGGTCGAAATCACCGCGCCGATATAAAACAGGATCGCCATCAGAAGGAACACGCTGGCCATACCCGGCAAGGCTGAAATGAACCCTTCGACCACCCGGCGCAAACGGGGCGCAACCGAAATCACACGCAGAACCCTGAGAATACGTAACGCGCGCAGAACCGACAGGCTGCCTGCACTGGGTACAAGGGCGATGCCCACAATCAGGAAATCAAAATTGTTCCAGCCGTTCTTGAAGAAATTCCGCCCCGTTGCGATCAGTTTCATCGAGATTTCGGCAACAAAGATGGCCAGACATAGCTGATCCAACGTCACGATTACCGGGCCTGCCAGTTCCATCAGGGTCGGAGACGTCTCCATCCCCAGCAGAACTGCGTTGAACAGGATGACTCCGGTGATGAAATGCCCAAAAGCTGGGGCGTCGATGATGGTCTGCAGGCGTTGGGTGATCCCCATTCGGGTGCTCTCCTGTCAGGGTTTTGCGTTCAAAGTAAAGCGGGCGGCAAGTTCGACATGTGACGACCACCGAAATTGGTCAACCACTTGTACCCATTCAAGGGTGTAACCCGCGTTAACCAGCGTTTTTGCGTCACGGGCAAACGTGACCGGGTTGCACGAGACATAAGCAATCACCGGGCGTTTTGCCTGCGCCAGTTCGGACACCTGCGCCTCGGCCCCCGCGCGCGGCGGGTCCAGCACGATTGCGTCAAAATGCCGGAGTTCATCTGGCATCAAGGGTCGGCGGAACAGGTCGCGCGCCTCGGTCGTCACCCGCTTCAGCCCTTTGGTCTTGCGCCACCCCTGATCCAGCGCGGCCGTCATGTCAGCCTCGCCTTCCACTGCGTGAACTTCGGCGGTCTGCGCCAGCGGCAACGAAAATGTACCGCTACCCGCGAACAGGTCGACAACGCGTTTTGCACCTTCGGTCGCTTGCAAAACAGCCTGCAATAGAGCCTGTTCCCCATCCTTTGTCGCCTGCAGAAACGCGCCGGGAGGAGGCACGACTTCGGCTGCCCCAAAGCGTTGAACCGGCTGCTGCCGGGTGGCGATCACCTCATCATCCCAACTCAGCCGCGCAAGACCGTGGTGTTCGGTCGCCTGCGCCAGGGCCAGCTCAAGCGGGCCGTCCAATGGCTTGCCGCCTTTAACTGCCACGTCCAGACCACCCTCGGACAGGGTCAGGGTCACGGCCAGAACCCCTTTTCGGCTGCCCCCCAGCAGGGCCAGCGCCTCGGCCACCGGGATCGCGGCGATCAGGTCGGGATGCAGCAAGTGGCAATCGGGGATTTCGGTAATCGTATCGGATGCGCGGCCATGGAACCCGGCCAACGTGCCCTTTTTCGTCCGCCGCACGGCAACGGTTGCGCGACGCCGGGACCGTTCGGGTGAGGTATGGACCGGGCGCATGTCCGCTTCGATCCCCTGCGCATCAAGTGCCTTGCGCACAATTTCGACCTTCCAGTCGGCGACGAAAGCCTCTGATGCATGTTGCAGTTGGCATCCACCACAAGACTTGTAATGGCGGCACGGCGCCTTAACCCTTTGATCCGAGGGGGTTTCGACCCGGATCTCGGTCAAAAGCTGCCCAACAACGGTGCCGCTGACCACTTCGCCCGGCAAGGTGCGCGGCGCAAAAACGGGGCCTTCGGCAATGCCGTCCCCCTGATGGCCAAGGCGCGTTATGGTGAATGTCTGAGTCATGATGCGCCTGATACCGGGGCTTTGTCTGCAACAAAACCCCCTAGGCATCACCAAGGTCAGCTTGAACAAAAATACGCCGCTGGTCCCGGCAAAACGCACACGCCGTGCCTGCTAGTCAGTCAATCGCTATTCCGCGGCCTCAGCTTGAATGAAACCGCCGGACTGACGATGCCAGAACCGTGCATAAAGGCCGCCCTGTTCCAGTAGATCGTCATGCGTGCCGGATTCGACAATGCGCCCCTGATCCAGAACGATGATCCGGTCCATCTCTCGCAGCGTCGAAAGCCGGTGTGCAATCGCCAGGACGGTCTTACCCCGCATCACACGGTGCAACGCGGCCTGGATCGAGGCTTCAACCTCGGAATCCAGCGCAGATGTCGCCTCATCCAATACAAGGATCGGCGCGTCTTTCAGTATCGCACGCGCCAAGGCGATCCGCTGCCGCTGTCCCCCGCTGAGCTTTACGCCCCGCTCACCCAGATGGGCATCATACCCTGTGCGACCATGGGCGTCCTGCAGGCCAAGGATAAACTCATGTGCCTCGGCCTTCCTTGCAGCGGCGATCATCTCATCTTCGGTGGCGTCAGGACGGCCGTACAGGATATTTTCACGCGCGGACCGATTGAACATCGCGGTTTCCTGCGTGACCATACCGATATGCCTGCGCAGGCTGTCCTGTGTCACTTGGCTGACGTCCTGACCGTCGATACGAATCGCGCCCTTTTCCCCGTCATAGAGCCGCAACAGAAGCGAAACCAAGGTTGACTTTCCCGCCCCCGATGCACCGACGATGCCCAGTTTCTCAGCCGGATATACGGTCATGTTCACATCGCTTACGCCGCCAACATCGCGCCCGTAGGCAAAGCTGACATGGTCAAACTCGATCCGACCATCCGGCACCTGCAGATCAGACGCGCCTGTCGCGTCCTCAACCCGGTCCCGCTTGGCGAGCGTCTTCATTCCATTTTCAATTTCACCGACATTCGCGTAGAGACCCATCAGCGTGAAGCTGACCCAGCCCGTCATCTGGGCGATACGGATCGAAACCGCACCCGCCGCAACGATATCGCCCGCCGTCGCGCTTCCCGCCTGCCACAACCATAGCGTGGCACCCATCAGCAGAACCGGCAGCACCCCGGCCAGGGTCATCAGAATGAACCTGAAACTGGCAGACAGGCTGCCGAATTCCAGCGACCGTTCCCGCAGATCAACCATCGCATTCCGGGCGGCCTGATCTTCATAGGCAGAATGCGCAAACAGCTTGACGGTCTTGATGTTCGTGATGGTGTCGACCACCTGTCCCGACACCATCGCCCGCGCGCCGGCCCGCGCGGCCGAGCGTTTGCGGATGCGCGGCAAATACCAGCGGATCAACAGGAAATAGACCGCAAGCCAGACCGTGAAGGGCAGCATAACAAGCGGATGAATAGACCCTAACAAAAGGAAAGAGCCCACAAGCGAGGCAAGTGCAAAGACAATCGCACTGATGGTCTCGGACACAACGGACGCCATCGCATTCGAGGTTTGCATCTGCTTTTGCGCGATCCGACCTGCAAAGTCATCGTCGAAATAGGTGACGGACTGCCCCAGCGTCCAACGGTTCAGCTTGGCCAGAACCAGCGGCGTGATATTGGGCATCACGATGTAATTGTTCGACAATGACGACAGTCCGAACAGGACCGGGCGCAACAGCATGAAAAACGCAACTGCGCCAAGGATCATCCACATATTGCTGGCGGTCAGAAAGTTCTCGGGCCCGCCGGCGGTTGCAACGTCTACCACCAACCCCAAAATCCAGGCAGTTCCGGCCTCCATCGCGCCTGCGGTTGCGGAAAAGAAGGCCGCGACAAACAGCATGGGCCACGCGCCGGACAAGCACCAGCGAATGAACGCCCCCAGCGTTTGCGGCGGGGGCGTTTCGATGTTTTTTAACGGGTTTATGAGGTCGGCTATCCTCATTCCGCGGCCTCCGGGTTCAGGAAGCCCCCAGATTGCCGCGCCCAGAACTGGGCGTAAAGCCCACCTTGCGACAGCAGTTCTGCATGGC
Organism: Ruegeria sp. CJ2; assembly: GCF_056536745.1. Lineage (NCBI taxonomy): Bacteria > Pseudomonadati > Pseudomonadota > Alphaproteobacteria > Rhodobacterales > Roseobacteraceae > Ruegeria > Ruegeria sp. CJ2. The sequence goes on from NZ_JBQFQF010000004.1 coordinate 317,739, forward strand.
CGCCCTGCTCAACAATGCGACCTCCGTCCATAACCAGAATGCGATCCATCTGGGCAATGGTGCTCAGCCGGTGGGCAATGGCGATCACGGTTTTACCTTGCATCATGCCGTATAGAGTTTCCTGTATCGACGCTTCGACCTCGGAATCTAGGGCGGATGTCGCCTCATCCAACAGAAGGATCGGAGCATCCTTCAGGATCACCCGCGCCAAGGTCACCCGCTGACGTTGCCCGCCGGATAGTTTCACGCCCCGCTCACCCACATGCGCGTCATAGCCGGTGCGCCCTTGTGGGTCCTGAAGATCAAGAATGAATTCATGCGCTTCGGCCTGTTTCGCAGCGGCGATCATCTGCGCCTCGGACGCGTCGGGACGACCGTACAGGATGTTGTCGCGGACCGAACGATGCAGCAAGGCACTGTCCTGCTGCACCATTCCGATATGACTGCGCAAACTGTCCTGCGTGACCTGCGCGATGTTCTGATCGTCAATCAGGATCGCGCCCTGCTCGACGTCATAAAACCGCAAAAGCAGCTTTACTAGGGTCGATTTACCGGCACCCGACCTGCCAATCAAACCGATCTTTTCGCCCGGCTGAATGGTCAGATTGATGTGATCCAAACCCCCGGTCTTGCGCCCGTAATGGTGCGACAGATCGCAGATGTCGATCTGACCGTTGCCCAGGTGCAGAGGTTTGGCACCGGGGGCGTCCAGCAAGTCGATGGGTTGGGCAATCGTCTCCATCCCCTCGGCCACGACACCAAGCTGACGGAAAAAGCTGGTCAGCGCCCACATGATCCAGCCAGTCATCGCGTTCAGCCGCAAAGTCAAAGCCGTTGCCGCCGCGACTACTCCGACGGACGCGCTGCCTTGCATCCACAGGGCAATCGCCCATCCAACAACGCCAACGATCAGCAGACCGTTCAGCGTGACCAGAACCGCGTCCATGATGGTGAAGATCCGCATCTCGATCTGGAAAGTGCGGCGCGTTTCCTCGATGGCTTCGCGGGCATAGTCCAGTTCCTGCGCGTCATGGGCAAACATCTTGACCGAGTGGATGTTGGTGTAGCTGTCGACCACCCGGCCCGTCACGGCAGACCGCGCATCAGACGCCGCCTGCGACGCGGGACCGACCCGCGCAACCGTCCAGCGCACCAGCAGGCCGTACAGAACGAACCAGACCAGCAATGGCAGCAAAAGGCGTGGATCAGCCGCCATAAGCAGCACCGCCGCCCCGATCAGATAGGCCAGCGAAAAAGAGATCGCGTCAAAGACCTGAAACACCGCCTCGCCCGCTGCCGGGGGTGTCTGCATGATCCGGTTGGCGATACGGCCCGCAAAGTCATTCTCGAACCAACCCACCGACTGACGCAGCACGTGCTTATGCGCCCGCCAGCGGAAAATCGTGCCAATGTTCGGAAGGATCGCGTTGTTCAGCAGCAGCACGTCGACCACGTGCAGCAAAGGCCGCAGCAACAAAACAAAGACTGCCATCAGGATCAATTCGGTCCCGTGCGCTTGCCAAACCTCGGCGGGTGGACCCGTCAACAGGTCAACCACGCGACCCATATAGTAGATCAACCCGACCTCAATCGCCGCAACGACGACCGAGATCAGACCCGCCCAGAAGAACACCCGATAGAACGGCTTGGTGTATTCCAGCATGAATGGCCACAACCGCGTGGGCGGCGTGTCAGATTCCTTGTAGGCGACAAAAGGGTCAACGAGGTTTTCGAAATAGCGAAACATGGAGAGTGCTCCGATTGAGCAGGAAATTCAGGACGTGCGAAAAAAGATGGCGCCAGAACACCACCCTTACGGGTCAAAGTGTTCCGGCTTTAGCCGAACCAGATCCCGTAATACATTCGCATGCCTCCCTCCAAATCAGGTAACAGGGGCACGTAACCACAATATGATTTATTTGTCATCCCTTTTTGAGACTTCGCCTTAGCCGCCCAACAAGTCGTCACGGGTCAGGGCAAAACCCGAGGCGATCCAGCGAGCCTCAAGCTCGGCCAGTTTCCGGCCCAGCGCGGGGCCAGAGAATTCGGGGATCAAGTCTGATGCGCTGATCGGAAACTCGGCTTTGGCCCCTGCTTGAAGGTCGGCGCGCATTTCCTCGGACCAGGGTTGTTCGAAAAAGGCGCATCGCAGCAGCACTTCGTGCAAACCGCTTTCTTCTCCATAACGGAACCCCAGCTCGGCAACGGATGCAGCCCCGCTTACCTCGTCCCGCATCCGGGTCAGACGCTGAAGCTGCGCCTTGCTCAGGCGCAAGGTCTTTGCAATTTCGGGCGTTGCAATCGCGGCGAGCCGTCGGATCGGCTCTGCCGCGGTGCCAGCCTGCTGCTCCAACATGATCAGCGGCGCAAGGGCCCGGTCGTCCGCCCCCGGCAAAAGCTGCGCCAGTACGCCGACACTGCGCATGGCCGCAACAGAGGGTGCGGGATCGGGGGCGCCCAGCAACTTCAAAAGCTCGGCCCCAACGCGTTCGCGGGACAAGTCGGATAAGCCGTCCAAATTGGACGCAATCGCCGCCAACGCGTCGGCGTCAAACCCAGCCTCGGGATCACCGTACCAGGCGTGAAACCGGAAATAGCGCAAAGACCGCAGGTAGTCTTCGCGGATGCGGTGTTCGGCGGTTCCGATGAAGCGCACACGCCGCGCCCGCAAGTCCGGCAAACCGTTCAGCGGATCCAACACCGTCCCGTCAGGCTGCGCATACAGCGCGTTCATGGTGAAATCCCGGCGCGCTGCGTCCTCTTCGATATTGTCCGAGAAGGCCACAACCGCGCGGCGTCCGTCGGTTTCGATATCGCGGCGGAAGGTGGTGATCTCATGCGGGATGCCGTCACAGACCACCGTGATCGTGCCATGATCCATCCCGGTTGGGATTGCTTTCAGCCCTGCATTCTGCGCCAGTTCGACAACTTGCTGAGGGTGGGCGTCCGTCGCAATGTCGATATCGGACACTGGCGCACCCAAAAGCGCGTTTCGGACGCAGCCACCCACAAACAGCGCCTGCGCACCGCCCTTCGTCAACGCCGCGCAAACCTTTTGCGTCGCCGGATCGGATACCCAGCTTTCGGATATTTGCGTCATTCGCTCACCCGCGCGGCCAGACCCCGTAACATGCGGGCCGTCGCGCCCCAGATATAATAGGGGCCAAACGGCACTGTGAAATAATACCGTTTCTGACCCCGCCAGCGGCGCGATTCAACAATGTAATTTGCAGGATCAAGGACATGCGCAAGCGGGACCGAGAACACCTCATCCACTTCGCCCGGTTCCGGCACGGGTTGGAACCTGTCCCGCAGAATGGCGATTACCGGAGTGACCGTGAAAGATGTCACCGTTTCATGGGTCGGCAAATGGCCCAGAATGTCCGGCAGATCCGGGGGCAAACCGATCTCCTCCTGCGCTTCACGCAGGGCGGTGGCGGTGACATCCTCGTCACCCTCATCCTGCTTGCCGCCCGGAAAGGCGATCTGACCGGGATGATGTTTAAGCGCTGACGAACGCTTGGTCAGGATCACGCGCGGGGTGTTTCCGACAACGGAAACCGGAACTAAAACTCCGGCCGGGCGCAACTTGCGGCCTGCGGGCAGAACCGTGTCGGGGTTCAGGTCAAAGTCGCTTGACCCGTGGCCGGGGCGACTCAGCGCCGCCCGCAGCACGTCTGTCGGATCAGGCCCGGTCAGCATCAAAGCCAACGGTGCTGGGATCCAACACATAATGCGCGCCACAGAACTGGCAGTCGGCTGTAACTTCGCCTTCGGGCGTCGTCATCTTTTCGATGTCCTTCGCCGAATAGATCGACAGGCTTTGCCGTACGCGATCCTCGGAGCAGGTACACCCGAACTGCACCGGCTGCGCGTCATAGACGCGGGGCTGTTCCTCGTGGAACAAACGCACCAGCAAGTCGGTCGGCGCGATTGACGGGCCGATCAACTCCAGATCCTCGACCGTATCCAGCAGGATATTGACGCGACCCCAGTTTTCGCCTTCCTCACCATCGACCAGATCGCTGGCGGTCAGGATGTCACCGGTGCCTTCACCCTTGGCTGCAAAAGGTGAGGCTTTGGGCATGTGCTGCAACATGATCCCGCCCGCGCGCCAGTGTTCGCCAACGCCGGGCTCGGTCGATTTCCCAAAGCTCAGCGAGAACCGGGTCGGCAACTGCTCGGACTGGGCAAAATAGGCTTCGGCACAGGCGCTGAGCGACCCGCCGGCCAAGGGGGTGATCCCCTGATAGGGATGCGTGCCTTCGCCCTGGTCGATCATGATCGCAAAATACCCTTCGCCTACCTGATCGAACGGGCTGGCATCGGTCAGCCTGTCCCGGTCAAAGCTGGCATAGGCCCGGATGCGCGCCGGTTCACCTTCTTCGGTGGGCGCATAATAATCGGTGGCAATCATACGGACGGCGCCCTTGGACTGAACCTGAAGGGACAGCTTCCAGCGCAACGAAACCGTCTGACCGATCAACGCAGTCAGCAGGGCCATCTCAGCAACCAGCGCTTCGACCTTTTCGGGATAGTCGTGTTGCTTCAGGATGCCATCCAGCACCCCGTCCAGACGGGCCACACGGCCACGCATGTCCGATACATCGAGTTGAAAGGGCAGGACGGTATCGTCCCACGCGATTTTGGTTCCAAGAGACATGGGGTTTCCTTACACGCCACAGGTTGGCATACCGCCAGCATATAGGTCGAACAATTCGGGTTGTAAGGGGCCATACATGATCAGACGGTTCGGTGAAACCCCACAAGCGGGTCGTAAATACACGCGAAGGGTGGGCGTTTACGCATTGCTGCCTCGGGGCAGGCACCTTTTGCTGACCTGTCAGACGGAACCCGGCCCCGATCTGCAACTGCCCGGTGGCGGTATTGATCCCGGCGAATCGCCCATCACAGCCCTGCACCGAGAGGTTTTTGAGGAAACGGGCTGGCTGGTGGCCAATCCGCGTCGTGTCGGCGCATTTCGCCGGTTCACCTATATGCCGGAATATGACTTATGGGCCGAAAAGGTCTGCCTGATCTACCGCGCGCGTCCCGTCCGCAATATCGGCGCGCCGACCGAGCCGTTCCACGAAGCGCTGTGGATGGATACCGCCGACGCGGTTGAGATGTTGGGCAATGGCGGCGACCGTCATTTCGCGGGTTTGCATCTGGATACGCTCTAGGGACCTCCGTATTCGAAAAATACGGCCGAGACATCGTCATCCATGCTGCTGCCGGGGGCCATGGCGTGGGTCAGGTCATGAAAGATGTTGTCAAGAAAATCGGACCCTCCGGCACCCTTGGCGCATTTGGTCGCCATTTGACGCAGCCCTTCCTCTTCAAGCAATTGCCCATCCGCCATCGTGCATTCCGTAAAGCCGTCGGAATACAACAGAAGCCTGTCGCCGGGATTCAGATAAGTTTCAATCCGCTGAAAGGACACGTCCGGCAGCAACCCGATGGGCAACCCGCCTTCGCCCAGAAACGCGGTTCCTCCATTCTGACGAAGCACCAATGGGTGGGGATGGCCCGCCTGCACCATTTTCAAGTGACCGTTGCGCAGGTCGATGATCCCATAGACCATGGTAAAGTATTCTTCGATCCCGGCATCGGCCATCAATCGGGAATTCAGAGTCTCGGCCACCCGCTCGGGCGGCAACAAGGCGTAAAACTTGTCGAACCGCTTCTCCATCGCGACGTTCTGATCGAAATGCTTGCTGGACAGATACCCGCCCAGCCGCGCTGTCATCATAGCCGAGGTGATGCCATGGCCGGACACGTCAATGCTGTAAAACCCCAACCTGTTCACACCCGGCGAGAACATCCCGACAAGATCACCGCCGATGTGTCCGCAGGGTTTCAGCAGCAGGCTGACCCGGGAATTCCCAAAGCTGCGCGTCAGCTCAGGCACCAGCGATTCCTGAATCTTGCGGGCCTGAATCAAGTCTTTGTCGATGGCGTCATGCGCCAGTTTCAGGTCTTCCAGCGCCGATTCAATCAAGCGGTTTTTCTCGGACAATTCGCGCTGCATATCCAGAATTCGCGCACCCGCCGAGATACGGGCCCGCAGCTCGTCTGCCTCAAGCGGTTTGATGAGAAAGTCATCTGCCCCGGCGTCCAGCCCACGCGCGACCTCCTGCTTTTCGCTTTTCGAGGTCAGAAGGATGAAATAGCTGTATAGTTCGCGGTTCAATGACCGAAACGCCCGGCAGAAATCCAGACCGCTCATCCCCGGCATGACCCAGTCACTCAGGACCAGGTCCGGAGGGTCCGTTGCACAGATTTCCAACGCCGCATCGCCGTTATCCGCCTCGAGAACCTGAAACCCCCATTTCTTGAGCGATGCCACCAGAATGCGGCGCTGAAGCCGACTGTCATCCACGACAAGCACCTTTTGGATTACTCCAAAATCCAGCTCCGATCTGGCTTCTGCTTGACTGACCTCTGCCACCCGAATCCTCTGTTCCCAAGCTATCCCCGCGCAAGAGGACCCTAGGCTTGGGCTGTTTAACATCCGGTGAAGGTTGAATTTCGCATCGCTTAACCCGCCCTTTACCGGCGAAACGCTACCAAAATCACATCACGATTTTTGTGGAGAATGCGGGCATGATCAACTGGTCCAGGGTCATTCAGTTGCGGAACGAGGTTGGCAGCGCAGAGTTTGATGAGGTCGTTCAGATCTTTCTGGACGAAGTTCAGGAAGCGATCGACCGTCTGGAACAGGACACGGCGCGGCGGGATCTGGAACAAAACCTGCATTTCCTCAAGGGCAGTGCCCTGAGTCTTGGGTTTGATCACTTCTCGCGGCTGTGTCAGGACGGTGAGCGGTCGGCGGCCTCTGGCCAGGCCGTCGATGTCAACCTGCCGGAAATCCTGACCGCATTTGACGAGTCGCGTGCCTGTTTCCTGACCGAAAAGGCACAGAACCTGACTTAGATGACAAACTGCGCCAGCGTCTCGTCGTCTGTTATGTCGGTATAGGTGAACCCCGCTTCGTCCAGATGCGCAAAAAGACGTGCAAAATTCTCGGGCTTCCGGGTTTCGATGCCGATCAGGACCGAGCCGAAATTGCGCGCCGATTTCTTCATATACTCAAACCGGGCAATATCGTCGTCCGGGCCAAGGATATTCAGGAATTCCTTCAACGCTCCGGGTCGCTGCGGCAAGCGCAGAATAAAGTACTTTTTCACGCCCGAGTAGCGCTGCGCGCGTTCTTTCACTTCGGGCAAACGCTCAAAATCGAAATTCCCGCCCGACGTGACGCAAACCACGGTCTTGCCACGAATGAAGCTTTGCACATCGGCAACCGCCTCGACCGCAAGGGCACCCGCGGGCTCCAGAACAATGCCTTCGACATTCAGCATTTCAATCATCGTGGTGCAGATGCGATCTTCGGACAGGACCAGCACATCCGAAAGATGGCGTGATTTGAGCAACTCAAACGGCTTGGCCCCAATCCGGCCAACCGCGGCACCGTCAACGAAATTGTCCACGTGATCCAGCGAAACGGGGTGACCCGCCGCCATCGCCGCATGCAGGCACGCCCCGCCCTTGGGTTCGACAAACAGGCAATGAGTTCGGTCCGCGAACCACGTTGCCACACCCGAAGACATTCCCCCACCACCGACCGGCAGGATGACGTGGTCCGGGACGCGGCCCAGTTGCGCTTCGATCTCAACAGCAAGGGACGCCTGCCCCTCGATCACGTCCTCATCGTCGAAGGGCGACAGGAAATAGCCGCCCTGCTGTGCGCACCACTGCTGCGCCGCTGCCAGAGTGTCGTCGAAATAGTCCCCGGACAGATGAACCTCGATATTGTCACCGCCGAAGATGCGGGTTTTCTGAATTTTCTGCTGCGGTGTCGTTACCGGCATGAAGATCACACCGCGCACGTTCAGATGTTTGCACATGAACGCCACGCCCTGCGCGTGATTGCCTGCGCTGGCACAGACGAAAAGGTCATGCCCCTGCTGCTTGCGCATGGCGTTGAACGCACCACGGATCTTGTAGGAGCGCACCGGGCTGAGGTCTTCACGCTTGAGCCAGATATCAGCCCCATAGCGATCAGACAGGTGGGCGTTCCGCTGCAAGGGTGTCGGCGGAAAAACCGATCGCATTTCCTGTTCGGCGGCGCGGGCACGGGTCATGAAATCACTCATGACGGTTTCAGTGCCGCATCACCGCCGAAAGCGCAAGGAATACATATGTGTACGGGCGCTCAGGCGAGGTCGCGTTTTTCAATGAAGACACCGAACATCGTGGTCAGAATACTGACGTTGATCAGCGGCAACACCAAAGTACCGAAGAACAGCGTCAGCAAGATGCCCAGCAGGGGAATGAACGCGAGCGCAGTGAACGCAAGCTGCACCAGAAACTGAAACAGGAAGTTCACGATCAAAAGCAGGATGATTGCGCCACCCATGCCCTGTGTACTGTTCCACGCATCCCCAATCGTTACCGGATGGCCTATTGCAGCCGCCGGCAGGATGATCGACAAGCGATAGAATGAAACAATCAGAAAAATGGCGAAAACGACCATTACGACCATGGTTAGAGCGCCAGCCCCCATCGCGGCCATAACCAAACTAAGCGGCAAGAAGGCAAGGCCCATCAGTAAACCCAACAGCAACACCCGCCCAAAATACGCGAGAATCCTGTCAAACCGGAAAGTCGGAAAGATACCACGTGGATATTCTTCAAGCAGGATAAAGCGATGCCAGGACACGGCGATCCAGAACATCGTGATTATCCCCAAAATGGCCACGCTTGCGATAAAGAACACCAGTGATCCGTATGAGGTGCCCGGTGGCAACGCGCCGGATTCCGGGTCAAGCTGATCCCACGGTATGTCCAGAACCAGTAACAGCGCGACGATGGCGGCAGTTGCCGCAAGTGCCGGACCAAAAGTAATTTGCAGAACCTGCTTGATGTTTCCAAAAACCATCCGCACAGAATGCACAAAAATCTGCCAACCCAACATTGTGAAAACTGCCCTTTCAACCAATCCTTGTTCTCTATCCGTCCGTTTCACCTGAAATCGCTGCCTGCGTCAACGCAGATAACTTGCCCCCGCTTTCAAAACCCGTTAGGGGCCAATCGTTCTACGCATAAGGGGAAGTTCAGATGTCCGCGCCCAAGAAAGTTGTTCTGGCCTATTCCGGTGGCCTTGATACCTCGATCATTCTGAAATGGTTGCAGACCGAGTATGGCTGTGAGGTCGTCACCTTCACCGCTGATTTGGGTCAGGGTGAGGAACTGGAACCGGCACGACAAAAGGCCGAGATGCTGGGGATCAAACCCGAGAACATCTATATCGAAGACATCCGCGAAGAATTCGTCCGCGATTTCGTCTTCCCCATGTTCCGCGCCAACGCGCAATACGAAGGTCTGTACCTGCTGGGCACTTCGATTGCGCGCCCGCTGATCTCGAAACGTCTGGTCGAGATTGCGGCTGAAACAGGTGCCGATGCTGTGGCGCATGGTGCAACCGGCAAGGGCAACGATCAGGTGCGGTTCGAGCTGGCCGCCTACGCGCTGAACCCCGATATCAAGGTGATTGCGCCGTGGCGTGAATGGGACCTGACCAGCCGCACCAAGCTGTTGGAGTTCGCCGAACAGAACCAGATTCCGATCGCCAAGGACAAGCGCGGCGAGGCTCCGTTCTCGGTCGATGCCAACCTGCTGCACACCTCGTCCGAGGGTAAGGTTCTGGAAGACCCGGCAGACATGGCGCCCGACTACGTCTATCAGCGCACCGTCCACCCCGAGGACGCACCGAACGAGCCTGAATTCATCGAAATCGGCTTTGAAAAAGGCGACGCGGTCAGCATCAATGGCGAGGCGATGAGCCCCGCGACTATCCTGACCAAACTGAACGAATATGGCGGCAAGCACGGCATTGGCCGTCTGGATCTGGTCGAAGGCCGTTTCGTTGGGATGAAGTCGCGCGGTATCTATGAAACGCCCGGCGGCACTATCCTGTTGGAAGCGCACCGTGGCATTGAATCCATCACCATGGACCGGGGCGCGATGCATCTGAAAGACCAGCTGATGCCGCAATATGCCGAGCTGATCTATAACGGCTTCTGGTACTCGCCCGAACGCGAGATGCTGCAAGCCGCCATCGACAAATCTCAGGAACATGTCACCGGCACCGTGCGGGTGAAACTGTATAAAGGTCTGGCCTCGACCGTGGGCCGCTGGTCGGATCACTCGCTCTATTCCGAGGCACACGTGACCTTTGAAGAAGACGCAGGCGCGTATGACCAGACAGATGCGGCAGGATTCATCCAGTTGAACGCCCTGCGTCTGAAACTTCTGGCCGCGCGCGACAAGCGTTTGTCCAAGTGACCGAAGACGACGACATCGGTGATGAGCTTGATCTGTTCATCGAAGCGCAGGACACGGTCTGGTCCGACGTCCTGCGCGAGCTGAAACAGGGGCAGAAAACCAGCCATTGGATGTGGTTCGTCTTTCCACAACTGGCCGAGCTTGGCCGGTCTGACATGGCGCAGCTATATGGAATTGAAGATCTGGAAGAGGCGACCGCCTATCTGGATCATCCAGAGCTGCGCAAACGCCTGACGGAAACGGCGCAGCTGGTACTGCTGCACAAAGGACGCGACGCCACGGACATTCTGGGCGGGATTGATGCCAAGAAACTGCGGTCGAGCATGACGCTGTTCTCGTCTGTACCCGGCGCACCGCAGGAATTTCAGGCCGTACTCGACGCATTCTATGACGGCCATCACTGCGAGCGCACCGCCCAGGTCTTGCAGGGGTCGTAGCCAGCGGTTCCCGTTGGGTCATCCTTGCTTGGTTAACCTGTTTCGCTTTACGCACGGGTCAACCGAGGAGAGATACCATGCTGCAAGCCATTGCGGACGACATTCAGAAAAATCTGGTTGGTAAAAGCTTCGAAGGCTCACTGAAGTTCGATTGCGGCGATGACGGCGTGATCGTGCTGTCCGAAAATCAGGCCACCACGCAGGATCAGGACACCGACTGCACCATCCGCATCTCGCAGAAGAACCTGACCAAGCTACTGACAGGGAAACTGAACCCGATGACGGGCGTGGCTTTGGGCAAGCTCAAGATTTCGGGAAATATGGGCGTTGCGATGAAACTGGGGCAGTTGCTGGGATAAACTCCTCTCACCAGCGCGTGACATACGATGTCAGGTGATTGCGTCGGGCAAAAAGACAGGGCAGCCTGATCTCAGAAGGAGACCTGCCATGACCCGCATTGCTTATCTCGACTACGTCAAACCGACGCTTCTTTTTGCCTTGATCACCATAGCCGCACTGTTGCGTGCAACCCCAGCGCCAGCCGCAGGAACTGAAACCCTGACGGTGGCAGGCGGGTGCTTTTGGTGTGTGGAATCCGATTTTGAATCCGTGAAAGGCGTGACAGGGGCGGTTTCGGGATATACCGGCGGAACTTCGGCAAGCCCAACCTATGATCAGGTCTCAAAAGGGGGCACCGGTCATTACGAGGCCGTTCAGATCACCTTTGACCCATCGGTCGTTTCCCGTGAAACGCTGTTGAACCTCTTCTTCCGCTCGGTCGACCCCACAGATGCCGGAGGGCAGTTCTGCGACCGGGGCGACAGCTACAGAACCGCTATTTTCGTCTCTAACGCAGGTGAAAAAGCGTCTGCTGAACAAGCCAAAGCAGATGCACAGCGTGCGCTGGGACAGGCTGTGGTTACTCCGATCCTGCAGGCGGGTGCGTTCTACCCGGCCGAGGCATATCATCAGGATTACTACAAGGGATCCAAGCTGGTTCTCACACGGTTTGGTCCCAAACGTCAGCACAGCGCATACAAGGCGTACCGCAAAGCCTGCGGCCGGGACGCCCGCGTGAAACAGCTTTGGGGCAGCGACGCGCCGTTTGCCGGATCCTAATCGAACTGCGCGTCCCGGACCTCTTTCAAATCCGGGATGACATCGGCTGTACCGTGCCGCGTGACCATCAGGGCCGCGGCACGATTTGCTTGTGAAATCGCCTGCGCCATCGGCATCCCTCGATCCATACCGGCCAGAACATAGCCGGTGAACGTGTCCCCCGCGCCGGTTGTGTCCACAGCCTGAACTTTGTGGGCCGGGAAATCCGAAGCCGCAGCGCGATGATAATATCGCGCACCTTTCGAGCCCAAAGTGACGATCACATGCTCGACCTTCAAATTCGTGACCGATTGACCTGTGGCCTGATGCAGTTGCTCGGCCTCAACTTCGTTCAGGATCAGGAAATCCAGATAGGGCAGCACGGCTTGCACTGCCTCGGCCTGAAACGGTGCCGCGGCGTAGCAGACGGTCAAACCCATCTCGCGCCCCATCTTCGCGGCTTCAACCTGCAAGTTGGTTTCGTTCTGCATCACCAGCAAGTCACCCTGCGAAGCTGATGACAGTGCCTGACCCAACTGATCGGTCGAAAGGGCGTGGTTCGCCCCCTGAAACAGAATGATGTTGTTCTCACCCTGCGCATCCACGGCGATGATGGCGTGGCCCGTCGGCACATCGACCAGAGCGATATGGCGCGTATCCACGCCATATTCCGTCAAACGATCCAGCGCCCAGCGCCCATCCGACCCCACGGCCCCAACATGCGCCACCTGCGCCCCGGCCCGGGCCGCGGCCACGGACATGTTCGCGCCCTTGCCGCCCAGAAAGCGATCCAAACGGCTGGCCGAGAGCGTCTCCCCCGGCCCGGGAAGATGCGGTACGTCGTAAATCATGTCCGCGTTGATCGAGCCGAGGTTCCAGATCGTCATGGCTTATCCAATGTCACAAGACGCCAGGATAGCCATGTTCAGAATGTCATTCGCCGTCGAAACGGTCGAACAAATCTGAATCGGCTTATCGACACCCGACAGGATCGGGCCAATGACAGTCGCGCCGCCCATTTCCTGCATCAGCTTGGTCGAGATCGAGGCCGAGTGGCGTGCGGGTACGATCAGGATATTCGCAGGACCCGTCAGACGCTGGAACGGATAGCTGGCCTGCTGATCGACATTCAGGGCAACGTCGACAGTCATCTCGCCCTCATATTCGAAATCAACGCCGCGCTGGTCCAGAACCGCTGGCGCGCGGTGCATTTTCTCGGCCCGTTCCGACACCGGGTAGCCAAAGGTCGAAAAGCTGACGAAGGCCACGCGCGGCTCAAGCCCCATGTGACGCGCAACAGCAGCCGAGCGTTCGGCGATATTGGCCAGATCATTCTCATCGGGCCATTCATGGACAAGCGTATCGCCGATCAGCACGATCCGCCCCTTGTGCAACAGCGCGGTCACGCCAGCCGCCCCATGCGCTGCATCCGCATCAAACACGTGATTGATCCGGTCAAGAACATGCGCCGATTTGCGCGTGGCCCCAGTCACAAGACCATCGCCATGCCCATGCGCCAGCATCAGCGAGGAAAACACGTGACGGTCCCGCGCAGCAAGGCGGTGGATGTCCTTGCGGTCGAAACCCTTACGCTGAAGCCGCTCGTACAGGAAGTTCGAGTAAGTTTCGAGATGCGAGGTATTGGCGGCGTTTACCACCTCAAGCTCGCGCACGGCATCGCCCAGACCAGCCTCTTCCAGCTTGACCTTCACGTCATCGGGGCGCCCCACAACCAGCGCCTTGCCAAAGCCCGAGCGTTGATAGGTAACAGCGGCGCGCAGCACACGGGGATCGTCGCCCTCGGCAAAGATCATCCGGCTTTGCGCCTGGCGCGCACGGGCGTTCAGACCACGCAGGATGCTGGCGGTCGGGTCCATGCGGGATTTCAGGCTCAGCTCATAGGCGTCCATGTCGATGATCGGGCGCCGCGCGGCCCCGGTATCCATTCCGGCCTTGGCCACGGCAGGAGGGATACGGTGGATCAGGCGCGGATCAAACGGCGTGGGGATGATATAGTCGCGGCCAAACGTCAGCGATTTGCCATAGGCCATTGCGACCTCATCCGGCACATCTTCACGCGCCAGACGCGCCAACGCATGGGCGCAGGCAATCTTCATCTCGTCATTGATGGCCCGGGCGTTGATATCCAACGCGCCACGGAACAGGTAGGGGAAGCCCAATACGTTGTTCACTTGGTTCGGATAGTCGCTGCGGCCGGTGGCGACGATCGCATCCACACGAACTTCGTGGGCCTCTTCCGGGGTAATCTCGGGGTCGGGGTTGGCCATGGCGAAAATCACCGGGTTGTCGGCCATCGACTTAACCATCTCTTGGGTCACGGCCCCCTTGACCGACACACCCAGAAACACATCCGCGCCCTTCATTGCTTCTTCCAGTGTGCGCAGGTCCGTGGTGATCGCATGGGCCGATTTCCACTGGTTCATCCCCTCGGTGCGGCCCTGATAGATCACGCCCTTGGTATCACAAACGATGCAGTTCTCATGCCGCGCGCCCATCGACTTGAGCAATTCGATACAGGCGATCCCCGCCGCGCCCGCGCCATTGAGAACGATCTTCACATCCTCGATCTTCTTGCCCGAGATATGCAGCGCGTTCAGCAGACCCGCCGCACAGATCACCGCCGTGCCGTGCTGATCGTCGTGAAAGACGGGGATGTCCATCTCTTCTTTCAGGCGCTGTTCGATGATGAAACATTCGGGCGCCTTGATGTCTTCCAAATTTATGCCGCCAAAGGTCGGCCCCATCAGCCGCACAGCGCGACAGAACTCGTCCGGGTCTTCGGTGTCCAGCTCAATGTCGATCGAGTTTATGTCGGCAAAACGCTTGAACAGAACCGCTTTGCCCTCCATCACCGGCTTACTGCCCAGCGCACCCAAGTTACCAAGGCCCAGAACAGCCGTCCCGTTCGAGATCACGGCGACCAGATTGCCCTTGTTGGTATAGTCATAGGCGGTCTCGGGCGCTTCGGCGATGGCTTCGCAAGGAACGGCCACACCGGGACTGTAGGCCAGCGACAGATCGCGCTGCGTGGTCATGGGAACAGTGGCCTGCACCTCCCACTTGCCGGGGGTGGGGTCCAGGTGAAAGGCCAGCGCCTCTTCTTTTGTGATCTTCGTTTTGGGCATCTTATCGGTCGTTTCCATGACTTCAGGGCTGCTGCGTCATAGCGCAGGCAGGGCTGCGCCTCAACGACAATACGTTTTCACCTTTCGTCACGGATGGGGGATTTGTAAGGTCGCGCCCGGAAGACGCCAAAAGGGGGCCGCTTTTGTCCACAGTCACGCCGATGATGGCACAGTATCTTGAGATCAAAGAGGCCCATGCCGACGCCCTGTTGTTTTACCGTATGGGCGATTTCTACGAGATGTTTTTTCAAGACGCCGTGAACGCGGCTGAGGCGCTGGACATAGCCCTGACCAAGCGCGGCAAGCACAATGGCGACGATATCCCGATGTGCGGTGTCCCGGTCCATTCGGCCGAAGGGTATCTGCTGACTCTGATCCGCAAAGGCTTTCGCGTCGCCGTCTGCGAACAGATGGAAAGCCCGACTGAGGCCAAGAAAAGAGGCTCTAAATCAGTGGTTCGGCGCGATGTTGTGCGTCTGGTCACCCCCGGCACGCTGACCGAAGATGCGCTGCTAGAGGCCCGCCGCCACAACTTTCTGGCCGCTTACGCCGAAGTTCGGGATGAGGCTGCTTTGGCATGGGCCGATATCTCGACAGGTGCGTTTCATGTGATGCCCTTGACCTCGGTCCGGCTCAGCCCCGAACTGGCGCGTCTGGCCCCGTCCGAGCTGATCGTGGGCGACGGAATGGAACAGGCGCTGAACGAGACGGTACGTGATCTGGGTATTTCCCTGACCCCGATCGGACGGGCCAGCTTCGACAGCACGGCTGCCGAAAAACGCATCTGCGGGCTGTTTCACGTGGGCGCTTTGGACGCGTTCGGCAGTTTTGGCCGGGCCGAGGTGTCGGCGATGGGCGCGCTGATCGACTATCTTGAGATCACGCAAAAGGGCAAACTGCCCCTGCTGCAAACGCCGCTCAAGGAATCCGAAGACCGCGTGGTTCAGATCGACGCCGCCACGCGCCGCAATCTGGAACTGACCCGGTCCCTGTCCGGTGGCCGCGCCGGATCACTGCTGTCGGTGGTTGACCGCACCGTGACACCGGGTGGCGCGCGACTGCTGGAACAGCGCCTGTCCAGCCCCTCCCGCAATCTGGATGTGATCCACGCCCGGCTGGATGCGGTGAGTTTTGCCGCTGAGGACAGCCTGACCACCTCGGATCTGCGCGAGGCGCTGCGCAAGACTCCCGATCTGGACCGCGCCCTGTCGCGCCTATCGCTTGAGCGCGGCGGTCCCCGCGATCTGGCCGCCATTCGCAACGGGCTGACACAGGCATCGGCAATCGCTGAATTGTGCAAAAGTCAGGATCTCCCCGTCCTATTGGCAACTGCGGTACAGAACCTTGTCGGCTTTGACGATCTACTGAACCTGCTGGACGAAGCCCTGGTCGCTGAACCCCCCTTACTGGCCCGTGATGGCGGCTTCATTGCCCCCGGTTTCGACAGTGAGCTAGATGAGGCTCGTACCCTGCGCGACGAAGGCCGCTCGGTCATCGCGGGATTCCAACAGAAATACGCAGAACATACGGGCATCACCTCTCTGAAGATCAAGCACAACAACGTGCTGGGCTATTTCATCGAAACCACGGCCACCCATGCCCAGAAAATGCTGAACCCGCCCTTCTCTGAGACCTATATCCACCGTCAAACCACCGCCAACCAGGTGCGGTTCACCACGGTGGAACTGTCCGAGATCGAAACGCGCATCCTAAACGCGGGCAATCTGGCGTTGGAGATCGAAAAAAGGCTCTATCAAAGGCTTTCTGATGAAATTCTGGCTCTCGCCGCTCGCCTGAACCAGGCCGCCCGAGGGCTGGCCGAGCTGGACCTGACCACGGCCCTCGCGGATCTGGCACGCGGAGAAAACTGGTGCCGCCCGCAGGTCGACAATTCGCGCGCGTTCGACGTGAAAGGTGGCCGCCACCCGGTGGTCGAACACGCCCTGCGTCAGCAGTCGGGCGATGCCTTCATCGCCAATGACTGCGATCTGAGCGCAGATCAAGGCGCGGCGATCTGGTTGCTGACCGGTCCCAATATGGCCGGTAAATCAACTTTCCTCCGCCAGAACGCCTTGATCGCGCTATTGGCGCAAATGGGCAGCTATGTCCCGGCTGAGAGGGCGCATATCGGCATCGTCAGCCAACTGTTCAGCCGCGTCGGAGCGTCGGACGATCTGGCCCGAGGGCGGTCAACTTTCATGGTTGAGATGGTGGAAACCGCCGCGATCCTGAATCAGGCCGATGATCGCGCTCTGGTCATTCTGGACGAAATCGGTCGCGGTACAGCCACCTATGACGGCCTGTCGATCGCTTGGGCCACGCTGGAACATCTACACGCCGCCAACCAATGCCGGGCGCTGTTCGCCACCCATTACCATGAACTCACCGCACTGGCAGGCAAGCTGGAAGGTGTCGAAAACGCCACCGTCGCCGTCAAGGAATGGGAAGGCGAAGTCATCTTTCTGCACGAGGTGCACAAAGGCGCCGCCGACCGGTCCTACGGCGTTCAGGTCGCGCAATTGGCCGGGCTTCCTGCATCCGTGGTCGAACGTGCCCGCGTGGTGCTGGACCAATTGGAAAAAACCGAACGCGAAGGCGGCAAACAAAAGGCTCTGATCGACGACCTGCCCCTGTTTTCAGCCGCGCCGCCCCCTCCGCCACCTGCACCCAAGGCATCCCCTGTCACGGATATGTTGGGCGACATCTTGCCCGATGAACTCACTCCTCGCGAAGCGCTCGACCTGATCTACAAACTGAAAGAGGCGGCCAAATCCTGACCGCCCCTTCTTCTGTTCAAAAATACTTCCGCCGGAGGCTTGGCCTCGCAGAGGCCAATCAGCTTGCAGGTGTCGACGATACGCCCACCTGTGCCGGACGCAGCAGCCGGTCGTGCAGCATAAACCCTTCGGCCGACACCTGAATAATGTCACCGGCACGGGTGCCAGGCACCGGAGCTTCGAACATCGCCTCGTGGACATTCGGATCAAAGCGATCCCCAACTTCAGGCGTAATCACCACAATCCCGTGTTTCTGGAATACGTCCTTCAGCGCACGCATGGTCAATTCGACACCTTCCAGCAACCCGGCAGCAACGTCCTTTTGCTCGTCCGTGGCGGCCTCAAGCGCACGTTTCATGTTGTCGTAAACCGGCAGCATATCGCGCGCCAACTTGGATCCGCCGTACTGCTCTGCATCCCGACGTGCCTTGTCGCCCCGTTTGCGCGCGTTTTCAGCGTCGGCCAAGGCACGCATGAATTTGTCTTTGAAATCATCCCGCTCAGCGCGCAACGCATCAATTTCCAGCGCCTCTTCGCTGATTTCGGCAAATTCCTCGGCCAACTCTTCGGCCTCGGCTGTTGCGATATCGTCCAGAAAATCTTCGTTTTTGGGTTCTGCCATCTCTTACCCTCTAGCTCCGGTCGGAAATCAGCTTGCCGACCAGTTGCGCCGTATAATCCACGATCGGCACGATCCGTCCATAGTTCAGTCGTGTGGGCCCAATAACCCCGACCGCACCGATTATCTTTCGATCAGCGTTCATATATGGAGACACCACCAAAGAGGAACCCGAAAGTGAGAAAAGTTTGTTCTCAGAGCCGATAAAAATGCGAACACCTTCGCCTTCTTCGGTTAATTCGAGGAATTCGGCGATATCGCGCTTACGTTCCAGGTCATCAAACAAGGTGCGGATTCGGTCCAGCTCTTCTGTTTGACCGGGTTCATTCAACAGATTCGCGCGTCCACGCACAATCAACCGGGCTGAATCGCCTCCGTCTCCGTCCCATGCGGCCATGCCACTCTCGACCATCGCGCGCGCCAATATGTCGATTTCCTGCTTGCGGGCGTCAATCTGCGTCTGCATCTGACGACGCACTTCGCTCAGCGTCCGACCCTCGATCAGGGCATTCAGGAAATTCGCGGCCTCGCGCATGGAACTGGGCGTCTGCCCCGGCGGAGGGGTGAACAGACGATTTTCGACAGTTCCGTCAGCAAAGACCAGCACGACAAGCGCGCGGTCATGGGCCAGCGAGACAAACTCGATATGCTTGATCTCGGATTCCTGCTTGGGGGTCAAAACCAGTGAGGCGCCATGTGTCACATGTGACAAGGCCGATCCCACACGATCCAGCATTCCACCCACATCGCCTGCGTTAGAGCCTAATGTCTCATCCAGCTTCTGTCGATCATCGGCCCCCAGATCGCCGACCTCAAGCAATCCATCGACAAACATCCGCAGCCCCTGCTGCGTCGGAATCCGTCCCGCAGACACATGGGGGCTGTCCAGCAGGCCCAGAAACTCCAGATCCTGCATCACGTTGCGCACGGTTGCGGCGCTGACTTTTTCCGACAGGGTGCGAGTCAGGGTGCGGCTGCCCACCGGCTCTCCGCTTTCCAGATAGCTTTCGACGATCAACCGAAACACCTCGCGCGAGCGGTCGTTCATCTCGTTCAGAATTTTGCTTGCTTCGCTCATCGGCGGTCCCCTGCTGGGTCGTCATTAAATCGCAGGCAAATGAAAGGTCAATCGGGGTTGCATCGTAACGCCACGGGGCGGTATCCCCAACCCAGCAAACAAAGGATTTTCCATGCGACCCTCAGGACGTGATCTAAACGAAATGCGCGCCGTTTCAATCGAGACAGGCTTTACCAAACATGCCGAAGGTTCCTGCCTGATCAAAATGGGCGACACCCATGTGCTGTGTACCGCTACGATCGAGGATCGCGTGCCGCCCTTCATCAAGGGTTCGGGCCTGGGTTGGGTCACGGCGGAATACGGCATGTTGCCCCGGGCGACCAACACACGGATGCGGCGTGAGGCTGCGTCGGGCAAGCAAGGTGGTCGGACCGTGGAAATCCAGCGCCTGATCGGTCGCGCCCTGCGCGCCGGTGTGGATCGGGTCGCGTTGGGCGAACGCCAGATCACTGTGGACTGCGATGTGATCCAAGCCGATGGCGGCACCCGTTGCGCCTCGATCACCGGCGGCTGGGTCGCGCTGCGTCTGGCGGTGAACAAGCTAATGAAAGCCGGCGATGTGATCTCTGACCCGCTGGTCGATCCGGTGGCCGCCGTGTCTTGTGGCATTTATGCCGGTCAGCCGGTGCTGGATCTGGACTATCCCGAGGACAGCGAAGCCGGTGTTGATGGCAATTTCATCATGACCGGTTCCGGCAAACTGATCGAAGTGCAGATGAGTGCCGAAGGCTCGGTCTTTAGCCGGGCGCAGATGGATCAACTGATGGATCTGGCCGAAAAAGGCGTCGGCGAACTGGCCGCAGCGCAAAAGGCCGCAACCGCATGACCCGCAAGTTCGACGGTGACAGGCTGCTGGTGGCCACGCATAACAAAGGCAAGCTCGAGGAGATGGCGCATCTTCTCGAACCCTTTGGCGTGAGCGTTGTCGGCGCAGGAGAGATGAACCTGCCCGAACCGGAAGAGACTGAGGATACGTTCGTCGAAAACGCCCGGATTAAGGCCCATGCCGCGGCCAAGGCCACCGGCCTGCCTGCCCTGTCGGACGATTCCGGGATCACGATTGATGCGCTGGACGGTGCACCCGGCGTTTACACGGCGGATTGGGCCGAAACCGGAAATGGCCGCGACTTCCTGATGGCCATGACCCGCGCGCATGATGAGCTGGAAGCAAAAGACGCAGCCCATCCCCGAACAGCCCAGTTTCGTTGCACTCTGGTTTTAGCTTGGCCCGACGGCCATGACGAAGTGTTCGAGGGCATCGCCCCGGGCCATCTTGTCTGGCCAATCCGGGGCAAGGACGGGTTTGGCTATGACCCGATGTTTGTCCCCGACGGGCATGACATTACCTTTGCCGAGATGGATCGCTGGGAAAAGAACAAGATCAGCCATCGCGGTCGCGCGGTGGAGATGTTCGTGAAAGGCTGCTTTGGCGGATGATTGGCGCAACGGGGGCTTTGGCCTGTATGTGCATTGGCCCTTTTGCGAGGCCAAATGCCCTTATTGCGATTTCAACAGCCATGTTTCTAAAAATATCAATCAAAAACAATGGCTTAATAGCTACCTAAGCGAGCTACGCCGCTCCGCTTTGGACACGCCGGATCGGGTGCTGAATACGATCTTTTTCGGCGGTGGCACGCCCTCGCTAATGCACCCGGACACCGTGGCCGCCATTATTGATGAGGCCCGCAGCCTGTGGCGACCCGCCAATGACATGGAAATCACGCTTGAGGCCAATCCCGGCTCGGTCGAGGCGGGGCGGTTTGCCGCCTATCGCGAAGCAGGGGTGAACCGGATCTCGATGGGTGTTCAGGCGCTGAATGACGATGACCTGCGCCGATTGGGTCGAATCCACACGGTCGCCGAAGCGCGGGCAGCGTTTGATATCGCCAGAGCGTGTTTCGACAGGGTCAGCTTTGATTTGATCTACGCCCGCCAGCACCAAACCCTGGCCGCTTGGCGCGCTGAACTGTCTGACGCCTTATCTATGGCCGTTGACCATTTGTCCTTGTACCAACTGACGATCGAGGAAGGCACCGCTTTCGGCGACAGATACGCCGTTGGAAAACTGCGCGGCCTGCCCGAGGATGACAGCGCGGCCGACATGTATCTTGCAACACAGGAAATTTGCGAAGCCCACGGTCTGCCCGCCTATGAAATTTCCAATCACGCCCGACCGGGCGCGGAATCCCGACACAACCTGATTTATTGGCGCTATGGCGATTACGTAGGCATCGGGCCCGGTGCGCATGGCCGAATTACGCTTGGCGATAGAAAATTGGCGACTGAAACCCACCTATTGCCGAACACTTGGCTGGACGCTGTTCAAAACGGAAGTGGAGAGCGGGAAAGAACCGAGCTTTCAAACCAGGATCAGGCGAACGAATACCTTATGATGTGTTTACGGATCACTGAAGGACTAAATATAGATAGATACGAGGCCTTAGCCGGTGTCTCATTACCTCAGGCAAAATTGGACGATCTGAGTGCGATCGGTATGATCGAACAGATAGACGGACGAGTAATCGCCACCAAGGACGGGCGCGCGGTATTGAATTCCATCATTCGCGAATTGCTGGGGTAAAGTATGCACTACCTCTGGGCCGCATTGGGTTTGTTGAGCGTTGCGCTTGCCGTCATCGGCATTGCCCTTCCCTTGCTGCCGACCGTTCCGTTCTTGCTATTGGCCGCTTTCTTCTTTGCGCGCTCTTCTTCCCGACTTCACAATTGGCTGATCACGCACCGAGTCTTTGGCCCGATGATCCTGGATTGGCAAAACTCCGGTGCCATCCGCCCCGCAGCAAAAAAGGCGGCAACTCTCTCGATTGCCGCCGTCTTTGGAATTTCGATTTTCCTCACGGTCCCGGTTTACGTCTTGGTAATCCAGGCGGTCGTCTTGGGGGGTGTTCTAACCTTTATCTGGACACGTCCTAACGGCTGAGCTTTGCGCAAAGATCGTCAAGCTGGTCCAGATTTTCATATGTCAGAACGACCTGCCCTGTTTCTGTTCCGGGCTTGTGGTTGATGGCCACCTTCATTGCCAGAATTGCAGAAAGATCTTTCTCAAGCGCTCTGGTATCGGCGTCTTTTCCTGCATCCAGATTTCTGGACTTCGGCGCGGATTTGACCGGGTCCGCCTGCTCTTTTTTGACAAGCGCCTCGGTTGCGCGAACCGACAATCCGTCGCGTACGACAATCTTTGCCAATTCAGAGGGGTTGCTTGAGGTGATCAACGCCCGCGCGTGGCCGGCAGAAAGCTTGCCTTCGACCACCAATTGCTGAACATCCATGGGCAGCGACAGCAAACGCAGAAGATTCGCAATATGACTGCGGCTTTTGCCAAGGGCTTCGGCCAGCTTTTCCTGTGTGTGCCCGAAACGATCCATAAGCTGCTTGTAGCCGGCCGCTTCTTCAACTGCATTCAGGTCGGCACGCTGAATATTCTCGATAATCGCGACTTCCAGCACTTCGGTATCGTCGAAATCACGGACAATGACCGGAATATCATGCAGTTGCGCCATTTGCGCTGCACGCCAGCGGCGCTCACCCGCGACGATCTCATAGTCGCCTTCCGCTTTCTCTCGGACGATCAGCGGCTGGATAATGCCCTTTTCCTTCACCGAGGCCGCAAGTTCATCCAGTTGTTCACGCGAAAAGGTACGGCGCGGCTGGTTCGGATTTGCATGCAGCTTTTCGATCGGAACCTTCATGT
The DNA here is from genome assembly GCF_056536745.1 of Ruegeria sp. CJ2. Taxonomy (NCBI): domain Bacteria; kingdom Pseudomonadati; phylum Pseudomonadota; class Alphaproteobacteria; order Rhodobacterales; family Roseobacteraceae; genus Ruegeria; species Ruegeria sp. CJ2. Next base: position 340,953 of record NZ_JBQFQF010000004.1, read on the forward strand.
CCGCGCGTCGGGGTTCAGACGGGCGCAACCCTTCCGTTTCCTGCGTTACATCAGCCATCAAAGCGGACAGACCACGGCCCAATCCCCTTGGTTTTGTTTTCTTGGCTGCCACTGGACCCTCCTACTGCCGCTTATGCGGCTTTCTTGTTCTTGTGCATGACTTCGCGCGCCAAATGTCGGTACGCCATCGCCCCCAGAGATCCGGAATCATATTGAAGGACGGGCAACGCGTAAGACGGTGCCTCACTGACCCGCACGTTTCTGGGTATTTTGGTTTTAAATACCATCTCTCCCAGATTGTCACGCGCGTCTTTTTCGACTTGGCGGGACAAGTTGTTGCGGTTGTCATACATCGTCAACACAACACCTTCGATCCGCAACTCAGGATTCGCGGTTTGGCGAACCTCGCGAATGGTCAGCATCAACTGGGACAACCCTTCCAACGCGAAGAATTCACTCTGCAATGGAACAAGCACAGAATGCGCTGCAACCATCGCGTTGACGGTCAACAAATTAAGGGATGGCGGGCAATCTATCAGGACATAGTCCAGCTCAAACTGATCAACCGATGTTTGCCGCAGGGCGTCATGTAACAAATAGCTTCGCTTTTCATTGGAAATAAGTTCGATATCGGCCGAGCTTAGGTCAACTGTCGCAGGAACCACGTACAGACCGCCAATTTCAGTTTCCTGAATGACAGCTTCTAAGGGCGCGTCGTCCAAAATCAGGTCGTAGGTCGTCCAATCCCTGTCTTCCACACCTAAACCGGTCGATGCGTTTCCTTGCGGATCCAGATCAACCACAAGGACCCGGCAGCCAGCCTCGGCCAATCCCGCAGCAAGATTTATCGCAGTCGTCGTCTTTCCAACCCCACCTTTTTGATTGGCTACCGCAATAATCCGGGGCCCTGCGGGACGAGACAGATCAACCACGTGATACTCCTCTTATTTTAAGGATAACGGCTTGAGGTTCAGTTAAACTTGTAATCGGCTCGGCGTGGAAATTCCATTCCCTGCGCGCGTCTTCCAGTTCTTTTTTCCACGTTGCGCCTTTCGGCAACAGCGCCAATCCGGAACTGCCTAAATGCCTGTCACAAAAGGACAATAATGCAGTCAGGTCTGCCAAAGCCCGGGCAGATAAGACGTCCGCCCCCAATGGATCCACCATTTCGATTCGTTTGGAAATAACGGAACAATTTGCACCACATTCCCGTGCCACTGTTCGCAAAAAGGCAGATTTTCTTTGATCACTCTCAACAAAAGTGAACCGTGCACTCGGATTCTCTTCTATTGCCATGATCGCGCAGACCATACCGGGGAACCCGCCCCCGCTCCCCAAATCTGCCCAATTCTGAAAGGATTCAGGGCAGCGATACACCTGGACAGAATCCTTGATATGCCGCGTCCAGATCTCATTCAGGCTGTTTCGGGAAACCAGGTTAATCTTCGGATTCCACCGCTCTACCAGTTCAACATATTTGGCCAAACGCTCGAATGTTTCACGTGAAACATTCAACTCGCCAAAATGCTCCTCACTCATGCCTTGCGGACCTTTTGTTCGCGCCGCAGCTTCGCAAGAACAAGCGTCAAAGCAGCCGGGGTCACTCCTTCAACGCGGCTGGCTTGCGCGATATTCGCGGGCCGCGCATTCGACAGCTTTTGCTTCATCTCAGAAGACAGGCCGTCCAAAGCAAAATAGTCGAAATCTCGTGGAATCTCATGGGATTCGTCACGCTTCATGGCTTCGACGTCTCTTTGCTGGCGTGCAATGTAGTTTGCGTATAGGGCGTCTCTTTCAACCTGCTTTTGGATTTCAATATTTGTGCCTGACAAGTCTGGGACCAGCGGAATAAGATCGCCAAAGGAAACATCCGGGAATGCAAGAATATCCATCCCATTGCGCCGATTTCCGTCCTGATTGACGTTGATACCAACTGATCGCATTTCTTTTGGCGTATAGGTGCGGTCTGTAAGTATCGACTTTGCCGCCGTCAACTTTTCAAGCTTCTCAGAAAAGTTGCGTTCCCTAACTTCCCCAACGCAACCTATATTCAAGCCAATCGGTGTTAATCTTTGGTCCGCATTATCCGCGCGCAGTGACAATCTAAATTCTGCGCGGGACGTGAACATTCGATAGGGTTCAGCAACACCTCTGGTCGTCAAATCATCTATCATTACGCCGATATAACTGTCCGCGCGGGTGAAATGAACCGGCTCCCGGTCAAATGCAAACAAGGCAGCATTCAACCCTGCAACCAAACCCTGAGCTGCAGCTTCCTCATATCCGGTTGTTCCGTTGATCTGACCAGCAAGAAATAGCCCCGAAATCTCTGGCACGGACAAAGACGATGTTAGTATCCGAGGATCGACGTAGTCATATTCAATTGCATATCCCGGTTGCAGTATTTCTGCCTTCTCCAGTCCCTTGATGGACCTGACAGATTGCAGTTGTACGTCCTGAGGAAGGGATGTCGAAATCCCATTCGGATAGATCGTATGATCATTGACCCCTTCTGGCTCAAGAAAGATCTGATGAGAATCCTTATCGGCAAACCTGACGATTTTATCTTCAATTGACGGACAGTATCTTGGGCCAACCCCGTCAATATGTCCGCCGTACATCGCAGAGAGACTCAAGTTCTTTTCAATAATTTCATGTGTTTCCGCATTTGTATGTGTAATACCGCAGGAAATTTGCGGGGCCACAACGGATGTCGACAGGAATGAAAACAATGTAGGCTCATCGTCCCCATCCTGGCGCTCCAGATCGGTCCAGTCGATCGTGCGGCCATCAAGCCGGGGGGGAGTACCTGTTTTCAGCCTTCCCAACGGAAACTCAAAACTGTCTAACCGTTGCGCCAATTTTACCGACGGATTATCACCCATTCGTCCGCCGGGGCGCGAGACATCCCCGATATGTATGACGCCGCGAAGAAACGTACCCGAAGTGAGAATGACAGCCTTGGCACGAATGTCTGATCCATCTGCCAATTTGACTCCGCGCACAGTTTGCCCATCCATCAGAAAATCTACGACTTCCCCAACGACAACGGAAAGACTTGGCTGTGCATCTGTCTCAGACTGCATCGCCGCGCGATACAAAGCGCGGTCTGCTTGCGTTCTTGGCCCCTGAACTGCGGGTCCTTTGCGTCGATTCAGCAGACGGAACTGAATTCCGGCTTGATCAGCAACGCGCCCCATGACGCCATCAAGGGCGTCAATCTCCCTTACCAAATGGCCTTTTCCCAGGCCCCCAATCGCCGGGTTGCAGGACATCACTCCAATATCAGAAGAAGACAATGTAACCAGTGCCGTTTGCGCACCCATGCGTGCAGCAGCGTGGGCAGCTTCGGTTCCGGCATGACCAGCACCGATTACGACAACATCAAAGTCTGAATGTTTCACGTGAAACACTCCCTATTTTCCCAGACAGAAGCTCGAGAATATCTCATCCAAAAGATCTTCCACCCCTATCCTGCCAACCAAGGATTCAAGCGCACGAATGGCTGTGCGCAGTTCTTCGGCAGCGATATCATACAAGTCCGGGCCTGATTCCAGAACAGACATTGCTGCACGCAGTGCTTCTCGAGCGTTGTTAAGCGATACACGGTGTCTTTCGCGCGTTGCGATACCATAACTTGTGGTTCGATTACTTAATACACACGATATATCGGATATTAGCTGGTCCAGCCCCATACCAGTTTTACCCGATATCCCACCTTCACCGTCATCTCTGAGGTCGGCTTTCGGAAAAACCTGAATGTCATCATCGCGCATTGATACGCCCAAAGACATCGGGTCCTCGGTCAGGAAGACCCGTAAGTCCGCGGCTTCAGCCCGTTTAATCGCCAGTTCGATTCCAAGGCTTTCAACATGATCCTGGGTTTCGCGAAGCCCGGCCGTGTCCAGCAGCGTAACCGGCAACCCTTCTAGATCCATTCGCACCTCGATCACGTCACGGGTCGTTCCGGCATATTCCGACGTTATCGCAGCATCACGCCCGGCAAGAGCGTTCAGCAAGGTGGACTTCCCTGCATTTGGAAGACCGACGATCGCAACTTCAAATCCGGCGCGGATTCGCTCCGCTATCCGAACTCCGTCCGCTTCGCGCTGTAGATCGGTCATGACGCGTGTGATCAAAGAACGAACTTCTGGCGTAACATCCGTCGGGACCTCTTCGTCAGCAAAATCAATGACAGCTTCCAACAGGGACGCGGCTCGGATCAAATCACGACGCCAGCGCTCGGCAAGGGAACCCAATTCACCCGCCAATATTGTCTGTGCCTGTTTGCGCTGCGCTTCTGTTTCGGCGTCAATCAAGTCGGCCAAACCTTCGACCTGCGTCAAATCCATCTTGCCGTTTTCAAGCGCGCGACGCGTGAATTCCCCCGGCTCGGCGAGCCTCAAACCTTCGGTATCGCCAAGACAGCGCATCACCACATTCACAGATGCCGTGCTTCCGTGAATCTGAAACTCTGCCACATCTTCGCCGGTAAAGCTCGCAGGGGCCTGGAATGTAAGCACCAGACCCTCATCCAGAATTGAGCCGTCAGGCGCACGCAGAGAACGGACACACATACCACGAGCTGGCAGAGTATCCCTCGTCAACTCGGCCGCCGCGGAATGCGCCAAAGGTCCCGAGAGGCGGATGACCGCCACCCCAGCTTTGCCTTGCGCGCTGGCCAAGGCGAATATCGTATCCATTCGAAGGCCTCGCGTCAGTTAAGACCTGTATCAGGTGTTCATCGAATCGAAGAACTCGCCGTTTGTCTTCGTCTGTTTCAACTTGGACAGCAGGAATTCGATCGCATCGGTCGTGCCCATCGGGTTGAGGATGCGGCGCAGAACAAAGGTCTTGGCCAGATCGCCCTTGTCGACCAGCAGATCCTCTTTCCGTGTACCGGATTTGAGGATATCGATGGCCGGGAACACACGCTTGTCGGCGATTTTGCGGTCCAACACGATTTCCGAGTTACCCGTGCCTTTGAATTCTTCAAAGATCACCTCGTCCATCCTGCTGCCGGTGTCGATCAGCGCTGTGGCGATGATGGTCAGCGAACCGCCCTCTTCGATGTTCCGGGCCGCACCAAAGAACCGTTTGGGTCGTTGCAGAGCATTCGCATCCACACCACCGGTCAGAACCTTACCCGAAGATGGGACCACAGTGTTAAACGCCCTACCAAGTCTTGTGATCGAGTCCAAAAGAATCACAACATCTCGTTTATGCTCAACCAGACGCTTAGCCTTTTCGATCACCATTTCCGAAACGGCCACGTGGCGCGTCGCCGGTTCATCAAAGGTCGAAGACACGACCTCACCCTTCACCGAGCGCTGCATGTCCGTCACCTCTTCGGGACGTTCATCGATCAGCAGGACGATCAGATAGCACTCAGGGTGGTTCTGTTCGATCGAGTGCGCGATGTTCTGCAGGATCACCGTCTTACCCGTCCGCGGAGGCGCCACGATCAGCGACCGCTGTCCTTTACCAATTGGTGCAACAAGGTCGATCACGCGAGCGGACTTGTCTTTGATGGTGGGATCTTCGATCTCCATCTTCAGACGTTCGTCTGGGTACAAAGGTGTCAGGTTGTCGAACAGGATCTTGTGCTTAGCTTTCTCGGGGTCTTCAAAGTTGATCTTTGTGACCTTGGTCAGCGCAAAATACCGTTCGTTGTCATCGGGCGCCTTGATTTCACCTTCAACGGTGTCGCCAGTGCGCAGCGAATGCAGGCGGATCATGTCAGGCGAGACATAAATGTCGTCAGGACCCGGCAGATAGTTTGCCTCGGGCGAACGCAGGAAGCCAAAACCGTCTTGCAGCACTTCCAGCACGCCATCGCCGCCAACGGTCCAGCCCTCATCCGCGCGTTCGCGCAGGATCTGGAACATCATCTCGCCCTTGCGCATGGTCGAGGCGTTTTCGATCTCCAGCTCTTCGGCCATCGCCAGAAGGTCTTTGGGGCTTTTGGCTTTCAGATCGGCCAGATTCAGGGATTCATTGGACATGATACAAACCTTCACCGCTGTCAGCGCGGCACGAAGTGGAATTTCAGTACGGAAGATACGCCGCCCGGACGGGCGTGTTGATCCCTACATAAGCGTGGCGTCAGGTGGAGTCAAACCGCCCGTCTGACCCTTAGGCGCAAAAACGCCCTCAGAACTTCAGAATGACCGCCAGAACGATGATCACCATCAAAACGGTCGGAACCTCGTTCATCATGCGATACTGCCGCCCAGTGAGCTTATTTTTCCCCTCAAGGAAGTCTTTGCGCCGGGCCATCAGCCAGTGATGAAACCAGGTCATGCCAATCACGGCTGCACCCTTGACCCATGGCCAGGCAAAATCCCAACCAACGATGCCAGGTGTAAACACCATGATCAGGCCACAGACCCAAGCCACGATCATGGCAGGGCGCATGATGACACGCAGCAGCTTTTCTTCCATTTCTAAGAAGATCGGTTCTGACCCGTCGACAGCCTGCGCCTTTTCGACGTGATAGACGAACAGTCTGGGTAAATAGAACAGACCAGCCATCCACGAGATCACCGCCATGATGTGAAGAGATTTCACCCATGGGTAAATCGTGAAAAGAAAATCCGTCATCTTTGCTCCAAAGATTGTTCGGAACCCTCCCTAATAAAAAAATAAGAAAAGAAAAAGGAAGATGGTTTTGTAGGGTGAACAATTTCCGTGGATTACTTTTTTACACATCTGTTTTCCACAGGTGGATGGAATCCGGTTTAAAGGGACCGATTCTGTTGAAGGAAAAAATTTCACTATAATTTCAATGTCTTATATATTAACCGAGTATGAATTGCTGGGGATAAGTCTTTGGGTAACCTTGGAAAACCGGGTTATTCCCGGTCTTGGACTTATCCTTGTCCCTGCTGGATACCATTCGGGCGAATCCGGGAAGTTTGGCGCGAAAATCCCGGGCTTGCGTGTCAACTGGAAAACCATACAAACCATCCCGGAACAGTTAACGGTTTACTCAAGGGGTTTTCCACATGTCTGTCCCCATCATTCTGGCCTCTGGGTCGTCGATACGAGCGCAGCTTCTTGAGAATGCTGGCGTGCCCTTCACCGTGCAAACCGCGCGCGTGGATGAGGAGACAGCCAAGCAAGCGTTGCTGGCCGAGGATGCAAGCCCGCGCGATATTGCGGATACGCTGGCCGAAATGAAAGCGCGTAAAGTCAGCGATAAAACTCCGGGCGCGATGGTGCTGGGCTGTGATCAGGTGTTGGATTTCGATGGGCGGCTGTTGTCCAAGCCCGAAACGGCGGCGGATGCACTGGCCCAGCTCAGGGCAATGCGCGGCAAGCGCCATATGCTGTTGTCTGCCGCGGTGATCTATCAGGATGGGGAACCCATCTGGCGACATGTGGGTCAGGTGCGATTGCGGATGCGGATGAGCTCGGACGCGTATCTGCGCGATTATGTTGATCGCAACTGGGACAGTATCCGCCACGCGGTCGGGGCATATAAATTGGAAGAAGAAGGCGTGCGCCTGTTCGCAACCATTGACGGAGACCATTTTAACGTCTTGGGTATGCCCCTATTGGAGCTGTTGAATTTTCTGGCGGTCAAAGGGGTGATTGATCAATGAGTGAAGACCGTATTCCTCTGGCAGGTGTGATTGGACACCCGGTTGCGCATTCCAAATCCCCGACCCTTCATGGGCATTGGTTAAAATCCTATGGGTTGGCAGGGCACTATATTCCAATGGATGTTGCCCCGGATGATCTTGAGGTTGTCCTGCGCAGTTTGCCCAAGGCCGGATTTGTTGGGGCAAATGTAACGGTGCCTCATAAAGAAGCCGCCCTGCGGTTGGCGGATGACGTATCGGATCGGGCACGGAAAATCGGAGCCGCAAACACGCTGGTCTTTCGCGACGATGGCACGATCCATGCTGACAATACCGATGGCTACGGCTTCATGGAAAACCTGCGCAGCGGGGCACCGGACTGGACGCCGGGCGACGGGCCAGCCGTGGTTTTTGGCGCTGGCGGGGCGGCGCGCGCCGTTTTGCAAGCCTTGGTCGAGGCCGGAGTGCCCGAAATCATGCTGACCAACCGAACACGGGCCAGGGCGGACAAGCTGAAGGACGAATTTGGCCAGACTATCACCGTGGTCGACTGGGTGCAGGCCGGAAATGTGGTCGAAGACGCCGAGCTGGTTGTCAACACGACGTCACTTGGGATGCAGGGGCAGCTTGAGCTGCGGGTTCCTCTGGATGGGTTGCAGCCGGGCGCTGTTGTCACCGATCTGGTCTACGCACCGCTGAAAACCCATCTCTTGCAAACGGCCGAAGAAGCCGGATGCACGGTTGTGGATGGGCTGGGCATGCTGCTGCATCAGGCGGTTCCCGGATTTGAAAGCTGGTTCGGGGTCCGGCCCGAGGTAAATCTGGACCTGCGCGCGGCCGTTTTGTCATGAGTTTCGCACTGGGCCTGACTGGTTCGATCGGGATGGGAAAAAGCACGACGGCCCAGATGTTCGTCGACGAAGGCTGTGCGCTATGGGATGCGGATGCCGCCGTACATAGACTCTATTCAAGGGGTGGAGCGGCTGTTGAGCCGATGCAGGCCGCATTTCCCGAGGCTATTGTCGATGGCGCCGTCAACCGTGATGCGTTGAAACAGATCATTGCGCGGGACGTGTCCGCCTTGAAACAGATCGAGGCCATTGTTCATCCGCTTGTTGCTGCGGATCGGGCTGCGTTTCGACAAAACGCGACTACGGATATTTTGGTATTCGACATCCCTTTACTGTTTGAAACCGGGGGGCAAACAGCAATGGATGCCGTGGCCTGTGTGTCTGTCCCGGCTGATGAACAAAAACGCCGGGTGATGGATCGCGGCACGATGACCGAGGCGCAGTTTGAACAGATCCGCGCCAAGCAGATGCCGAACGAAGAAAAATGTGCACGGTCAGATTTTGTGATCGTGACAGACAGTCTGGACCATGCTCGCGCGCAGGTGCAGGATGTGGTCAAACAGATACGAGCGGGGCTGGCAGATGCGTGAGATTGTACTCGATACCGAAACCACGGGGTTCGATCCCGAAAGCGGTGACCGGATCGTGGAAATCGGCGCGGTCGAACTGTGGAACCATGTGGCCACGGGCGAAACCTATCACGTCTATATCAACCCTGAACGCTCCATGCCGGAAGAAGCCTTTGGTGTACACGGCATCGGCCCTGACCTGCTCGAGAGCCCGCGCCCGCCGGAAAAGGGTGAGGTGACACTGAAGGACAAGCCGGTCTTTGCAAAGGTCGGTCAGGGATTTCGTGATTTCATCAAGGATTCGAAGCTGGTCATTCACAACGCCTCGTTCGATATGAAATTCCTGAACGCCGAGCTGAAATGGATGGGTCTGCCCCCGATCCCGATGGATCAGGCGTTGGACACGCTGGCCATTGCGCGCAAACGCTTTCCCGGCTCGCCTGCTTCTTTGGATGCGTTGTGCCGCCGGTTCAATATCGACAACTCGAACCGAACACTGCACGGGGCGCTGCTCGACTCCGAGATTTTGGCCGAGGTTTATCTGGAACTGATCGGGGGGCGACAGCCGGATTTCGGATTGTCGACCGCGGCGTCCTCATCTGCGGGCGGCGGCGAGGAATGGCGGCCATCGGCGCGTCCAAACGCGCTTGCGTCGCGTATTACCGAGGACGAACGCGCCGCGCATGATGCTTTCGTGGAAAAACTGGGCGAAAACGCCTTGTGGACCCGCGCCTGAGAACCATCCCGGCGCGGGTCCGGAGCTTTAGGCTTCGGTTTTCTGAGCCTCGGCCTGACGGCGCATCAGTTCGTTGCGGTACAGGCTGACAAAGTCGATATTGTCCAGATTTACCGGCGGGTAGCCACCGTCGCGGGTCACATCGCTGACGATGCGGCGCAGGAACGGGAACAGCATCCGCGGGCATTCGATCATCAGGAACGGATGCAGCTGATCTTCGGCAACACCTTCCACGTGGAACAGGCCGCAATAGTCCAGCTCACACAGGAACAGGATGTCTTCCAGACCCTTGGACTTGGACTTGAGGTTCAGCTTGATCGACACTTCGTACTGATGGTCCGCCGGGCGCTTTTTGGCATCCAGGTTGACCTGCACGGAAATCTCGGGCTGCACGTCGCCTGACACGCCCTTTTGGGCCATCACGTTTTCAAAAGACAGGTCACGAATGAATTGTCCCAGAACGCGCATCTGGATTTGCGGGGCGGCCTGGGCCGCGGTGTTTTCTTTGGCGTCTTCTTCGGCCATGGATCTACTCCGAAAATAAAATTCGTCACTGCTTAACAAGTTGGGGCAGACACCTCAATGCAGGTCACGGCCCTTCGACCCATTTCGATGGCTTTGATGGGTCCTGACGCGGCCGAACTTCGGTAAATTCGCCGTCAATCACATCGTCTTGTTGAAATGGATCAGGCCCGGTGCGGAATTGCGCCCCGGTTCCCATTTGAAACTGAGTGATGGTAACTTTGGATTTCAGATACCGGAATACAGCAACCCGAACGCCGGGTATTAGCAAAGCAAAACCAACGGCATCGGTGAAAAACCCCGGCGTCAACAGCAAAACGCCCGACAGCAGGATCATTGCGCCATGGGCCAGCGGCTCGGTCGGGTCGTCCAGTTCAGCAAATGACCGCTGCAGGTTTTCCAGTGCCATGCGACCTTGTGTCCGTACCAAAACAGTGCCCAGAACGGCCGTCAGGACTACAATGGCAAGTGTTGGCCACAGGCCGATCAAGCCGCCAACCTGAATGAACAGGGCGATCTCGATGATCGGGACCAATAAAAAAGCCAAGAACAGATACATTTGCGCTATCCTTTACAGCAGGGCGGACTGTGGACTTGCCGCCTCGTGTCACCTACATAGTGGCTTGAGGCCGCGTACACAAAGTCCCGGCACTGAAAAGAGAATGAAATGAGCGACAACCCTATGATCCAGTTGCTGGTCCTGGCCGGAATTGCCGTTTTCCTGATCCTGCGCTTGAAAAGCGTTCTGGGCACGCGTGAGGGGTTTGAAAAACCTCCGGTTCAGCAGCAACCAGAGGCGCACAAGTCGCGCCGTGACTTCGAGGTGATCGAAGGCGGCCCGGATCACGACATCACCGACCACGTCGCCGAAGACAGCGAACAGGCGCAAACCCTGACTGCGATGAAGCGGGTCGAGCCCAGCTTTTCCGTCAGCGAGTTTGTGCAGGGTGCGCGCGGTGCCTATGAGATGATCGTCATGGGGTTCGAAAAGGGCAATCTGGATGAGATCCAGCCCTTCCTGTCCGAAGAGGTGTTCGACACGTTCGTATCGGTTGTCGCCGCCCGCGAAGATCAGGGTCTTACGATCGAGGCCGAGTTTATCGGCGTGCGCGAAACCTCTCTGGCCGATGTGAAATTCGACAAGGATACCAACCAGGCCGAGATCACCATGAAGTTTGTGGGTGAGCTGACCTCGGTCGTGCGTGATCGCGGCGGGGATATCATCGAAGGCAACCCCAACACCGTCAAACGCCAGAAGGACAGCTGGACCTTTGCCCGCGTTATGGGCGCGGACGATCCGAACTGGCTGCTTGTCGCCACGGACGCATGATTGCTGCGCTTCGGTCGTTATTGCTGGGGGCTGTGATGGCAACCTCTGCCAGCGCCGAAGCGACGCGCTCCATTCTGACCTTTGACGATCTTGATGGCTGGGCCGAGGATGACCACGGCGCAGCCCTTTCGGTTTTTCTGAACACATGCGGTGATCTGGACGACCCGGATTGGCGTGCGCTCTGCGCTGTGGCCCAAGCCTATGAAGCAGATGCGGCCCGGTCGTTCTTTGAGCTGTTTTTTCGTCCTGTTCTGGTCGAAGACGGCAAAGACGCCTTGTTCACCGGCTATTTCGAGCCCGAGCTGGACGGATCCCTGACCCGATCCGAGCGTTTCAGATATCCAATTTACAAGATGCCGCCAGAAGCACGCGCCGAAGGTCCGTGGCTAAGCCGCCGGGAAATACTGACCGGCGACAGCATGACCGGCCGGGGTCTGGAAATTGCCTGGGTCGATGATCCGGTTGAGTTGTTCTTTCTACAGATTCAAGGCTCTGGCCGTATTCGTCTGCCGGATGGGGGCGCGGTGCACGTCGGGTATGGCGGGGCGAATGGCCATCCCTATCGGTCCATCGGGACGGAACTGATCCGCCGTGGTGCGCTGGGCGCGCATCAGGTCAGTGCGCAGATGATCCGGGCGTGGGTGCGCAAGAACCCCGAAGCGGGTGCTGAACTGCTGTTCCACAATCCGTCATATGTGTTCTTCCGCGAGGTAAACCGCGTTGCGCCAGAGCTGGGTCCGTTGGGTGCAATGAACCGGTCGGTCACTACACTGCGCAGCATTGCGGCTGATCCGGCCTATACGCCTCTGGGCGCACCGGTCTGGGTTGAGAAAAACGGCAAGTCGCCGCTACGCCGATTGATGATCGCGCAGGATACAGGCGCCGCCATCAAAGGGGCGCAACGTGCAGACATATTTTTTGGCACCGGGGATGAGGCCGGCGAAGCCGCCGGCCGATTGAAAGATCCCGGACGGATGGTGCTTTTGTTGCCGATCCAACGCGCTTATGCGCTGTTGCCGGATGAGTTCTGATGACACGCCGAAAACTGACAGCGGAAGAGATTGAGCTGTGGCGCAAGGTGACCAATCAGGCCGAGCGCCTGCACCCCGAGATACCGCAAACCGTGCACCCGACCACGCTGCCCAAGCCCAAGCCAACCAAGACGCCCAAGGTGCGGATTGAGCGGTTCGAGGTCGGGCAGAATGCCTTGGGCAAGCCCGCACGAGATGCGTTGAAGCCCACGGTGACCGAAAGCCTGCGCGCGACGCCGGTCCAGATGGACACCAAGGCATTCGGTCGCATGAAACGGGGCAAGTTGAAGCCCGAAGGCAAGCTGGATCTGCACGGGATGCGCGTAGATACAGCACACCCGGCATTGACCCGGTTCATCCTGTCGGCGCAGGCATCTGGCAAGCGCCTGGTTCTGGTCGTGACCGGCAAAGGCAAAGATCGGGATGAGCCGGGCCCCATTCCCACTCCGCGCGGCGTGTTGCGCAATCAAGTGCCGCAATGGTTGTCCCTGCCACCATTGGCGCAGGCTATTCTGCAAGTGACGCCTGCCCATATCAGCCATGGCGGTGACGGGGCTTATTACGTGTATCTGCGCCGCATGCGCTAAAGTGTCTGAACGGCCCTTGCGATGCCAAGGCGCGCAAGGACACAGACCAGTACGAAAAAGCCGCCGATCCACAGAAATTGGATGTCCAGCGGCATACCCAGATCAATTAGCACGCCGGTTAACCCCGGTCCGATGGCTGATCCCAGAACCATGACCGCCGTTGCCATCGCCTTGATCGCGCCGATATGCCGGGTGCCATAGAACTCGGCCCAGAACGCGCTGGGCAGGGTGCTGTTGGCGCCAACCGTCAGCGCCAGAAACATCAAGGCCAGTGTTGCGCCCCCGATCGACGACGTCACCCCCACGATCCCAAACCCAACGGCCATCGGCAGTTGATAAAATGGCATGATCCTTGCCGTGCCCCATTTATCCAATGCCCAACCCGCCGCAAACATCGACAGCAGGGAAACGCCTGTGAAAATCGGAAACAGGGCAACCAGCTCGATATGCTGCCAGCCTTTTGTGTCCGCCAAATGGACCTGATGAAAGAAAAAGGCTGTGATAAAGGCGGAAGGGCCCAACAAGGCTGGTGCCATGAACCAGAACAGCGGATGAAAGATTGCCTCTTTCCGGGTCCAATGGCGGCCTTCCATACCCGTTGCCGAATATTCGCTGGACAGGCTTTGCGGGGTTCTTTCCTGACGGAGCAGCCGCAACAGGACCGGGATACCCAACAGGGTGGCTCCTGCTGCAATCACCCAAAGCCAACGCCAGTCCAGAAAGGCCATTGCAGCCACGAAAGTGACCGGCAGCAATGCTTCGCCCACCGAGAATCCGACCGACGCGATCGCCAGCGCCTTGCCCCGTGTGGCGGTGAACCATCTCGCCATGGCCACCAGCGCCAGATGGGTGCTCATCCCCTGTCCAAATTGCCGCAACAGAAATACCACGACGGGCAGCAGGACAAGCCAGGTGTTCATAGCCATTGCCAAAGTCGCCAGTGCCAGACCTGCCAGAACCGCAGGACCCAGAACCCTGACTCGAAAGATGTCGGTCAGACCTCCGGCCCAGATCATCACAACAGCCGAGACAGTGGTTCCAAGCGAATACAGACCGCCCCAAGCGCCATGACTAAGGCCAAAGGCGGTGCGGATTTCCCCGGAAAAGATCGAAATGAAAAAGGTCTGCCCAAAGCTGGACATGAAGGTCAGAAGGACTCCGGCACTTAACCACGTCGCATTGTCCCGAAGATATTGCCCCAAGCGGAACCGGGTCACGGAGAGCTAACCCGCGCCTGCCCCGTTTCGCTCAGTACGATTTCGGTTGCACCTGACGGGTTTCGAACGCTGTTCGGGGCTATTACATCAAACCCGCGCCCGTCCGGGTCGAAGGTCCGGCTGACCCTGCGCGCTGAATTGATGATGGCCAAAAGTGCGGGCGACGTTGCTGCCACGAAATGCGAGGAATCCGCGTCTCTGTTGAACGCCGTCGTGTCCAGAATGTTGATCTTGTAATCCGCCAACGCATCAACGGAACTGATATTGCCAAGCCGTTCGCCCTGAGTGGTGCCGCGCAGCCGTGCTGAGATATTCAACAACTTGTCTTTCCGCGACACCATCACGATGAAAGGGTCGGGCGGCGTTTTGATCGTGTCCATTTGCGACCGGAACAGATCGACATCCAGGTCAGGGGCGATCAGAACGACACCTTCGATATTCTTGCTGGCCCATCCGGGTTCGCGCAATTCAGCCTGTCGCATCATCTCCATCGTCAGGGCGGTTCCCATGGAATGCGCCACCAGAATAACGCGCCTTACACCCATATCCTTGAGTTGGCGCACGGTCTGTTCCAACCCGTCCCGCGCAAACAGCATACTGTCCAGATCATAGGCATACCCGGCACCACGGGCCTGACTTGGCCAGGAATATACCATGATCGCGCCGGGAATATTGATGTCGCGGCTTAGCTGTGCCGCGCGGAACGTGGTCTCGAACTGGGTCGTGTTGTAGCCGTGGATAAAGATGGACACCTCATCCTTGCCCCCCAATCGCGCCTTCATTTCACCTGGCCCTTGCAACTCGTCGACGCTGGCCATGACAAACTGTTTTTCGGGGTCCGGATTGGCATAGGAAAAATCAAGGGTGCCGGGGGTATGATTGGGCGGGATCGAAACCGTCATTTCCAGATATTGCAACGCCTCGCCCCGCTGAAATCCGTAAGAACCGTCCGGCTCTCTCGCGCGTGTGGTCGTTGCAAAAACGGTTTCGGGGCTTCCTACAGACAGCGCCGTTGGCACCGTTTCGGATATCGTGCGGTCGACACAGGCGGTCAGGGGCACCGCCAACAGGAAAATGAAAAAATAGCGCAGCACAGGCTTAGCCCTCGGGACAATATGCGCCCACGCTATCGGATTTTTGCCTCAGGTCCAGCGGTGCCGCGCAGAATAACCGGCGGAAACCGGCTGGACCTCTTACAAGACGTACCGGCTGAGGTCCGTGGACTTGGTCAGCTCGCCCAGATTGTCGTCGACGAATTGCGCGTTCACCGTGATCTCGGCACCGGCCTGATCAGGGGCAGTGAAGGAAAGTTCCTCGAACACGCGCTCCATCACGGTGTACAAACGCCGTGCTCCGATATTTTCGACGCTTTGGTTCACGTCCGCCGCGATTTTGGCCAAAGCTGCGATGCCATCTTCGGTGAAGCTGACAGTGACCTCTTCGGTTCCCATCAGGGCGGTATACTGACGGGTCAGGGCGTTGTCGGTCTCGGTTAGGATGCGGACAAAATCCTCTTCGGTGAGCGCCCGCAGTTCCACACGGATCGGCAGACGTCCCTGCAGTTCCGGCAGCAGGTCCGAGGGTTTGGCGATGTGGAAAGCGCCCGAGGCGATGAACAGGATGTGGTCGGTTTTCACCGGGCCGTGCTTGGTGGACACGGTGGTGCCCTCGATCAGCGGCAGCAGGTCGCGCTGCACCCCCTCGCGGCTGACATCGCCGCCGCGCGCATCGGAGCGGGCGCAGACCTTGTCGATCTCATCCAGAAAAACGATGCCGTTCTGTTCGACCGATTCCAACGCCACGCGGTTGACGGTTTCATCATCCAGCAGCTTGTCGGCCTCTTCCCCGATCAGCGCGTCATAACTTTCGGCGACAGTCATCTTCTTCTTGACGGTGCGTCCACCAAACGCCTTGCCGAAGATGTCGCCCAGATTCATCATCCCCATCTGGCTGCCCGGTTGACCGGGAATGTCGAACATCGGCATCGGGTTCGAGCTGTCGGACAATTCCAACTCGATCACCGTATCATCCAGTTCGCCCGCTTTCAGTTTCTTGCGAAACATCTCGCGCGTGCCTTCGCGTGCATCGGTGCCGGCGATGGCTTCGATCACGCGATCTTCGGCGGCTTGATGCGCCTTGGCTTTGACATCCTCGCGCATATATTCGCGGGTCTGGATTATCGCGGCATCTGCCAGATCACGCACGATCTGCTCCACGTCGCGCCCGACATAGCCGACTTCGGTGAACTTGGTGGCCTCGACCTTGATGAACGGCGCACGGGCGAGTTTTGCCAGGCGGCGGCTGATCTCGGTCTTGCCAACACCGGTGGGGCCGATCATCAGGATGTTTTTGGGGTAGACCTCATCCCGGATGTCATCAGCCAGTTGCTTGCGCCGCCAGCGGTTGCGCAGCGCGACGGCGACCGCGCGTTTGGCATCCTTCTGCCCGATAATGAAACGGTCCAGTTCCGAGACAATCTCGCGCGGGGTCAGGTCGGTCAAGGCGCAGTCCTTTCGGTCGGCTTATGTAAACTTGGGCTTAGGTAATCACCGCTGGATCGAAAACAACAGCGGCAGCGTTGGTTAGCAATGCCCTATCCGGTTTGCAATTGCTTTCCGTAGGTGAAACGCATCCCCTCTGATACAGTGATTTCAAGGTGTTGAGGGTCAGGAGCGCGCGGATGACGAAAATTGCCAAGATCACCCTTCTGTTTGTGGTGTTTGTGGACCTGCTTGGGCAAGGGCTGGTTTTCCCGATCGTCAACTCGCTGATCATGGAGACAAAATCCAACTTCCTGCCCGAAAGCACGGCCATGGGTATGCGGCACCTGTACTATGGGCTGGTGATCGGCTGTTTCTTTCTGTCCTGGTTTCTGGGCGTTGTGTATGTCTCGAAAGTATCGGACTCGATCGGGCGCAAGAATGCATTGCTGGTCTGTCTTGGTGGAGCGTTGGCAGGCTATGCGCTGACCATTACGGCGCTGTATCTCAACAGTCTGATCCTGTTGATTATCGGCAGGTCGATCACGGGCTTTACCGCCGGGAACCAACCTATCGCACAGGCGGCAATGATTGACGGCAGCACCGACGCCGCCGACCGCGACCGCAATATGGGATATATCATAACCGGCGTCAGCTTTGGCCTTGTCGGTGGCCCGATCATTGGCGCGGTCCTGTCCGATGCCAACCTGCTGGGCGGTTATGCAACGCTGAAAACACCGTTCTACGGTGCCTTCGCTCTGGTACTGATTGCGATTTTCCTTGTGACGTTCTTTTTCAAGGATACCCGCACGGAACGCGCAGCCTTTGTCTTTCGCCCCCGTGATATCACCGACAGCCTGATCGCGGTCCGCACGCATCCGATGGTTCTGAAAATCCTGCCGGTCTATGCGTTGTTCATGATCGCGAATGTCACCTTCTACGTCTTCGTCGACAATTTCCTGACATCTGCCTGGGGCTATGGCGTGATCGGCGGCAGCATGGCGATGGTGGTGATCGGCTTTGCGCTGGCCTTCTCAAGCACTTTTCTGGTGAAACCGGCGCAAGAAAGGTTCAGCAAGCATCAGATCATCTACACATCGCTGGTGGTCATGGTGATCTGCGGCTTTGGCTTTGCCTTCAGTCCCAGCGGCGTGCTGAGTTACATCCCCGTCTTCTTTTTCTACTTCTTCTTTGGCGTGTCCTACCCAACCTTGCTGGGCCTGTTTTCATCCGCCGTCAGCGAAACCGATCAGGGTTGGGTCATGGGCGTGACCACGGCTGTCTTCTGTCTGGCCGGAGGGGTTATGTCCCTGATCGGCGGCGGGTTGATGAGCATCGACATCCGCGTGCCCTACTACATCGTCATACTCGCCGCGATACTGGGCCTGATCGGGATGCACCTGCGGTGGAAAGGGAAAGAGATCAAGGCGCTACTGGCCTGAGATTTCCTCAACCGTCAGGTTGCCGTTGGTATAGACGCAGATATCAGCGGCAATCGCCATTGCCTCACGCGCCACCGTTTCGGCGGGCTTGTCGCTGTCCATCATCGCGCGGGCAGCGGCCAAGGCGAAATTGCCGCCCGAACCGATGGCGGCGACGTTGTGTTCAGGCTCAAGCACATCCCCTGCCCCGGTGATCACAAGCAGATCCTTGCCGTCGGTGACAATCAGCATCGCCTCAAGCTTTTGCAGGTATTTATCCGTCCGCCAGTCTTTCGCCAATTCGACCGAGGCACGGGCCAACTGGCCCGGCGTGGCCTCAAGCTTGGCTTCCAGCCGTTCCAGCAAGGTGAAGGCATCGGCTGTTGATCCGGCGAACCCGGCGACAACTTCAAACCCACCGGGCGACAGGCGGCGCACCTTGCGGGCGGTGCCCTTGATCACGGTTTGGCCCAGACTGACCTGACCGTCCCCGGCAATCACCACATGGCCGCCTTTCTTGACGCCAATAATTGTCGTGCCGTGCCAGCCGGGAAAATCGCTGTCTGCCATGGAAGCCTCCGTTTTGTCTGGTCCCCTATATGGGCCGGGCGCGCGTGCAGCGCAACAGTTCACAAACCGCCCAAAAGATATGCAGTAAATGCAATTCGGGGTTACCGGACTAGCAATTGTGAGACTCAGGCAATGCTCCTACATGAGCCTCACAACCGACAACAGGTCGGCTGTTTCAGTTACAAGGAAATGCGCAAATGGCAACTACTGCTAATATCCATGCGCCGCTCGGAGCAGCTACCATCCTGCATGTAGTGGACGCGATCTACGGAACCTTCGAAAAAGCGACTGTGTGGAATGAAACCCGCAAGACACGCAAGCTTTTGTCGAACCTGACCGACGCCCAGTTGGACGATGTCGGTCTGTGCCGTGCGGATATCGACAAGATTTGATCCGCACGACCACGCCAAGTTTAGATGAGCCGCTCAGACCTGGGCGGCTTTTTCTTTGTCAGGACAATTTGTATTGGCCGGAAAGGTCCGGCAGAAATGCCTCGACCGCAGCGGTGGCCACCACATGCCGCGTTCCGTCATTGTCGTCGATATCCTGCCCGCCCTTGACGGCGCGAACTTTGGCCCGTCCTCGCGGAAGGTCGGCAGCGACCAGATCACAATCCACGGCTTCGGGATTTTGAACGCCAATCGTCACCTGAACGCGCATCTCACGGTGATCCACACCCAGCTTGGAAAACAGTGTAATCGACGAGTGATGCAAGGCGTCCTGCACGGCCCGGCGCGCAGCCTTGGTGTAATCCTGCCCATACAGATCGTTGCCGGTGCCCATTTCCAGAATGATACGTTTTTCGCTCATGTCGCGGGCTCCATGTCGAACGAGACAATAATGGCCGCGTTTGCGATGACGGTGCGCCCTTCGCCGTGCGGTTTGTCGATATCCAGCCCACCCTCGGTGACGGTTACATTTGGCTGGCCATAGGGAAATACGGCTTTCAGCGCCTCCCGGTCCACTTGATCAGGTTTCTGGACGCCGATTTCAGCATCAATGACCATCGCCTCTTTCGGGAAATCGAACAGCTCTGCCATGTTGACTGAGTTGTGCCAAAGCGCATCCTTGATCGCGCGCAAAGCTGCTTCGGTATAGTCCTCGCGGCGCAGCGAGGTTCCCATTCCAAATTCAACAAGAACCCGAGTTTTTGTCATTTGTCCTCCCGGCGAAAAAAAGGCGCCCCGGTTGGGACGCCTTTGAAAACAGTCTGTCCAGCCAGATCAGATGGACTCGTCAATCCAGCTTTGCAGTGCGGCCTTCGGCGCGGCACCTGCGCGGTTCGAAACAACCTGACCGTCCTTGAAGATGAACAGCGCCGGAATACCGCGCACGCCCATGGCGGCGGCGGCGTTCGGGTTGCTGTCCACGTCTACCTTGGCGATCTTGACCTTGCCGCCATATTCAGTGGCCAGCTCTTCCAGAGCGGGGCCGATCTGTTTACAGGGGCCACACCATTCGGCCCAGAAATCGACAACAACGGGGATGTCGGAATTCTTGACTTCGGCGTCAAAGGTATCGTCAGTTACGGCTACGGTCGACATATTCTGTCTCCTGAATGGGGAATGCTTGGTCACTGAACCTAGGTGCGAGGTTTTCCAAGGTCAAGGCATCGGCGCACGGGCCAGCGCATCCGTCACAAGATCGTGTGGCAACCACATCAGCCCTGCGGTTCGGGTCCAGAGGATTGCGGTTCGGATGTCCCGGTCCGGGTATATTTGCGACAGGGCCTGCGCGTAAGCGCCCATCTGACGCAATAGCCCCTCAGGGCAGGCGTTTGCATCCTCAGGGACGGTGGCATTGGATTTGAAATCAATGGCTTGTACAGTGTTGGCTGTGACGACCAGCCGATCTATGACCCCATGCATCCGGTGGCCGTTCAGGTCCGCGGTGATCGGAACCTCTGCCAGTGCATTGGGGCCGAATATGTCCTGAAGGTGTTTGGCCGTCAGGACAGTATGGGCTTCGTCAAACAGCTCTTGTCGGTCCATTTCTTGCATATCGGGAAGAACGCGAGCGCAGAGCTGCGGCCAGTTGTCCCGTGGCACCGTCGGCAAATGCTCCAGCAGCAGGTGCAGGCGCGTGCCGCGAAGTTTGGCGGCGTCTTCGTCCTGACCGCTGTCACCCGGCAAAGCCTTTGCACCCCCCAGATCCGATGGGCTGAGTGTATTTTGCACCGGGGACGGGGCCGTAGCCGCCGCAAGAAACGCGGCAGGCAAATCGGTGTCCTCAACCAATTCCTCTGCATGAGAGACCAGCGGCAACCCGGTCCAGTCCCCATGTGACAGCCTTAGCGTATCCGATCCCGGCTCTTGCGTGGCCCCTGCCCGGCCCATCGCGGCTTCGACCATCTGATACCAGCTGGTTCCGTCCTTTCCGACATCCCCGGCGGCCCCGACGATCAGCCATTTCTCTGCCCGCGTCAGCGCCACATATAGCAGCCGGAGGCGTTCATTTTCTTCCCGTGCGCGCGCCTCGGCCCGGGCCTGTGCGATCAGGCTGGGAGACGCATCCGAGGAAACTTTCCACAGAGGCGTGCCCTCGGCCACCATGATTTCAGCATCGCGCGGGGCTTGCCGCTTGCCGGTGTCCGGCAGAATGACAATCGGTGCCTCCAGGCCTTTGGACCCATGCACGGTCATCACGCGGATCATGTTGCCCACGCCGCTCATCTGCCGCTTGATTTCCAGATCATCTGTCTGCATCCAGACCAGGAAACCGGTCAGGCTGGGAATATCCGCCCGCTCATAGGCAAGCGCCTGCGACAGCAGCGCGTTGATGCCATCCTCGGCCTCGGCCCCCAACCGGCCAAGCAGGTTACGCCGCCCGTGATGGCGGGTCAGTATCCGTTCGATCAGGTCATAGGGGCGCAGAAAGTCGATCTGGCTGCGCAAGTCATTCAGCACGGCCAGCGTTTCGGGAAACTCCTCGGCGCGGGTACGCAGCGCTGCCCACAGGAATTGTTCCTGCCGCCGATGCGCCAGATCGAAAATCTGCTGCTCGGTCCACCCAAATAGCGGCGACTTCAGCACGGTGGCCAGCGACAGGCTGTCTTCGGGCGTCGCAAGAAAACTCAGCAACGCCGCAAGGTCTTTCACGGCCAGCTCCGCGCCGACCTTCAACCGGTCGGCCCCGGCGATGGGCAGGCGCAAGGCTTTGCAGGCACGAATGATCTCGGCAAACAGGTCCGAGCGGCGCTGCACAAGGATTAGAAAATCCCCAGGCTGCACCTTGCGGCGAACGAACGTACCAGGGGTTTCGCCATCCTCGGGGATCGTTTCGCCTGTGTCGATCATCGACTTGATCGAAGCGGCTATCTTTTCGGCAAGAATGACAGTGTGATGCCGTGCGCCGGGGCGGTCTACCGGATCGGTCCAGTCGGATTCGTCATCGTCGGTCACCTTTTCGATCGCAGGCCACAGGTCTACGCGACCCGGCAGGCTGGACTTGAAGGCGCGGTGCAGGGCTTTGTCCTGAAACCCTGCCTCGGCGTGGCCTTCAAACAGGATATTCACCAAAGACAAGATCGCACTGGACGAGCGGAAAGAGTATTCCAGCTCCAAACTCTCCAATTTAGAGCCTGAATCGCTCAGTCGCCGCCCAAACTCCTGCTGCATTCGGTCAAAGGCTGCGGGATCGGCCCCCTGAAAGGAATAGATCGACTGTTTCTTGTCCCCGACCACGAAGATCGTGCGCTCGACCCCGGATCGGGCCCCTTCCCCGCTGGTGAATTCCTGCGCCAGTTTTTCGACCACGTCCCATTGATCCGGACTGGTATCCTGTGCTTCGTCCACCAGGATATGGTCGATGCCGCCATCCAGCCGATATAGCACCCATTCGGCCACTGCCGGGTCGTTCAGCACCCGTCGCGCGCGCAGGATCAGGTCATCGAAGTCCAGCCAGCCGCGCAGTTGCTTACGGCGCTCATATTCCGGCAGGAAAGCGGTCGCAAAGCGATGCAGCACATGGGTCTTGCGTGCGGCGACCAAGGCCAGACGCAGCTCGCGCGCGGCCTCGATACGTAACATCAGCGCCACTAGCTGGGGCATTCGATCGGCCAATGCGCCCTCGCGCAGCGCCTTGGTCGAAAAGCTGTTGATCTTGGCCGAGAACGGCTCTTTTGCCCCTTTTCCGGTCAGAAACACGTTTTCCAACATCGGCAAACTGGCCAGCCGAGGTGCGCTGAACGCCACCAGTTTCGCCGCTGTTTTGGCGTTGGTGCTACCACCTTCGGAAAGCGCAGGCAGGATTGATTGAATCAATTCAACTTCGCCGCCCAGAAACACCCGCTCCAGCAGCGCGTCTTCGTCAAACCCTTCGGGAAGATCAAATCGTCTTTGAATTTCCGCCCAGTCCAGCGGCTGTGCAAACAGGTTGCGTTTATGGGTTATCGCAGCCGTCAGATTGTCGAACCCGGTATCTGTTACAAACCGGGCCACATCGTCGATCAATGCGGCTTGCGGACCTTCTGCAAAATCCTCGACGATTTCCTCGCGCAGCAGCGCAGCAGCGCGGTCTTCCATTTCCGCGAATTGTGGGCTGACCCCGGCCTCAAGCGGAAACCGTCGCAGCAATGAGGCGCAGAACGAGTGGATCGTCTGAATCTTCAGCCCGCCCGGTGTTTCAATCGCGCGTGCAAACAGCGTTCGCGCCTGCGCCAGGCGATCAGGGTCAATTGCGCCGGGTACACCCAGCTCCGTCAGTTGCGTGCGCAAAGCGTCATCGCCCAGCATCGCCCATTCACCCAACCGTTTGAACAGGCGGTTCTGCATCTCGCTGGCGGCGGCTTTGGTGTAGGTCAGGCACAGGATGTGCTGGGGCTGCACGCCATCCAGCAGCAGGCGCGCCACCCGGTCCGTCAAAACCCGCGTTTTACCGGAACCCGCATTTGCCGCCAGCCAGGTGGATGCATCGGGTCTTGCGGCCTGCACCTGCCGTTCGGTCGCGTCGTTGCGTTGGCTCATGTCAGAACCTCAGGCGCTGTGTCGCTGGTCCGGTCCCATTCGCCAAAGCGGGCAAGATGGTCATAGTCGCCGACATCTGTATCCTTGTGCAGCATCCGCCGCGCTGTGAAGCCCTGATTAGGCTCTAAATAGGCGGAAATCAGTTCTTTTAACTCTGCGATGACCTTGTCCGGCGGTTCTTTTGCCAAGGGCGCAAGGACCTCTTTATACACTCCGCCCATCCCCACAAACACGGCTTCGGCCACGGGCAGAGGATTCAGCCCCTCGATCCCGCCTTGTTCGGCGATGGCTGCCTCGATCAACAATTGTTTTTCAAATTTCGCCTGCTGGCTTTCACTCGGAGGTGCGCCGGTCTTGTAATCTATCAGACGCACCGCGCCCCTGCTGTTCAGGTCGACCCGGTCGGCGCGGCCCACGATTGCGAAGTCCAAAGGAGCAAGAACGAGGTTCATCTTGGCTTCGAACGAAACCGGTCCCCCATCCCCGTGCCGTGCGGTTTCTGCACTTAGAAAGTCATCCGCGATCCGGTCCAGCCGCGCCAGCCACAGTTTGCGCGCTGTCGGCCACGCGACATGTTGCGCAAGCAGGCTTTCGGCGCGTTTCAGGAAATTCTCGCGTGTCAGCAGGGCTGTATCCAGAACGCTGTCCTTGACGAAATGCTCCAGAATTTCATGAATCACGATCCCCCGCAGCAAGGCGTCGGGGGCCTGAACCAACGGATCAAGGGGCCGTAGGCGCAGCACGTGCTTGGCGTAGATCGCGTATGGATCACGGATCAACCGCTTGATTTCCGTGACGCTCAGGCGGCGCGGTCGCGCAGCAACCGGCGGACGCGGAGAAGGACGTGGGGCGGGTTCAATCCGAGGCGCAGCTTCAAGCTGTTCCGACCAGCCTAGCCATGTCCTGCCACGGGCACGCATTTGGGACAGCGCTTCGCGCCCCCCCTGATCCGGCAATCCCTGCAACAGGTTCGTCAAACGGTTCAACCAGCGGGATGGCACGGTTTCAGCATCATCAGACCGGGTCGCGCGGGTCAGCCAGACTTCGGGTGCGCCGATCGCCTGTTGGAAATCATGGGCCGACAGCCCAATCCGCCGTTCCGGAAGCAATAGACCGACCTTGTCGCGCATCTGCCGGTTCAGCCACGGGTCAGGCGCAGCGGCTTCGGGCCAACTGCCTTCGTTCAGGCCGCCCAAGATCAGCAGATCGGCCCCCTGCACGCGCGCCTCAAGCGTGCCCCAGATCATGATATGCGGATGCGGCGCGTCCCTGTCACGAACCTCTTCCCCGGACAGCAAAGCGCCGAGAAGATCAGCAAAATCATGCGCATTCATTGACCCGCCATGATGCGCTTCGGCCTCCAGCGCGCTTAGAACGGACAGTGCCTTTTGCCCGGCGTTCTTGTCCCACAGCGTACCGATGCCCCCTGCACTTCCAGCCGAAATGCTTTCGGCCAGATCGCGCAGACGCGCCACCCAATCCGGCAACGCAAGCTCTTCACCGATTTGCTGGTTACAGAAATGGCGCACAAGCCACCGCATCCATGTGTCTGGCGCTTCTTTTCGGACGGCGAAATCGGTCAGGCTGCGGCCGTCCGGAAATGGCGGGCCATTGCGACGCAGATCGAGCTCAAGATCCCGGGTATGCAGCAGATGCGCACCCCGATCACCACCATCATGGCACAGAGGGTGTTTCAATAGGGTCAGCAGAGCCTCGCCGTCCAGTCGCCGCGCAAACAGGTTCGCAACGTGCCGCAGGAATCGGCCGGGCGGCGAGAGCTGCAAGGGCAGGCCGGCGCTGTCATCGGGCAGGATGTCCCAGCGGTCCAGCGCGGCGCTGACCTGACGCGTCAGCATCCGGTCTGGGGTTATCAGCGCAGCGGTTTGGCCCGATTCCGCAGCCTCGCGCAGGCGCAGGGCAATCGCCAAAGCCTCGGCGCGCGGGGATTGGGCCTCGACCAGAGTCAGATCCGCAGTCGCGCCGCCCAGATCGCTGAGTTTCGGACCTTCGGACATCCATGCATCCGTGATTGGTGCGGGACGTAAAGCTAATGAAACCAGCCTGTTACGGGCAGGTGAAGGCGGGATATCCTGCGTCCATGGCGTAACATGGTCGGGTTCCAACCCCAGTTGCGTCATCAGTTTGCGGAACCGGTACTGCGGGTGATCTTCCGAGGTCAGCGCATCATCCAGATCAGTCCAGACATGGGCAGGTTGATCGAAGTCGAACCCCGGCAAGATCAACGCGCCCTGCGGCAATCGCGCGACAGCCTCCATCAGCATCAGGGTCGTACCGCGCGACCCCGTGGACCCGGCAAGAATAACCGGGTGCTGCGGCGGCTCTGCCGTCCAGCGGTCGATTAGGTTCACGACCACGCGCCGTTGTCGGGCCTGCATATCAAGCGCATCCGCCCCGGTGTCTATGAAACTATCCGCGATTCCGATAAACGCCTGCGCCCGCGCCCAGTGCCCGGACAGATCGCTGATGTCCAGATTTCGGATCGCGTCAGGTGACACGCCTTCGCCCTGCATCTCATCAATCAAAGCGGCCAAACTGTCCGAGAGGTCAAACACAGAGGATCGCGCCGCCAAATCCGGCTGCTGGTCCAGCAACTTGGAAACCAGTTGCGTCAGCTCCAGACGCCGGCGCAAAGGCGGGATTGCGGGCGGAACCTGCGCCAGATCAACGCTTTCACCCAGATCGGTAACCAGCGACAGACGCGGCAAAAGACAGGGCGGCCCTTGATCAAACAGCTCGCGTACACGGCGGGCCATCCGTCGTGTGTTAACCACCAGTTGTACCCGGGCAAGGGCCTCGGGTGGGGCACCCTCATGGCGGGTATGCAGCCCCTGAACCAACGCCTTGGGAAAGTCCGTCCCGGGGGAAACCGCAAAGACACGGGGCAGGGCGCTGGGCTCAAACACTTGCCAGTAGCTCCTCGGCGAGGGCGATCCCTTCGGGTCTTCCGACATCGCACCATCGTCCCGGATAGGACAGGGCAAACAGACGGTCTTGGCTGTGCATTTGGTCCCATAACAAGTTTAAAGAAAAGGATTTTTGCTGAAACCGCATCAACCCATCCGTCTTGGTGATTTGAATTCCGCCATAGATCAACCCCGGCCCCCGCGTAATTCGGCCCGACGCGTCGTTCGTGAAATCTCCTGTCCCGGTATACCCAATGGTCCGAGCAACAGGCACACACATCAACAGGGCGTCCATTTTGTCCGGGTCCCATGCGTCGCGCAGCAGCGCCAGCGGGTTCGGGCCGGCCCAGATCGCATCCGAGTTTGCCGTATATACCGGATCTGTGCCCAACAGCGGCAGGGCCGCGCGCAATCCGCCACCGGTTTCCAGAATCTCGGTGTCTTCGCGGGACAGTAATACACCCTTGGGGGCCAGGTGCGCCTCAAGCTGATCGGGCAGGTAATGCAGGTTTGCGACAATTCTTTTGGGATGAACGTCGTTGATCAGGTCCAGCGCGTAGTCAATCAAGGGCCGCCCCGCGACCTCGATCAGCGGTTTGGGCGTCGTGCTGGTCAACGCGCCCATTCGGGTGCCAAACCCGGCTGCGAACAGCATGACGGCTTCGGGGGTTCGGGTCATGCCTGTCTGAGCCTTTCCAAAGCCTCGGATGTCGGGGCGGGTAGGGCGTGTCGCAGCAGATCAGCGATTGTAACCAGTGCCGGGTGTTCCAGATCACGCATCAGATGGGCCCAAGTTGCCGGGATCAGGTCAACATACTGGGGCTTGCCATATTCCGTCGCCAGCCGTGCAAAGACACCCAGAATTCGCAGATTTCGCTGGGCGCCCAGTACCGCATAGGCCGTTCGGAAATCATGGTCGTTGACACCTGTGGCCGCGATATAGCGTGTGACCATCCGCATCTCGGTGCCGGGTGCCACGTCACGACGAACGTCCTGAAGCAGAGACATCAGGTCATACGCCGGATGACCCAGCATAGCTGTTTGAAAGTCCAGCAGGCCCACGCGCTGAACCCCTGTGCGATCCGGCAGCCAGATCAGGTTTTCCGCATGGTAATCGCGCTGGATCACCACCTTTTGGCCCGATGTCGTGGCGTGCAGGATATCGGCGAACCGGTTTTCAAAGCGGGTTCGCGCATCTTCGTCATAAGCCCCCTGAACGGCTTGCGCGTATTTTGTGAAAGACAGCGCGGCCAGTTCGGTCATCAGGGAGGGCCCGTAAGACGGTAAGGACAAGGTGGGCGCGTTGTGCAAGGTGATCAGAACGTCCGTGGCGGCCTCGTAGAGTTCACGCTCTTGCTGAGGATGGCGTGCGAGAACGCGCGCAAACAGATCGTCACCCAGATCTTCCAGCAGCAAGAACCCGAACTCGGTGTCTTCCGCATAGATCCTGGGCGCGCTCAGGCCAATTGACCGCAGGTGTTCGGCCATGCGCACAAAAGCTTCCACCGGTTCGGCCTGACCGGGAGGGGAATCCATCAGCACTGCCGTTTTTCCGGTTTCGGGATCCGTCAGACGTTCGTACCTGCGGTTGGACGCATCGCCAGCCAAAGGCGCGCGCCTTGCATTTGCCCATGGCGTTTGGGCAATCAGGGCTTCGGCCAGAACCGCCCGGTTTGTCATGAGCGGGACTCCAGCTTTTCCGACCACCTTGGGTCCGACCACGTCAGGGTTAGAATTCGTTTTTCCATTGTATTAGGGTCTGTTTCGAACTTTAGAGTGAGGGCATTTTCGGGCCAAAGCGGACCCAGCTTGTCGGGCCACTCGATCAGGCAGATCGACGTGTCGAAAGCTTCGGTCAGGCCGAGTTCTTCCACCTCCTCCACCGAGGACAGGCGGTAGAGATCGCAGTGCCAGATTTCGGCAGCGCGTGTGTCGTACACCTGCACCAGCGTAAATGTTGGTGAGGGCACATCTTCCGGAATTGTCATCAATGACTGGATAAGGCTGCGCGCAAAATGGGTTTTGCCACTTCCAATCTCGCCCTCAAGCAGCACAATGTCACCGGGCCGCAGTCCGGAGCCCAATCGAGCGGCAAACTCGGCTGTTTCTTCCGGGGAATTCAGGGCAATCGTCAGCGGCGCAGTCGTCATGGCGCCACAATGACCCTGTGTCCGGTTGGCTGCAACCCGGTTCAGGCGCTGATCTGCTGTATCTCTGCCGGTTGGATGACGTCGGCGTCCTTGGAAAAGCGTATGATCGTGGCCCCGTTGTGCAAAGGGCTGACGGTGCAGGTTAAAAATGTGCCGTCACGCATCCTCAGGTCACCACTCCATTCGGCGCGGTTGTCTCGCATTGCCACGAAATCACGAATTTCACCCAGGATGGGCGTTGCGGCGCATTGTGCCTGCCACCCGCGCGTCACTTCCAGCACTGAATCCGAGTCAAACCCGGCATCCGAGCTTTCCCCCCAGAGTTGCTGGTACGCGTAGTTGGTAAAAGCCAGGGTTCCGTCATCGCCGAACACGGCGATCGCGTCGGCCAGTTTGTCCAGAATGGATTGCATCAGGTCCATTTCCGAGCGGAAGCGGCGGGTCAACGTGATCTCGGCCGTGATATCTTCGAACAGAAAGGCCACGGCACCATCCGGGTGCGGGCGGCCACTGACCGAGTAGACAGAGCCTGACGGCAAGGACCACGTCTCTTGGTAATTTCCGTCTTCGGCGGCCTCGAGAAGATCATTCATCTGACTGCGCCAGGTCCGGTAGTTCTTGGGCTCGGGCATCATGTGCTGGTCGCGCAGCCGATCGAAAAAGCTGGACAGGCTCGGGCGGCAACTCAGGAAATCGGGGGGCAGGGTGGTCAGGTCGATCAGGGCCGGATTGAACAGCGCCAATTGACGATTGCGATCAAATATCGCCAGCCCGATTGAAAGCTGGGCAAATGTTTTGGTCATGGTCTGTACGAATTTGCGCTGGGCCGTCTCAGCGTCGACAATCGCGTTGATATCCACCGCGTAGCACAGATGCCCCTCGGGGTGGTCTACAAATGTCAGGTCGAACCACAGCTTGTTTTCACTTTCCTCGGGCGCGATTGAAACGCGCGTCTTCGCGCTGAGGCGCGTGTCTTCGTCCGATCCGGGAAACAGCGGCGCCGTGAGGTCGGTATCCGGGCCGCGCACCTTGCGGACCAACGAGACATAGGCCGCATTGCACCAACGGACATTGTCATGATGATCCAATAGCCAGACCGGATAGGGCGCCCGATCCATGGCCTGCCGGATAGGATCGCTCGCGTCCCGATGAATGGTCTCCGGGCGTTCTGCGCCGTCGCGTAGCTGAACCCGGACAATTCCGTCGATCCACTCACACAGAACGTCGCGCTTAACGGTACAATCTATCGCCGGGACAACGAGGTTGCCTTCCTTTTGAATCTGGTCCGGAGATTCTGGAAAGGTCGGAAAACCCCGTTTCAACAGCCGTCGCAAGTCAGGCCAATGCCGAACTTCTTCAAACCCATCCAGCGCAATGTCCGAATGGCTGATCAGACGGTCTCCATCGAACAGAAAGACCGAGTCGAACAGGGAGGACGGCGACGAAAGACCAAAATTGTCGCCCCGGTGCCTGCGGCGCGGCAACAACCAATGTACGCCGAGACTGGCAGATACCAGGCTGATAATGGCCAGAATAATCCAGTCGACCATGAATGCTCCGCAGCAGAAAATACTGCCTCGGATTATGGTTACCAATGGTTAACGGGGTCTTAATTCAGACCTGAAAGCGCTGGTTTGCACCGGACGGGACAGGGGTGTCTCCGATCTGGGCATCCACCAGTTTGCGGGGCCACGAGACTTTGACGATCGCGCCCCGGCGCTCGGGGTTATCGGACAGGCTCTGGTAGGGATCCGACCCGTTGGCGAATTCCAGTTCAGCGCCGCTCCGCTCCAGCAGGGTTTTGGCGATGAACAGGCCCAGGCCCATGCCTTCGTATTCCGGCCGCGCGCGCTGCTCGGTCTCGGCGCGGCGACGGCGCATGAAGGGGTCTCCGATCCGGCCAATCATTTGCGACGGGTAACCGCGCCCGTCATCCATTATGCCCACCGTGATCTGATCAGGGGTCCATTCGGCCTCGACCCAGACATTGGCGCGCGAAAAATCCACGGCGTTCTGAATCAGGTTCCGCAGACCGTGGATGATCTCGGGCTTTCGCAGGATTGACGGCTGCTGCACGTCACCTTCGCCCGCGGGACCTTCAGCGAAATGAACGATTTTGCCACGGTTGATATGCGGCTCGGCTGCCTCATGAATGACAGTGGACAAGGGGGCCTGCCGAAGATGCAGGTCGTCTTTTCCCGCGCGTCCCATGTCCCGCAGAATATCCCGGCAACGATTGGCCTGCTCGCGGATCAGCGCGGCATCTTCCTTGAGGTCGGGCTGGTCCTCAAGCTCTTCAATCAGCTCTGAACTGGTCAGTTTGATCGTGGCCAGCGGCGTCCCAAGCTCATGCGCGGCTGCGGCCACGACCCCACCCAGATCGGTCAGTTTCTGTTCACGGGCCAGCGCCATATGCGTGGCCGAGA
This sequence comes from Ruegeria sp. CJ2, assembly GCF_056536745.1. Taxonomy (NCBI): domain Bacteria; kingdom Pseudomonadati; phylum Pseudomonadota; class Alphaproteobacteria; order Rhodobacterales; family Roseobacteraceae; genus Ruegeria; species Ruegeria sp. CJ2. The sequence continues at coordinate 372,317 of NZ_JBQFQF010000004.1, forward strand.
GCGCCTCGGACATGGACTGCACCTCGGTACTGACGCGGTGGGAATATGCGCCAAGAAAGACAATCGCGATGACGATGGCGGCCCAGTTTCCAAACAGCAGGATATCGGGGATGTCCAGATCGACGCCCACCGCCGTGCGCAGCGGCACGTGAAATTCCGCCAGCAGCGTGGTCAGGGCAATGGCGACGCCACCGATGATCATCGTCGAACGGGTGCTCATGACACTTGCGGAAATCGTCACCGGCCCGACCAGCAACAACGCAAAGGGGTTGTTCAACCCGCCGGTCAGATACAGCAGGATAGTGAGCTGAAGCAGGTCGAACAGAACCATCAGAAAGTTCTCGAACTCTGACAGCCGTTTGTTGCGCGGAAAGACGAGGATTGCCGTCAGGTTCCCCATGATCGACACGCCGATTGCCAGGTAACACAGCGTGGCATCCAACTGCACCTGATAGGTCTGCTGGGCGACGGTGATTGCCGTGATCTGCCCGATGATGGCAACCCACCGCAACAGGATGAGGGTGCGCAGGCGGATCCAGCTACTGCGTTCCTGACCGCGCCATAATGTGATGTTGGAATTTGCCATTGGTCCATTATGTCCTGTTGCATCGGCTGTTCATCTTGATAGGTGTCCCGACCGAAACGATCAACAACCCCTTTTCTTTCAGGAAACCCGTCATGACCCGCCTGTATGCCATTCTTGCGACCGTCGTTCTGGCCATCGGCATTGGTGCCATGTGGCTGCTGACACAAGGCGGTGGGTCGGATGATAAGTTTGCTCAATGCCGGTCCAGTCAGATTGCCGGGGGGTCTGCCGCGATCGGCGGGCCGTTCGAGCTGATCAATGGGCAGGGCGAAACGGTCACCGACACAGATGTGATCACCGAGCCGGCGCTGGTTTACTTCGGCTATACGTTCTGCCCCGATGTCTGCCCTTTTGACATGTCACGTAATGCCGAAGCCGTCGACATTCTGGCCGAGCGCGGCCAGTCGGTCACGCCGTTGTTTATCTCGATCGACCCGGACCGCGACACGCCCGAGGTGGTGAGTGACTATGCGTTCAACCTTGGTGGAAAAACCATCGCCCTGACCGGGTCGCCCGAGCAGGTCAAGGCGGCCAGCCAAGCCTACAAGACGTACTACAAGGCACATGACAAAAGCGATGAGTTCTATCTGGTCGACCACTCGACCTTTACCTATCTGGTGACACCGGATGACGGATTTATCGAGTTTTTCAATCGCAATGATACGGCTGAACAGATGGCGGATAAGGTGGGCTGTTTTCTGGATCAGCTTTGAGATTTAGCAAGTCGCCGACCGGCGCGTTTCATTTCGACGCCTCACTCCATGCACACATTCGCATAAAACCGATCAGGCTTCATTGACAGTTACCCGTCAAGGCAACGTATATTTGCCCGATAACGAGTGACGGCCAATCGGGATATGTCGTGATATGGGTTTCGTAATCAACATCAGTGAGGTGACAGGGTTCACCGGCAGCGGTTCGCAAGGTCTGGACATCTGGACCACAAGTGCCGACCTGAGCGATCCCAGCGTGACTACCGTCACCGGTGACTTTGATCTGGACAACAATCTGGATGGGGCTGGGGGGTCTGACCCGGCGGGCGGATACGTCTTCAGCTCGCTTGTAACCCCGTATGGTACGTTGGTTACGAATTCCACCACTGGTGAATTCACCTTCATTATCGACCGGGCTGCGGTAATTGCGTCCGGGTCGGATCAGGTTGTCAGTTTTACGGTCACAGCGACCGGAACCGGTGGCACCAGCGACACGGATACGGTCGTCATTGAGCTTCTGATCTGCGTGACCCGAGGCACGCTGATTGCCACTCCGGACGGTGAGCGTCCGGTTGAGGACCTGATGATCGGGGATGACATCCTGACGGCCGATGGCCGGACGGAACAAGTGCGCTGGATCGGTAGCCGTCGCATTGACGCCGATGAACTTGACCAAAATGACAGCCTGTTTCCTGTAAGGATACAGGGCAACGCGTTTGGTCCCGAATTGCCCAAAGGCGACCTGTTGGTTTCCCCTCAGCACCGTATTCAGGTTCAGGAACCCTTGGCAGAGATGCTTTTTGGACATCCTGCTGTTTTGGCCCCGGCCAAAGGCTTGCTGAACGAGTCAACGATAACCGTTGATCGCTCGGTCTCCGAGGTCGAGTATTTCCATCTGGCCTTCGATCAGCACGAAGTCATCGTGACCAACGGGCTTGCAACCGAAAGCTTCCACCCCGGGCCAACCAGCCTGGAGGGAATTGATCGGGACGCGGCCAATGAGTTGTACGAGATTTTTCCCGCCCTGAGGTTCAGCGCCGACGGATTTGGCCCATCAGCGCTGCCGGGGCTTAAGCCGTGGGAAGCCGCGTTGCTCAGTAAATCCTCGAAAGTGGCATGAAACAGATCCTTGATGCCTCCGGCAAACCGCTGCCCCGTGAAGAGGTGCCCGACGCAAAACTTCTGCGCGCCTATGGCGACGCGATGTTTCTGGCCTTTCGCAGCAGCTATCACAATCGGATGAGTGTTGCGACCCTGCGGCTGGCGTTTGAACCGCCTCTTGTGCTGGGCCAGTACAGGATATTCCGGTTCGATGAGGTCCCCCGCGCAATATTTACCTGGGCCTTTCTGTCGGAGGACGCGGAAAAGAAACACATCCGTGGTGAACCGCTGATGCCGGAGGATTGGAAATCCGAAGGTGGGCGGCTGTGGGTGATTGATCTGATCGCTCCATACCGCAAACTGATGCCAAGCATCTGGAGCTGGGCCATGATCCCGGGGAATGTCAGCGATGAAGGGTTTCGTTTCTGTCGCCATCCGTCCGAGGACAGGACGCGCAAGATTGTAGACATCGACTTTGCCCGCAAGGACCGAAAGCAGCGGATTCTGACCGAGCAGGATTTCTCGTGACTTCACGGAATGGGATTGGCGGATGACGCTGAACCGCAACAGACTAAAGACCCCTTTCGCCAGAAAAGAGACATTCGGAACCGGATTTCAGCATGATTGAGTACAAGCCAGATGAAGATGTGGGCTCGCTTGAACCGTGGCCTTTTGACAACCCCGAAAGTGACTATGTCATTAAAGAGGGGTCGCCCACTGTCTTCGGACGCATGGATGCTGGCGGGTCAGGTCATACAATGCGGGCCGGTATCTGGCGCTGTACGCCGGGCGTGTTTGAGTGCACCGAACAAGGCGATGAATTGATGACCATTTTGTCGGGCAAATGCCGGTTGACCGACAAGACCACAGGTGAGGTCAGCACCCTGCGCGCCGGAGACAGTCTTTTCATTCGGGACGGCAGTCGGGTCGAATGGAACGTCACCGAAGAGGTCACCAAAGTTTTCTTCGGGCAAAAGCAAGACGGCTATTGAAAATTCCTCACCCGCTGAGGGGTCGAATCCGGCAACAGTAGATTAACATCAGGCCTATCGGATTGAGTTTAGGTGCTAATAAAGCTCTCTGAGTCAGGACAGGGCTCCTGTTGGCCTGTGCAAGTTCCGATTGGTTAAGCAGGCCAGTAGATTTGCGGCACGATTAGTATAACTAGCTGAAAAGTATACAAATTATTCAGCCTTAAGAGTGCTATTCCAATCCGTGCAGGTTTGCCAACCCTGTGCGGAATTTTGACTCAATGGCAAAAATGTGTTCAGAATCTGTCCTGCTTCGTTCATTTTTGGTTCATTTTCGGTTAACTTTGCAGTAACGAATCGAAAGATTTTAGGTGTTCTGGCCTCGCCTTGTTGTGTGAATGAGCCCAGAGTTTGTGAGTGTTGAAAATGGTTATGACGTATATTCAGCCGCCCAAGGACTCAATTTCCGAGTCGAATTCTGAAGAAGATTGCTCAGAGAAATACACCGCCGGTCATCTGTTGTCGCGCTTTCGCGAAGACTCCGAAGGTGCGGTGCTTGTTCTGCTTGCGGTCTTCCTGATCCCCATGATGGTTTTTGTCGGGCTTGCCATGGAACTGGCGCTGACAGAAGACATTCGGGTCAAGCTTCAGAATACATCGGATTCAGCCAGTCTTGCGTCAGCGGACCTTGAACAGGTTCTGGACCCAGAAGACGTTGTAAACGACTTTTTCGCAAAAGCAGGACTAGGCGATAATCTCCGGAACGTCACTATTGTAAACACGGCGACCGAAAGAACGGTGGCGGTTGAGTCAGATGCCTTTGTTCCTGCTTTGCTGACCAGGGTGGTTGGGCGCAACGGCTGGGATGTTCCGGTTGTGGGTGCCGCGACTGAATCCCGTCGCGATCTTGAAATCGCAGTTGCACTGGATAATTCCGGTTCTATGTCCTGGGCGCCCGGATCGACCAGCGGGCCTGCTGCAAACCCGTCCCGCATGGACCTGCTCATTCCCGCGGCCGAGGCTTTTGTCGACGCGGTTCAGCCGAAACCCGGACAGCCTGGCACAACGACGATTTCTCTTGTCCCTTTTGCCACACAAGTCTCTGTGGGTGAGGATTTGCTGAATAACTTCACGGTGTCGGCTGAACATTCGACTTCGCACTGCGTGACGTTCAACTCCACCGCAGACTATACCACCACGGCGGTTCCGACGAATACGTTGCTGAACCGGACGGCGCATCACGACCCGTCCAGTACGGGATGGGACCTGAGTACATACAACACGGTTTGCCCAACGGATTCAGCGCGCCGCGATATCGTTGCATGGTCGGAAGACCCGGAAGTGCTGAAAACCCGTATCCGGGCGATGCAGCCTTATGGCTATACATCCATCGAGATGGCGACAAAGTGGGGTGCGGCCATGTTGGACCCAACCATGCGTCCGGTTTTGTCGTCGCTGTCTGGAGTGACAGGCTATGAGCACCTGTCTGGCCCTGCCGGGCGCGGTATGCCTTATGATTTCGATAATCCCGACGCTATTAAATACCTGATCGTGATGTCTGATGGTGCGAATACTCTGAACTTCGATATCAGACCGCCCTATCGCGAGGGCAACTCGCCACTGTTCCGTCTGCCGGGTACGAACAACTATAGCTACTACCGGAACCGTAGCGGAACGGGCCGGGACTTTTATCGGGTTTCGAGCGGCTTCTGGAGCTTCACACCCGGTAGCGGCGCGGTACAGATGACATGGCCAGAGGTTTGGGCCGATATGCCGGTAGACAGGTTTGTCGACAGCATCTTGTCACGCGCCGACACCAGCCGCAGCGCGAATGGCCACTATAACCGGATTGTTCGCACACGCTCGGGCACTTGGAAAAACAACCGTACCTCTGCCATCTGCCAAGCCGCCAAGGACAACGACGTTATCGTCTTTACGATCGGAATGGATACCTATGGTCAAGGCGATGCAACTTTGGCTGACTGTGCGTCCTCGCCCTCGCATTTCTACGATGTCGATGGATTGGATATTGATGATGCCTTTGCGTCCATCGCACGTCAGATCAACAAGCTGCGGCTTACGCAGTAACTTGGGCGGGGGATTGATCTGATGACGCGATATCTGACAAAAACCGACGCTGCAAAGACACCAGCGAAGCGCGCCGGAGCCATTTCCGGACTAGCCCGGCGCGTGCGAAGCGGGTGGCAGGACGAAACCGGTACCACGCTTGTGGAGTTCTCTGTTTGCCTGCCACTGCTTCTGCTGTTTCTCTTCATAACGCTCGAGTTCAGCTATCTGGTCGTGCGACAAGTTGCGCTGGATCGTGCGACTGACGAAACCTTCCGCGAGTTGCGGCTGGGCCTGATCTCGGACCCGGATCATGACAAGGTAAAGACCGCAATCTGCGCCAAGTCCCTGGCGCAAGTGTCCTTGTGGGATTGCGACGAAAACCTGCTGCTGGAAGTGCGTCAGGTCGAAAAGTCGGATTGGCAATTCAATCTCAATGGCCGTGCGAACTGCATCAATACTTCGCCTCCGGATGGGTATGAGCCTCCGATCGACTTCACGGAAGGGACAGAAAACCAGCTGATGATCGCCCGCGCGTGCCTTGTCCAGAGGTCACTTTTCCCGCCGATGCCAATGCTGGCATCGCTTCCGCGCTACGATGATCTGGGCAATTTCGCCCTCGTCTCGCGGTCAGCATTTGTGAACGAGCCATTTTGATATGTTTTTCTTGTTTAACGATTTTAAGGTCCGGGTACGGCGCGCAATTGGCCGATTTGCACGTGACACAAGCGGCGCGGCCCTTGTTGAAATGGGGTTTGCGCTGCCTATTCTGATCCTGCTGACGACGGGAGCGCTGGTGGTACAGGATGCGGTTCGCATGTCCTATCTGCGGTCCAAGGCGACCTATACTGTATCCGACATGATCAGCCGTGAAGACGCCTTTATCGACTCGGATTACTTTGATGGTCTGAACAGCGTGTTCCGGTATATCGTGGGGCCCCAGCACCCTAGCGAGTTGCGGATTTCAACGATTGAATGCACGGCGGATTGTGACGATGAGGCACAGCGCGTGCTCGAATTCTGTTGGTCGCACCCTTCGTCGGGACTGACGGCTCTGACCAATGATCAGATCGCGAGTTACGAAGCGCAAACACCGCTGTTTTCGTCAGGTGACACGCTTCTTATGACCGAAGCGTTTCTGGATTATACGCCGTTGTTCGGTGATTTCATTTTGTCGCCTCAAACCTACCGGTCTGTCGCGTTTACGCGTCCGCGGATCGCCGGGCAGATCAAATTTGATACCGGTGCTGTGGATGCAGATGGCAACACAATTGTCCGAGACTGCTTCAACAACTGAAGAGCCGTAAGCCTTTAGGTAAGCGCAACGCGGCGGGTGTTGCGCGTCGCTTTTGCGCGCCAGCATAGGTATTTGAGCGTGTGCGTGGGCTGGATAACAAACAGCCTGTTTTCACTGGCGGATGGCGTTCCGCAATTTGCGGCGGTGAGCCTGTCAAAGCTACGACCTAAGGTCTGTTTGACCTTTCTCATGGCGCTGCTATTACTCATACTCAAGCCAAAGGCGTGAAATAGCGGAAAGAATAGAATATGGCGGACAGCTCTGACCTGGATATCGGCCCGGATAAATCCCTGCTTCTGGTAGATGATGACGAGCCATTTCTGAGACGTCTGGCCAAGGCCATGGAAAAACGCGGCTTCGAGGTCGAGACCGCAGGCTCGGTCGCCGCAGGGCGCGCCATTTCCACCGCCCGTCCACCAGCCTATGCGGTTGTGGACTTGCGGCTTGAGGATGGTAACGGGCTGGATGTGGTCGAAGTGCTGCGCGAAAAGCGCCCCGACAGCCGGGTTGTGGTGCTGACCGGGTACGGTGCCATCGCCACAGCCGTGGCCGCCGTCAAAATAGGTGCGACCGACTACCTGTCGAAACCCGCCGACGCCACTGACATCACCAACGCGCTGCTGACCAAAGATGACGAACTGCCCCCGCCGCCCGAAAACCCCATGAGCGCGGACCGGGTGCGTTGGGAGCATATTCAGCGGGTGTATGAGCTGTGCGACCGCAACGTCAGCGAGACCGCCCGCCGCCTCAACATGCACCGCCGAACCTTGCAGCGGATTTTGGCGAAGCGCAGTCCACGCTAGTGGTCACGGCTTCTTGACTTGATCCCTTTCACCTCTTTGGTGAGTTTCGCCTTTGAAAAATCAGTTACTAGATAGGAACACCTTATGATCGGCTATGTGACCATCGGCGTCTCGGATATGGAGCGCGCAAAGAAATTTTATACCGACCTTTTTTCGGATCGTGACGCGAAGGTGATTATCGACGCAGGGCGTATTGCCTTTATCGGCAGCAAACCTGGTGAGCCGATGCTGGCTGTTTGCGAACCCTATGACGGTGGCGAGTGCTCGGTGGGCAATGGCAGCATGGTCGCTTTTGCCGCTCAGTCCAAAGAGGAAAGCAAGGCGTTGTACGACAAGGCCATCAGCCTGGGCGCAACTGATGAAGGTGAGCCCGGTCAACGTGTGCCTGACCGTTTCTACGGGTCGTATGTGCGCGACCCGGATGGAAACAAGCTGTGTTTCTTCGTATTCGGCTAAAGCTGACTGAGCAGGGCCGCATGCCGGTCCGAATACGCCCGCCGCACCTCGACCGGTGGGCGTAAAACGATCTCAAGCCCCTCCATCACTGTCTTATCTGGGCGACCAAAGAACTTGGTCGCCTCGGTTTCGGAAAATCCGGCGATCTGCGTGGCTTCCATCCAGGCGCTGATCTTGTCGGCCTTCTTGATCTGGCGCTTGATCGTTTTGGGCACTGCGGCGGGCAGGCCGAACCGGATGTGGATCGCTGCCGCCAACCGGTCGTCCAGCGCGCCATAATCCGGGCCAACCGCGGATTTGACTGGCGAAATCATGTCGCCAATCACGTATTCTGGCGCATCGTGTAACAAAGCGGCAAGCTGCCATTTGACGGGCGCTTTGGGGGCGATCCGGCGAAAAAGCGCCTCGACCAGCAGGGAGTGTTCGGCAACCGAATAGGCAAAATCCCCGGCGGTCTGACCGTTCCAGCGCGCCACAAATGCCAGACCGTGCGCGATATCCTCGATTTCAATGTCGACCGGCGTCGGGTCCAGCAGATCCAGCCTGCGACCGGACAGCATTCTCTGCCATGCTCTGGGTTGTGTTGCCATTATACCATGCCCGATTTCAACAGCGGCGATTGCGCTGCGGTTTTGTGGTATGGTTTACCTGTCAAGATCACCAGCTGCCAACTTTTTCTTGAGCGATCGTGCTTTGAACAAGTGCGCGGTGATACCGACATCTAGTACCGAGGGGGGCGCATGCTCCTCCCGGTGTGCCCCTCTCGATCGTAACACGTATCGAAAGGAGCTTGCTATGTTCAAGCGTTTGTTTGGAATTGCACTGGCCTTTGGAATGGCCGCCACTGCGCCCCCTGTATTTGCCCAGCAAAACACCTGTGCGCAGCGTGAACACGTGATCGCCAAGCTACAGGACAGCTATTCGGAACAGCTGGCCTTTGGCGGATTGCAGAAATCGCGCGGCGCGCAATCGGTGATGGAGGTCTGGACCTCCGAGGAAACGGGAAGCTTTACCGTTCTGGTGACGCATGCAAATGGCGTCAGTTGCATCGTCTCTGTTGGCACCGACTTTTTCGAAGCCATTCCCAAGATCAAGGTAGACGGCACGCCAAGCTGAGTATGGCGTTATAAATCCCGTTTCCGGCCATCTGCGTTGCCACGTCTCGAAAGGGATGTTAGGGGCAACCCGGACCAAGATTTACCGGAATGGAGTACCTGATGGCCGGGGACTATATCGTCAAAGACATTTCACTGGCCGGGTTCGGCCGCAAAGAGCTGGATATTGCCGAAACCGAGATGCCGGGGCTGATGTCCCTGCGCGCGGAATACGGCGACAGCAAACCTCTGTCAGGTGCGCGGATCGTTGGATCGCTGCACATGACCATCCAAACAGCCGTTCTGATTGAAACGCTGACAGCACTTGGCGCGGATGTGCGCTGGGCGTCGTGCAACATCTTCTCTACCCAGGACCATGCCGCCGCCGCGATTGCCGAGGCTGGCATTCCTGTTTTCGCCATCAAGGGCCAGACGCTGGAAGAGCATTGGGATTATCTGGACAAGTCCTTCCTGTTCGACGAAGGCCCGAACATGATCCTGGACGATGGCGGCGACGCGACGCTGTATATCCTGCTGGGAGCCCGCGCCGAAGCCGGTGAGGACATTATCCCTGTTCCCGGTTCGGAAGAGGAAGAGGTGATCAAGAAGCAGATCGCCAAGCGTATGGCCGCAAGCCCGGGCTGGTTCACCAAGATGCGCGATCAGATCCAAGGCGTGTCCGAGGAAACCACCACCGGTGTGAACCGTCTGTATCAACTGGTCAAAGACGGCCACCTGCCGTTCCCGGCGATTAACGTCAATGACTCGGTCACCAAGTCGAAATTTGACAACAAATACGGCTGTAAGGAATCGCTGGTCGACGGTATCCGCCGCGCCACCGACACCATGATGGCGGGTAAGGTTGCTGTGGTTTGCGGGTACGGCGACGTGGGCAAAGGCTCGGCGGCCTCGCTGCGTGGTGCAGGCGCCCGTGTGAAAGTGACCGAAGTTGACCCGATCTGCGCGCTGCAGGCCGCGATGGACGGGTTCGAAGTCACCTTGCTGGAAGACGAAGTTGCCAGCGCGGATATCTTCATCACCACCACCGGCAACAAGGATGTGATCCGCATCGAGCATATGCGCGAGATGAAGGACATGGCCATCGTTGGCAACATCGGCCACTTCGACAATGAAATTCAGGTGGCCAGCCTGAAGAACCACAAATGGACCAACATCAAGGAACAGGTGGACATGATCGAGATGCCCTCGGGCAATCGTCTTATCCTGCTGTCCGAAGGCCGTCTGCTGAACCTCGGCAACGCCACCGGTCACCCCTCGTTCGTGATGTCGGCGTCCTTCACCAATCAGGTGCTGGCGCAGATCGAGCTGTTCACCAAGGGTGATGAGTACGAGAATAAGGTTTACATCCTGCCTAAGCACTTGGACGAAAAAGTCGCCCGGCTGCATCTGGACCGTATCGGTGTGAAGCTGACTCAGATGGACAGCGAGCAGGCCGCGTATATCGGTGTAAAACCCGAAGGCCCGTACAAGCCGGAGCATTACCGCTATTGATTTTGGCGAAAAACGGAAGTGAAACGGCGGTCTGTCAGGCCGCCGTTTTTTTGTGCCTGATACTCAGCGCAAGGCTGGAAAGAAATCGCCGCGACCCTCGGGCGTCAGGTCCAGAATATTCCAAAGCGGCCATGCGGAATCTACGTGCCGTGGGTGCCAGTCACTGGGCTGGAAGAAAAGTTCGGAACTCCAGAAATGGCAAATCCCGTCTTGCGTGAGTCGAAAGACGTTCAGGATGGGCAATTGGCTTCCGTCTTCGGCCTCGGCCAGATAGTCTCTCTGATATTCGGTGCCCAGCGCGGAATAAAGCGGCAGGTCGTGCCATTCCATTTTTGCTTGCAGTGCCGCCAGTTTTTCCGGCGTGTTCTGGGCAACCACCGCAAAGCTGATCTTTTTTGAAAGGTGAGCAATCTGCCCGTTCAACCCGTCCAGAAAGGCCGAACACATCGGGCAGGGCAACTCTGCATTTGGGCCATACATCAGCGAATAAATGGCAAGCGTGTCATGTTCGCCAAAGAGCGAGGACAGAGGCGCCTCACCGCCCTGAAGGTTTCGAAACGCGTAGTCCTGTGGGATCTGGCCGCCCGATGGAAGTTGGCGGCGCAGATTGGCGACGTTTTCTATCTTGGCGCGCAATTCCACTTCGGCGGCCAGCAGTCGGTTGCGCGCTTCTCGATATGCGGGGCTTTCGTTGGGCAAGGAAACGGTCATGGCAAACTCCCGATTTATAAATTTAACTTAAATGTTAAATAAAGGATGAGTTGAAATCAAGACCGGACTGCCTTTTGGGGGGAAAGCCGGTGATTTTTCCCTTTGTGCAAATCCCCCTGCCCATTACCGTGATTGGGGTGATGGGGAATTTGAAATCTACCCAATTCAGGAGACGACCATGGGAAAACGCGATGAGCTGATCGCCAAGTATGCAGAGGACCTGAAATCCAAATGCGGCATGGACGCGGACATGGATTTGCTGACCAAAGTCACCATCGGCTGCGGCCCGGCCATCTATGACGCTGACGCGTCAACGGTAGCGGCCACCCAGGAAGGTGAGCTTGAAACGGTCAAGAACAACTTTCTGGTCAAGAAACTGGGCCTGTCCGATGGCCCCGAATTGATGGAAGGCATCAACAAGGTTCTGGAAACCTACGGCACGTCCGAGCGCAATAAATATCGCGCGGTCGTTTATTACATGCTGACCAAGCATTTCGGGAAAGAGTCTGTTTACGGATAAGTTTCCGCGACACGGTCGCGCCCGCCGTACCAAAAGGGCGACTTAAATTTTAGATATTTGAGGTTTGAACCCAGCCCCGCACTTCGGCTAGTGTCAGGGTGTGACCAGGACGGTCAGAACCAGACATTTCCATACGCGTGTGGTGAGTAGGGAGCACGCGGGGTAGGGAAGGTTCTGCATCCGTCAGAGCCTTCCCTTTATTAGTCCGCTTGCGTTTGACCCAGATCGCAGATCACCTGCCATTCCGCCTCGGTGACCGGTTGAACGGACAGTCGAGAGTTCTTGACCAATACCATTTCGCCCAAACGCTCATCCGCTTTGATATCGTCCAGGGTCACCTGTGTCGTGAACGGCCGCACCGCCTTGATGTCCACACACTCCCAGCGGTCGTCATCCGTGGTGCTGTCGGGATGGGCCTCGGCGCAGACCTCGACGATGCCGACGATCGCCTTGTCTTTTTGCGAGTGGTAGAAGAACCCCCTGTCGCCGACCGCCATCTGCCGCATGAAATTGCGCGCCTGATAGTTGCGCACGCCGTCCCATTCTTCACCTGCGTCCCCTTTGGCAACCTGCTGGTCCCAGCTCCAGGTCGATGGCTCGGATTTGAACAGCCAATATGCCATCAGCCCACGACCTTTTTCCAGGCGATCAGGTCAACGGACTGGAACAGACCGGCCTTGGCATAGGGGTCATTGTCGGCCCAGGCTTGGGCGGCGGCCATGTCCTCGACCTCGAGAATGATCAACGAACCGATCATCGCGTCCCCGTCCAGCAAAGGCCCAGCCTGTGCGACAACGCCGGTTTCCTCGATATAGCCGAGATGCGCGGCGCGGTTGTCCAGACGGGTTTGCAGTGCGCCGTCCTTGTCGCGGGCGATAAGGGCAATGAGCATATTATTCCTCCTTCAGGGGTCGGTTTAGCAGGGATTGAATGGCCTCGGGTACACTGTAGGCGCCACGGCTCAGGTCCGCCACTGTTGCGCTTATGGGCATATCCAGCCCTTCTTGTATCGCGATGTCGGACATCGCGCGTGCGGTGGCGACGCCTTCCACGGTGGTCGCTGTGTCAAAAGGCAGATTTCGACCCAAAGACAGGCCAAAACGGTAGTTTCTGGACAATTCGGACGAGCAGGTCAGGACCAGATCGCCCAGACCGGACAGCCCCATCAGCGTGTCGACTTGCGCGCCGCGCATAAGCGCAAATCGCTGCATTTCAGCAAAGCCCCGCGTCAATAGCGCGGCACGGGCGCTGTCCCCAAGCCCCGCACCGATGGCGGCCCCGCATCCGATGGCCATCACGTTTTTCAATGCCCCGCCCAGTTCGGCCCCGGTAACGTCCGTCGTGCGATACAGGCGCAGGTTGGATGTTGTCAGGGCGTGTTGCAGGGTTTGGCTTAGTTCGTGGTTGGCACTGGCCAGTGTCAGGGCCGTCGGCAAGCCGCGCGCGATATCGTCGGCGAAACTCGGACCGGTCAACAGGGCAGGGCGCGCATCTGGGATGGCCTGCTGAATGACCGAGATCGGCCCAAGCCCTGTCGATAATTCAATACCTTTGCAGCAAGCGACCAAGGTCTTTCCCGACACCACAGCGGCATGGTCCAATAGGGCCCCGCGCAGTTTCTGCATGGGCACGGAAATCAGCAGAATCTCGTTCTGCGCCGCCTCTGCGATGTCAGAGGTAATGGTGATTGCGCTGGGCAACGGCACATTCGGCAGACGCGCCGCGTTTTCGCGGTCTCTTTGCATCAAACGCGCTTGATCCACGTCGCGCGCCCAAAGTGTGACTGGCCCGTTCCCGGCTAACGAAATCGCCAGCGCTGTCCCAAAGGCACCAGACCCAAGAACCGAAATACTCATGCCTTGGCACCTTTCTTACCGCTGCCCAGCATGGCAGGGCTGGTTTGGTCCAGAGGCCAGCGCGAACGCGCGGTCAGGTCCAGACCATCGCGGGCACCGGTGCGAAATCGTTCAATCCCGGCATAGGCGATCATTGCAGCGTTGTCGGTGCAAAAGCGCAGCGGAGGCGCGGTAAAGCGGGCGCCGTTTTCGACCGCAACAGTCTCTAACGCGGACCGAATGGCAGAATTGGCCGCGACCCCGCCCGCAACGGCGATAACGGGGTCAGGTGGGCTTTGTTGCAGGTAAAGGTCAATGGCCCTGCGGGTTTTCTCGGCCAGCGTGTCCACGACCGCCTGTTGAAATCCGGCGCATAGGTCTGCCCGATCCTGTCGGGTCAACCCACCTTTTTCCGCGGCGATCTGGTCGCGCATACGCATAAGGGCCGTTTTCAAGCCAGAAAAGGACAGGTCGCAGCCGGGCCGATCCAGCAAAGGCCGGGGAAAGCGGAACCGTTTCGGGTCACCTGTCCGCGCTTCGGCTTCGACCGAAGGGCCGCCGGGCTGCGGCAGGCCCAGAAGCCGCGCGGTTTTGTCGAACGCTTCGCCGGGTGCATCGTCAATCGTACCGCCAAGCCGCGTGAACTTTTCCGGGCCATGGGCGATCAGATACTGACAATGCCCACCCGACACGAGCAGCATCAGATACGGAAACGCGATCCCGTCTGTCATCCGCGGTGTCAGCGCGTGACCGGCCAGATGGTTCACTCCGATCAGGGGCAGGCCGGTTGCCGCGCTGATGCCCTTGGCGCACATGACCCCGGACATGACCCCGCCGATCAGACCCGGACCGGCGGTCACGGCAACGGCGTCGACGTCCTTCAGGGTCATTCCCGCGGATTCGAGCGCCTGCAACACGCAGGTATCCAGCTTTTCGGCATGGGCGCGGGCGGCGATCTCGGGGACGACACCGCCATATGCGCTGTGCAGATCTGTCTGGCCATAGACAACTGATGACAGCACCTCGGCCCCGGCACCATCACGTTGGCGCACGACTGCGGCGGCTGTGTCGTCACAACTGCTTTCCAGCCCGAGGACAGTAAGTGTTTGCACCATTGGCCTGATCCGTTACACCTTGATTGCAAAGCGGGGTATCACCCTGCGCGGATGCAAACAATCCCAAGGCCAAGGGCACCGCCGTTGTATTTGTTGATGACCCGCCCTCGCGCCGCCTCGGAAAGGTTCGTTGCGCAATTGCCAACCCGGGTCAGGTCACGGGTTCAGGTCATCTATTCCCCGATCCTCGAAATCAAGCCCTTGCCGGTTCAGGCAAACGACACGGATGTGCGCGGGTTGATTTTCACGTCGGCCAACGCGGTCAATGCCGCGGCGTCCATGGGCGTGGATCGTGATCTGCCTGCTTACTGCGTTGGTCCTGCGACCACCGGAACGGCCAAAGGTGCGGGGTGGCAGGCGCAGATGGTGGGCCAGACCGCCGAAGAACTGGTTGCGGCCCTGCTGCAAGCCAGACCCGACAGCCCGCTTCTTCACCTGCGCGGAGAGCATACGCGCGGAAATGTTGCCGAGCGGTTGACCGAATCCGGCCTGACCGTGCGCGAACTGCCCGTGTATCAGCAGCGATTGTTACCGCTGACATCCGAAGCCGAGGCCGCCGCGTTGGGAAAAGCGCCGGTCTTAGCCCCTATTTTTTCGCCCCGAACAGCGCGACATTTTGCCGACATTTGGCATGGATCAGCGCCTTTGATGCTGGCTGCCATCAGCGCTGCGACGGCTGAACCCCTTTATTCCTTGGGCTATGAGCGTCTGAAGATTGCCAAGGAACCGACTCCGAAGAAAATGCGGAAAGCCATTAAAAAGCTTGTGAAACATGCGTTGCGGGTTGAGGGCGACGAGGCCACAGATTAACTTAGTTGGGTCTGTAGTTCAGGTCATTTCGGATTCGATAAGGGGAATATTGCGTTGGCTGGTAGTAAGAAAACCGATCAAAAGCCGGTGGATGACCCCAAGGTCGACGAGGTAACCGATGCTGTTACGGCCACCGAAGAAACACCGGTTGACGACGTTGAGCCTGTAGAAAAGCCTGTTTCCGAAGCCGAAGCCGAAGCCGAAGCCGAAGCCGAAGCCGAAGCCGAAGCCGAAGCCGAAGCCGAAGCCGAAGCCGAAGCCGAAGCCGAAGCCGAAGCCGAAGCCGAAGCCGAAGCCG